>CAZJMW010000008.1:0-30779 GCA_964547375.1 uncultured Dehalococcoidales bacterium | reverse complement strand
TCGGTAAAGCCTGGGGCCGGCATAAACTGGCGCCCGATATCAGCCCGAAAAAGACCGTTGAAGGGGCTGTGGGGGGTTTGCTGGGTGCCGCCGGAATCAGTGTACTGGCAGTATGGCTATTCGACCTGCCGGTAAACTACGGCATCGCCGTTGTGCTTGGTATTGTAATCAGCATATTCGGACAGGTAGGCGACCTGTTCGAATCGCTCTTCAAGCGCAATATGGGTGTTAAAGACTCCGGCAAATCCCTGCCCGGCCACGGCGGCTTCCTCGACCGCATCGACAGCATCGTCTTTACCGGCATTGTTGTCTATTATTATGTAGTGTTGTTTGTTAGTTAGGATAATTTTGTAGGGACGGACATTGTCCGTCCGCCATTCTCCTCACATGATTATAATCTGGGCTTTTTTAGTCGATAAGAGATTGTATTTTATATGCGGGGCGGGGGAATCAAAAAGAATTGTAGTGATTGCTTCGTCCGCCTGCGTCGTCCTCGCAACGACATTCTGGGAACTGTCATCCTGAACATAGTGAAGGATCTCAACGCAATTCCATATTCATCGCCGCTATCACCCTAAAGGGTACTTCGGGTTCGACAGGCTCACGATGTTTGCCGTTCCATGCTTATATATATTTATGGCACTATACGTTGCCCTTGATACTGTAATGAGGGGTATTTAAAAATACGAATCAGAGAATAGTCTACAGGTGTTTTGGGATTCATAATCATACGGCCATCTTCGTTGACAAATATAAATCCATTCGGATAGTATAAGAAACCATTTATAACAATATCATATGGTGATTTATAAATTAATTGAAAGACTGGATTTTGTCTTTCATCGACAATTTCTATAGCACTGTTATCATAATTTAAATCCCATCCTTGTGGCTCTGATAAAAGTACATTTTGCTTTAATTCGACAAAAGGACTGTTATCCCCACCATATAACACAGTATCAGCATATAATGTATGGTTATTAATATAAAAATTAATTAGTTTATATTCGCCTATTTTAAAATAATGAGGTTCATTTATTAACTCTGCTACAGTCCCTATCATACTCATCATACCCAATCTTAAAGTAAGTTCCTGCTTACCATCCAAAAAAGTCGGCAAGTTAATTTCAGATATAGTAGTCGTCGTAGTAATACTATTTGTTGTGTTTGTCGGTTGAATTTCACTCTCGAAATTTAATTGTGTAATCACCATAACAAAGCCAATTACAATAAATGCTATACCAATTATAAATATCATTCTACTTCTTCTCGCTTTCCGTAGAAATATTTCCCGTTTATTTTTTATAAGCAATAAATCCCAAATAATTAGAGGAATAATCATTGTAAGTGTAAGGATGATAATACTTATACCATTATGTAATGTAGATGGGAGTATCATTGAAATACCCCAACCAATACCAATAGTACAAACAAAGACTATGATACTAACAACAAAATCATGCGATTTAATAATGTTACGCATATATATTATTTTACCACTATTTTATGATAAACAAGGTATATAAGATTTACTCAATTATACAACAGAATGTCAATACTTATACGATAATTAATACAATAAATTTTTTATCTACTTTAAATAGCCTCAATTCTTTAATTGTTGTATGATATTACTATTATGGATGATTTAGAAATCAACCTGGTTGTACTGGGCTCCACCGGTTCCATCGGCAGGCAGACACTGGATGTGGTGCGTGCACTGCCCGGCAGGTTCAAAATTATCGGGCTGGCCGCCGGTGAAAATACCGCACTCTTAAAAGAGCAAATCAGGGAATTCAAGCCGCAATATTTCTTTCATACCAGTAAAAACGACCAAACCGAATACTTGAATCAACGTTATATAAGTATGGAGGAAATGGCTGCCCTGCCCGAGGTTGATACTGTGGTGGTTGCCACACCCGGAGGCGCAGGCTTGAAGCCGACGCTGGCAGCCGTCAGGGCCGGAAAGAACGTAGCCCTTTCCAATAAAGAATCGCTGGTTTCCGCCGGCAGTATCATCATGCCGGAAGCAGCGAAATATAAAGCGGCTATTCTGCCCGTCGACAGCGAGCACAGCGCCATCTGGCAGTGCTTCGAGGGAGAGGATAAAAAGTGCGCCAAGGTAATACTGACCGCTTCGGGCGGCCCGTTCCGCGGATTTACCAAAAAACAGCTCGAAGAAGTAACGCCGGAGCAGGCTTTAAAGCATCCTTCGTGGGTAATGGGTAAAAAAGTGACTATCGATTCGGCAACACTCTTTAACAAGGGAATGGAGGTTATCGAGGCGCACTGGCTGTTCGGTATCCCCTATGAAAATATCAGCGTGCTGGTACACCCGCAAAGCATTATCCATTCGATGGTGGAGTTTACGGACGGTTCGACCAAGGCGCAACTGGGCATCCCCGATATGCGCCTGCCGATTCAGTATGCGCTGACCTACCGCGAGCGCGTGAATAACCCCGAAATACCCAGAATCGACTGGGCTAAAATTGAAAAACTGGATTTCGAACAGCCCGATATGGAGGCTTTCCCCTGCCTGAAACTGGCAATCGATGCCGGAAATGAGGGCGGAACTGCACCGGGAGTGCTTTGCGCGGCGGATGAAGTTGCCGTGTCGCTCTTTTTAGCTCATAAAATAAAGTTTAACCATATCGCGGAACTGATAGCCGCAACACTGGAAAAACACAAGAATATCAAACGTCCGACGCTGGAAGATATTTATGCCGCTGATGACTGGGCAAGAAAAACGGCGATTGATTTTGCAGGGAGTTTAAATAATTAATGAATATATTGATTGCTTTTCTGGTGCTGCTGTTAATCGTTACAGTGGCAGCTCTGATATATAAATTTAACATTTTCAACCGGCGGGAACTGCCTTTGATGGTAGTTCTTGTTGCCACAGTGGCCTATTTCCTGATGGCAATCATTGCCTTGATAGCTTACGAACTTGCCGGTTCCGACATCGTCATTCCCGGCGTAGGTACACTGACAACACTGGCCGCCTTCTTTTTCGTGCTGGCAATAGTGGTGATTGCACACGAACTGGGGCATTTTGCCACCGCCAAGGCCTGCGGCGTCAGGGTCGACGAGTTCGGCATCGGCTTTCCGCCGCGCATTATCGCCGTTAAACACGGTGAGACCGAGTATTCGTTAAACTGGGTACCTCTGGGCGGTTTTACCAAGATGGCCGGAGAGGAAGACCCGAACATAGAACGCAGCCTGGCCAGCAAAAGCATTCCCAAAAGGCTACTGGTACTCAGCGCCGGCTCTATTATGAATTTCATACTGCCCTTTTTGCTTTTAACGATTGCTTTTATGATTCCGCACGATACCGTTACCGGTTATGTCAGTGTTGCCGAAGTGGTCGCCGACTCACCGGCAGAAATGGCCGGAATCGTGGCCGGCGATAACATACTTGAAATAAACGGCAAGACCATCAACAACACCGCCGATGTCAGCCGCTATATACAAATGTACCTCGGAAACGAAATGGATATACTATTGGAGCGCACTGACGGCTCAAAGGAAACGGTAACCGTAGTTCCAAGGTGGAACCCTCCTTCGGGTGAAGGCTCGGTCGGTTTTGCCATCCGGACGGAAGACGCTGCTATTGTTAAACAAAGCTACAATCCGTGGATGGCACTTAAAAAGGGTACCGTTGAAATGTTTGAAACGATGGTGCTTTTTAAAAACGGCATATTGAGTATGTTTATCGGCACCAGTACCACGGCAGATTTAGTCGGGCCGGTCGGCATCGCACAGATTACCGGAGAGGTAGCACGGGCAGGCATCAGCCCGCTTTTGGAATGGACAGCTTTCTTCAGCCTTAACCTTGCCATTATCAACCTGCTGCCCCTGCCGGCTTTAGACGGCGGCAGAATCATATTCGTGCTTTTGGAGTGGATTCGCCGCGGTAAAAAGGTGTCGCCGGAAACCGAGGGCAAAATACACTTTCTCGGCTTTGCACTGCTTATTCTGCTGATGGTCGCTATCACTTTCCAGGATATCGGGCGTATAATAGGCGAATAAAGGATAGAACAAGATGATACAGCGCAGGATTTCAAAAGCAATCAGAATCGGTGATGTCACCGTCGGTGGAAATGCGCCCATAATCGTGCAATCGATGACCAAGACCGATACGCGGGATGTTAAAGCAACAGTCAGGCAGATTAAAGAACTGGAAGAATGCGGCTGTGAAATCATCCGCTCGGCAGTGCCCGATATGCAGGCTGCCGAAGCCCTGTCTGAGATTAAAAAGGGCATCAAGATACCGCTTATCGCGGATATACATTTCGACTATCGACTGGCTCTGGAATCAATCAAATCGGGGGTGGATGGGCTGCGCCTCAACCCCGGCAATATCAGCGAAGCGGATAAAGTGGCCGCCGTTGTTAAAGCAGCTAAGGAAAGGGAAATTCCCATTCGTATCGGCGTTAACGGGGGCAGCCTCCCGCAGGACCTCGACCCAAAACTCACCACAGCCCAAAAGATGGTCGTTGCCGCCATACGCCATATCAAACTGCTTGAAGACCTGGATTTCGATTTAATCAAGGTTTCGCTCAAGGCGTTCGACATTCCGACCACCATAGAAGCCTATCAGGATATCGCAACAAAAATACACTACCCGCTGCATATCGGGATTACAGAATCGGGACCCCCTAAAAGCGGCATTATCCGCAGCGCCTGCGGCATCAGCCTGTTGCTGTATTCAGGCATCGGGGATACCGTACGTGTCTCGCTTTCCGCCAACCCTGTAGAGGAAGTAATTGCCGCTTACGAGATACTGAAGAGTCTTAACCTGAGACAATACAGCCCGGCACTGGTCAGCTGCCCTACCTGCGGCAGAACCGAGGTTAACCTGATTGAGATTGTTAAACAGGTCGAGGAAAGACTGGCTAAGGTCAATAAACCGATTAAGGTTGCCGTGATGGGGTGCGTCGTCAACGGCCCCGGCGAAGCCAAAGACGCCGATATCGGCATCGCCTGCGGCAAAGGCAAGGGAGTGCTTTTCAAGAAGGGTGAAAAAATCTGTGTTATTGATGAAAAGGACTTCGTGGATGTGCTGATGAGAGAGGTGGAGGGGTTCGAGCCTTAATATCCCTCATCCGCTATCCTGACTAGTCGGGATAGCACCTTCCCCCGAGGGAAGGCGTTTTTAGGCTTCCCCTTGGGGAAGCTGTCGAATGCAATGAGACTGATGAGGGGACATAAATAATAATCGCGGGCGACCAATGGTCGCCCCTACGCTTTTAAAACGACAGGCACACTAACCTGTCACTCTGAGCAAAGCGAAGAGTCTAAGAGTTATCGCTATGAGTCTTATCGAATTGCATTCAGATCCTTCGCTACACTCAGGATGACAATTAGGACCGTCGTTGCGAGTCCCCGATTTATCGGGGCGAAGCAATCCCTACAATGCCGCTTAATTACCCAGTTTCGCGCTTATTATTACAAATAATCACCGGAAGAGACTGCCGCGTCCTCCTGCGTCGTCCTCGAAAAGATAATCTCTATAAAATCCCTCTCAATCTCCCTTTGCAAAGGGAGAAATAACCATTATGTCAAGTCTTTTTCTCTTTGATGACTGGCACTATTATAACGAATAATTTGTTCGTGTTTTACATTATAAATAAACAGGTTCTCCCACTTTGGAAAAGGAGAATCAAAGGGGATTTGACTCGAATTTCTAACTGTGTGCAGGCGACCAATGGTCGCCCCTACGGTAATATAATCAGAAGGATACTCTAAATTGCCTTATACAACGTGAACGTGCCATTTTTCATCAACCCACAATCCGAGAACATCCACTCCCAAGTTCCAGTTTTTCACATTTCTGACAGCCAGGTGTATCTGGGTGAATACCTTTTCCCTGTCCCCGTTATTAACTTCACAGTTGTAGTGAGCGGAGACAACCACCAGCTTCGAAGCGTGTTGCTTTACCGATAATTCGACACGTCTTTTTATAGAGGCATAACACAACATGTCGTCACCCCTGGAAAGGATGGCATCCGGCCCGTACTCTGTAATCATATCTACATATTCGATATCATATTGTGCACGCAGCCAGGCAATAATAGGTAAATGCACTCTCCCATCTATGCAATTAATCGATGTGGCAAAGGAACCGCAGGACATAAACTCACCTTCGCAGTA
The DNA here is from genome assembly GCA_964547375.1 of uncultured Dehalococcoidales bacterium. Taxonomy (GTDB): domain Bacteria; phylum Chloroflexota; class Dehalococcoidia; order Dehalococcoidales; family UBA5627; genus UBA5627. The sequence continues at coordinate 24,626 of CAZJMW010000008.1, read as the reverse complement.
AAATAAACAAATATTTGATTTAAACAGAATCGCAGGTAATGCGTATAGGATTTGTAAAAATATAATTCAGATTCCACTTTAACGTTAAATCACGTTTATGTCAATCCTACAATAGTAAGATTTGAACACTCAGCCACAAAACCATTACTATAGTATTATAAAAAGTATATGAATTTTTTTATCGGGGACTGGCATAATTCAACGTAATGTGGTTTAATTCATATCTGATAGTTTATAATAACAATCAAATGGAAGAACAGACGATAGAAAAAGACCAGCAGCCATCCTATGGCTGGATGCCGTTAACTGCGGGAATACTGAGCATCTTCTCGGGGATTGTCGGCATTATCGCTACGGCTTTCGTGATTACCGTCAGCGTCGCTTTCGGCGCGGAAATAGCCGAAGAAGTTATGTCTTCATTTGGCGTATGGAACGCCGGAATACCCCTGACCGTAATCTGGATGGTCGCCATCCCGATGCTGGTAATAAGCCTGATATCCATCATCGGCGGTTCTTTCGCCATCAACAAAAAGAACTGGGTACTGGCATTAACCGGGGCGATTTTTGCAGTTATTCCCACACAGGTAATCGGCATAATTGCCATAATTCTTATAGTTATTTCTAAAAAGGAGTTCAAATAAAACCCTATGCGCCTATCACAGTTATTCGGAAAAACACAGAGAGAGATTCCGGCGGAAGCCGATACCATAAGCCATCAGTTAATGCTGAGGGCAGGAATGATTCGCCAGCTTACGGCGGGTGTTTATACGTACCTGCCGATGGCGCTGCGCTCACTGCGTAAAATTGAAGACATTATCAGGGACGAGATGAATAAGGCCGGCGGGCAGGAAATCTGTATGCCGGTGCTGCAACCCATCGAACTGTGGGAGAAATCCGGCAGAGGCGTCAGCTTCGGAAAAAACCTTTTCCGTCTTTCCGACCGCAAGGAGCGCGAACTGGCGCTGGGTCCCACCCACGAAGAGGTCGTTGCAGATTTAGTCGGGCGCAGCGTTCAGAGCTATCGCGATTTGCCATTACTGTTATATCAAATCCAGACCAAGTTCCGCGATGAACCCCGTCCCCGCGGCGGGCTGATACGCGTGCGTGAGTTCGTCATGAAAGACCTCTACAGCTTCGATATGGATGTCGATGGGCTGGACATCAATTATCAAAAGATGGTCGCAGCCTACAAGAACATCTTCTCGAGGTGCGGTTTGCCGGTAATTATGATTGAAGCCGACAGCGGCGCCATCGGCGGCAAGGATTCCAACGAGTTCATGGCCGTATCTGAAATGGGTGAGGATGAAATCATCTACTGCGAAAGCTGCGGCAAGGCTGCCAACGCTGAAAAAGCAAAGAGCGTTAAAGCCAAAGCCGATACAAGCGCAGCGCTGCCGATGGAAGAGGTTTTTACTCCCGGCTGCAAGACCATCGACGATGTATGCCGCTACCTAAAAACCAACCCTGTTAATACCATAAAAGCCGTTTTCTATATGGCCGACGATGAATTTGTTTTTGTCTGCATCCGCGGAGACGTGGAAGTCAATGAAGTGAAGCTAAAAAACCTGCTGCATTGCCTCGATTTGCGACTGGCTACCGAAGCAGAGGTTACGGCTGCCGGTATCACTGCCGGATTTGCCTCTCCCGTCGGTTTAAAGGGAATAAAAGTTGTTGCCGATGAATCGGTGGCTTCAGGAACCAACTTCGTAGCCGGCGGCAATAAAAACGATACCCACATCAAAAACGTCAATTACCCGCGCGATTTCAAAGCCGATATAATGGCCGATATTGCGCTGGCGGCGGCCGGAGACGGCTGCATAAAATGCGGCGCCAACCTGCTGGCAACGCGCGGAGTGGAAGTGGGGCATGTTTTCAAGCTGGGGACTTTCCTGAGCGAGAAAATGGGGGCCTATTATATCGATGCCAACGGTGAATCAAAACCAATTGTAATGGGCTCCTATGGCATCGGTGTCGGCAGGCTGATGGCTACCGCCATTGAAATTAATCATGATGACAAAGGTATCATCTGGCCGAAAAATATTGCCCCCTACCGCGTTTACCTGTGCCCGTTGTATTTAGAGAATCCGCAAGTTTCTGAAAAAGCTGAAAGCCTTTATAAAGAACTGGAAGAAATGGGAATGGAAGTGCTCTACGATGACCGCAGCGAATCCACCGGCGTTAAATTCAATGACGCGGATTTATTTGGTATTCCTTTACGTATCACGGTCAGCCCGCGCTCGCTGGAAAAAGGCTGTATCGAGGTAAAGTGGCGCTCGGAAAAGAAAGCGGAACTGGTTCCGCTAGAAGAAGCGGTTGCTAAAATTAAAGAAATGCTGGAAGACAACTAAAAACGAACAGATTATAGCTGCCTTTACTGCTAAATATTATAGAGATAACTTTAACAGAACAAAAAAGGATGGTTGAATATGTTTTCTAAAATGCGAAAAATTATCATTTCCTCTCTGGTCGGGGGAATCGGAATCGGCATTGCCGGGGTTCTTTTCGCCTATCTCCAGACAATGGAGGAGGAAAATACCTGGCTATGGATACTGGGATGGCTTTTAATCGGACTAATTGTCAACGTTACCCTGGGTTTCATCATCGGCAGTAAAAAAATCACTACTTTCGCTATGTGGGGTGTGGTAGCCGGTGTTGTCGGCGGTTTTCTATCAGGAAACCCGGATTATGAACTCTGGATGAAAATCGGCATCATCGGGCTGGCTATAGGTATCGGTATGGGAGCAGCCGGCGCCTCTTATACCCCGCCGGTAGAGAAAAAGATCGAGCCCAAGAAAAAAGAAGACGAGAGAACAATTACCTGCGATGAATGCGGAGCCCTGGTTGCCGAGGACGATTGCTATTGCCACGAGTGCGGCACCGAGTTCGAAGAATAACCCCAAAATAACAGTGAAATCAATGTATAAACGGAGAAGCCACTCAAATGAGTGGCTTCTCCGCATTGAAAAAGGAACAAGCATAAAAATATGCCAGTCCCTTTTCATTATATCAGGCAATAAAAAAAATGTCTTGCTAATCCCCTATGTGACTTGAATTCATGTATGATTCTAGTCTCCCCACGAAAAAGAATAGCTGCCGGTATGCTTGTCGGCATCGACACGTAAAGTATACCGCCCCGCTTCCGTAAGGGTTACCGTAAATGAAGAGGTAGGGATATCGTTTCCCTCGTAACTGCTGTCGGCGATATCGTTATCTTTGGCAATATAGGCATCGATTATACCCTTTTCGGTAACGATACTGACAATCACCTCTACCGGTTTGCCCGCCTCGACATCGATATGCGTCTGCTTGTACCCGGTGAATTCTTCGTAAATCATCGACATTTTAGTGGATGAATTGAACTCTATCCCGTTTTTAATGAAACCCGAACCACAAGTACAAGCACACAGCATCGATGTTAATAGCATCAGGAACACCAGTAATAAAGATAAATAAGGATGCTTTTTCATTTTTTATTCCAACTATAGCAGTATTAAATGCGTAAATGATATATCTAATAAGTTAATATTAAATATATTTCAGAAATTACCGCAAACCTTCATGATTAATAAGGTTATAAGCTCCGTCGGTCGCTCTCAGACCATACCATCTCTTGGTACACCAGGTACTAACATTGGATGCCTGTTTTTCAAATCCGTTTCTAGCCAGTAATTCTTCTAAAGATATGCCGTTTTGTCCTTTATTCAACATTACTAACGCTTTAATAGCAGGGCCGTCAGCGGTACAAAAAATACTATCTTGATGTTTACCCGCAGCAATTAAAGCCAAGGCTTCTTTTTCTCCATCATGAATAGACTCCAAAAAATCATCACTGAAAACACTTTCAAGTGCGCCGATATCTTCTGCAGTCGCTTCGATAATAGTCAAATCGCCGTTATCAATATATTTATCTATTTCAATCGGAACATGAGTATTACTGACAGAATAAAACAGTGATTCGTTGTGTGCAATATAATCAGTCGTAAACACTTTACATTGCACTAGTATCTGAGACCATACTCCCAGCCTGTAGAGCTCGATAATTACGTTAGCATCTAGCAATATTAATAGAGGTTTCATATTCTTTGGTGTCATCTAAATCATACCCCGTAAAGAAATCTGTTAAGTCTAACAGACTGACACCAAAGTATTCGGCTACTTTAGAACGAGATATCGCCCCATTCTGCAGTGCCAAAAAAGCCAAACGTACAAATCTTTCTGGGATCTTTGGTGTATCCACATAACTATCTACCCTGCTTTTTCTATCTATTTCTTTGAAACTTTTATCACCAACTAATTTTTTCGCAACGTCTCCGGATATCAATGACATATTACACATGCGCCAGATAAGAGCATCTGTCGATACATCAAATTTTCTTGCTATCTCAATTAATTCCGTTTCTTCAATGATATCGTTTTTCACATACTCGAATAATATATTACGTAAACTTTCTTCAGGTAATAAAAGCGTTGAGGCAAATACTTCAGCGAGTTTTTCGACATGGTCGTTTAAAACACTATTATTCAATAAATCATCGTTAATTACGTCCCATGTAATCAAATGAAACAGCTCATGTGCATAACTAAAATTACGTCTCCAAGGCTTTTCATTTATATTAATCAGTATAGCAGAGCCGAAATCACCTTTGGATGAAGCAGCAGAACCACCATTCCCCAATTCGCTATACCAAATCTTTACGTTCATACTATCTTCAAGCACTCTGGATATACATGTAGCTGGGCATGATCCCAAAGCAAGTTTTTCCCTGATTTCCGAACCGAGATGTTTTGCCTGATTATACGTCATTGTTAAAAGGTTAACATCGTATTTTGGAAGCTTATCATTAGTAGGAAACTTACATAATCTCTCAAGTAAAGAATATTGCCTGCATCTTTGAATAAATTGTGCTTCCTCTTTTTCCTTATCGTTTACAGGAGTCTTGCGCCAGATTACCACATTTTCTTTCCTATGGTCTGGAGATTTAGTCAATAGAGATGTATCTATGTGCAGGGCTTTAGCGATATTATAGAGTTCGGACGCTTTAATTTCTCTTTGCCCTTTTTCGATTTGTGAAATTGTTTGGTGAGACTGGAAACCAACTGTATCAGCTAAACATTGTTGAGAAAGCTTCAATTTTTCTCGATAATAGCGGATATTATCAGAGATGATGCTTCGCATATTTTCCATTCGATGACCTCAGCTACAACTGCATTATTATATTGCAATATATCATTACTGTATAATATATACTAGCATTATATGACGTTTTATTCAATGTTTTCTTGAATTTTAAATTAAAATGATACATCTAACTTTTTACTCTATAATTTAATAACATCATATTTTATAATAAACAAAAACGCCCCGCCGAAAATCGACAGGGCGATAGTTATGCCATTAATACAGTTGACTGTTAAGCTCTCAGCTTTGCTCCCAGCGCGCCTTCAAGCTTTTTGAGTATCTGTTCCAGAACTTTATCAACTTCAATATCCGTTAAAGTATGCTCGGCAGACTGGAAAATCAGCCTGTAGGCTAATGACTTCTTGCCGGCTTCCACCTGCTTGCCGCTGTAAACATCGAACAGGGTTACCTCATTTACCAGTGAGAACTTACTTATGATGTCAACTACCTGCTTGTGAGTAACGTTGTTATCCAGCACCAGCGCGATATCCCTGATAACCGACGGGAAGCGCGCTATAGATTTATAACCGCTGCGCTTTAAAGCAGACGGCAAAAGCGTTGAGACGTTCAGCTCGAACATATAAACCTTTTCCGTAATGTCGAAAGCGGCCTTCACTTTGGGGTGTATTTCCCCGATAACACCTATTTTACTGCCATTTACGATTACTTCTGCCTGGTAGCCGGGACGCAGGCTGTCATCGTCAGTTTCGCGGAAATCCGCTTTGACATTGAGCGATGAGAGCAGGCTTTCAATAATACCCTTAACCGTAAAGAAATCGAACGGCGGGGTGTGTACCGGCCACACTTTTTCCTGCTCGGGATTGTACATTAAACCGCACACAATCTCCGGTTCCTCCGGCAGGTCGTTTTCGCGCTTGATATAGATGCGGTTGAGTTCGAAGATGCGTATCGGCCCTTCTTCATGCCTTAAGTTAGATTCAAGCACGGAAAGAAGCCCGCTCCTCAAATTGGTGCGCAGGTATTCCTGATCAGCGCTCATGGCATTATCGAGCTTCAAGGGTTCTTTATGTAATGTATTCGAAGCATAAGCTTTTGCCAGCGCTTCCCTGTTGGTCAAAGAATAGGTAATTACTTCGTCGAAACCGAAACCGACCAGCGTCTGCCTGACCCGGCTCTTTAAATCCATCATGTAATTCGGCTCCTGGTGAGCAATCGAACCGCTAAGCAGCGTAGTGGGAATATTTTCATAGCCGATAATACGCGCCAGCTCTTCGATTAAATCCACTTCGATATTGATATCGCTGCGCCAGTAAGGAGCCCTTACCATATATTCAGATTCGGGATAGATATCGACCTCAAAACCCAGTGCGGTAAGTGTATTTACTACCTGTTCTTCGCCAAACTCGACACCCAGAATACGTTTAATCTCGCTTGAACGCAGATTGAGGGACTTGCGTTCCTGCTTCTGCGGATAAACATCGACGATGCCTTTGGCCGCACATCCTCCCGCCAGTTGCAAAATAAGCCGGGTGGCGCGCTTTAAAGCATATACAGTCAAATCGGGGCGTATACCCCTCTCAAAACGCATACTGGCCTCGCTGACCAGCTTCAGGTTATGGCTGGTATAGTGTATGCCGGCGGCATTGAAACTGGCGGATTCCAAAAGTATCGTTGCAGTGTTATCGGTTATATCGCTGTTGGCTCCGCCCATAACACCGGCAATGGCTACCGATTTTTCACCGTCGGTAATCATGAGCGTGTTATCGGTCAGCTTGCGCTCGACATCGTCCAGTGTTTGCATCAGCTCGCCGTTTTTGGCGCGGCGGACAACAATTTTCTTGGTCTTGATTTTATCGTAATCGAAGCTGTGCAGCGGCTGGCCGTATTCGAACATCACGTAATTGGTAACATCGACGATATTGCTGATGGGTCGCAAGCCACAAGCGGTTAACCTTTGCTTCAACCATTCCGGCGACTCCCCTATTTTAACACCTGAAATCAGGCTGGCGGAGTAGCGGGGGCATAAATCGGCATCCTCAATTGCAATGGAAACCTGCTTTTCGATTGGTTCCCCGGCTTCTTCATATGCCAAATCGGGTATTTTTACCTTTTTACCGGTGATAGCAGCCACTTCGCGCGCCACCCCGATAACCGAAAGCAAATCGGGGCGGTTGGGAGTAACATCGATATCCAGTATTATATCGGATAGAAATTCGGCCAGCGGCCTTCCCAGCGGAGCATCATTAGCCAGCACCAGAATTCCCTCGTGATTTTTGGACATGCCAAGCTCCATTTCGGAGCAGACCATGCCGCAGGATTCGACTCCGCGAATCTTGGCCGGTTTAAGGATAGACTTTTCACCTGTGTGCCCGTCGATAAGGTTGGCGCCGACCGAAGCGTAAGCGATTTTATCGCCGATAGTCAGGTTGGGCGCGCCGCAGACCACCGTCTGCATGCCGCTGCCGGTATTAACGGTAGCCAGCCTTAATCTGTCGGCGTTGGGGTGGGGGTCGATGGCGGCAATCTGCCCGATAATCACGCCTTCCCAGCTTTCGCCGAGATATCTGGCTTCGGATTCGGTGCCCGACATCGTCAGTGCGTGCGCCAGTTCTTTGGGAGATAAATCGATATCTACGTAGTCTTTAAGCCATTTAACAGGTACTTTCATAATTAAAACTGCCTCAAAAATCTAAGGTCGCCGCCATAGAACATGCGGATATCGTCGATGCCGTAGCGCAGCATCGGTATGCGCTCCAGCCCCATGCCGAAGGCAAAACCGGAATATACGCTTGAATCGATGCCGACACCCTCAAGCACTTTTGGATGCACCATACCGGCGCCCAGTATTTCAAGCCAGCCGCTGTTACTGCATAAACGGCAGCCGGCCCCTTTGCATACGATACATTCGATGGACATTTCCACCCCCGGTTCCACAAAGGGGAAGAAATCGCAGCGGAAACGCGCTTTCCTGTCCGAACCGAAATAGCGGCGGGCAAATTCATAGAGCGTGCCCTTTAAATCCGCCAGCGTTACCCCTTTGTCGACTGCCAGCCCTTCGATTTGTGTAAACATCGGGATATGGGTGGCATCGATGGCTTCATAGCGGTAAACCTTGCCGGGGACGACGATACGCAGCGGCGGTTTGATTTTTTCCATCACGCGCACCTGCATCGGCGAGGTATGCGTTCGTAAAAGCATCGGGCGCTCACCTTTTTCGTTTTCGTAATCCACCCACAGTGTCTGCATGTTATCGCGCGCCGGGTGTTCCTTGGGGATATTCAGCATATCGAAGTTGTAGTAATCCCATTCCACTTCGGGGCCTTCAACCGCCTGAAAACCCATTGAAACAAAGATGCGGCACATTTCGTCGATAACCTGTGAAATCGGGTGCAATTGCCCCACCGGAGGCTTGCGGCCGGGCAGAGAAATATCGATGGCTTCCTCACCTTTGGCGGAGGTAATTTTTTCGCCCAGCGACAGCTCTTTCTCTTTCAAGGCGGACTCGAGGTCGAGTTTAAGCTGATTGGCAGTAGCGCCGACGGTCTTCTTTTCTTCGATAGATAGTGCCGCCAGCCCGCGCAGGACTTCGTTAAGCCTGCTCTTTTTGCCCATGTATTGAACGCGCCACAGGTCGAGCTTTTTGTTTTCGTCTACGGCGGCCAGTTCAGTAATGGCCTGTGTTTTTAAATTTTCCAGTTGTTCTAAAATGCTCATATTTTTTTGTTCTTGCTTTATTTTTATCTATGGATTATAGGCTATTGCGGCTAACAGGGTCAAATTCTAGAGGCAAGAAATACCACTCTGCGGTTCTCTCCCTTTGGCAAAGGAAGATTAAGAGGGATTTTGGCAAGCTATCGGAATAGATAGAGCAATATGCATCAAATCTCCCTCACTCCTCTTTTCCAAAGAGGGAAAGTACCATATTTTCCCTGACAGTGAGCGCATTTACCCCCTTCTCTGAAATCGGAGAAGGGGGTTAGGGGGATGAGGTTTACCTGCCGCGTCCCGACAGGATGAGACTCATAACGATAGTCAGTGGATAAAAAGAAAGGACAGGGTTTTTATGCCTGTCCTTTCCTTCCTAATCGTGGTTTATACCTAGACTTCGTTCTCCAGAATCTTCTTCTTCAGGGTTTCCCATTCGCTCATTTTCAGAACGCAGAGGTTCCCCTCTTCCCCGATTTCAACCTTTTCCTCATCTATTTTGACTACGGGGCAGCAACTCTTCTCGCCGCAAAGGGTAATAATCTTCATTTTCCAACCTCCATGATTAATTTATACATTTCTGTATATAACCCTATTATACAACAACAAAAATACCCTGTAATAGATAAAAGTCACAAAATGGCGACAATATCTTATATAATTATCAGAACATATGTGCTATTATGAGCAATGACAGATAAAATTCGCAACATTACCCGCTATCTGTCTTTAATTAATTGATGCACAGGAGAAAAGAGATGACCCAGAGAACAGGAAGAGGCGCACCGGCAGGCAACCAGTATGCGCGCAAGCACGGCTTTTATTCGCGCGTTCTGGACGAAGACGAGCAAAACGACTTCGAGCAGGCAACCGATGTTTACGGCATCGATGATGAAATAGCCCTGCTTAGAACTAAAATCAAATCCGTTTTAAGGCACGACCCCGAAAACATAGAACTGGTTATGAAGGCTTTGACGACGCTTGCCGGGCTGGTAAGGACTAAATACAACATCGGCAAGGAAGATAAGGCCGGTCTGAAAGAAGCTATCTCTAATGTTTTGAAGGATGTTGCCCTGCCGCTGGGTATCACCATCGGGAAGCTTTTTGATAAATAGGCTGCGCCCCTACCAAAAAGAAATCGCCGTTGCCGTACTGGACAGCATTTTTCACCATAAAGGCATTACCTTTTCGGTGGAGATTGCGCGCCAGGGCGGTAAAAACGAGCTTTCGGCCCAGCTTGAATTGTTGTTATTGACGCTATTTATGTCAAGCTCCAAGAACCTGATAAAATGCGCCCCCACCTTCAAGCCGCAGGCCTTGATTTCAATGACGCGCTTAAAGGACGGGTTGAACGATGCAGGGTTTGGAGACATCTGGACGGCTGAACAGGGATACATCATCAGGCTGGGCAACTGCCGCGCCGTATTTCTCTCCGCAGAGGAATCGGCAAATGTGGTCGGCAACACTGCCCATATTCTTTTGGAAATCGACGAATCGCAGGATGTCAGCAAGGAAAAATACAGCAAGGATTTCAAGCCGATGGGAAGCACCACTAACGTCACCACCGTGCACTATGGGACAGCGTGGGACGATTCTACCCTGCTGGAGGAGATCAAGCAGCACAACCTGAAACTGGAACGTAAAGACGGCATCAAAAGGCACTTCCGCTTCGACTGGCAGGAAGTTGCTAAATACAATCCTGATTATCTTACATATATCGAAGCCGAAAGGGAAAGGCTGGGTGAAAACCATCCCCTTTTCCGTACGCAGTACTGCCTGCTCCCCATACATGACGGAGGCGGCTTTCTGGATGCGCAGCAAAGGGCGCAGTTGCAGGGAAAGCATCCGCGCCTGCATCAGCCACCAAAAGGAAAGTCTTATATCGCCGGAATCGATATTGCAGGGGAAGCGGCGGATGCCGATATTGTAAAGGGACTGAAACCGCAGCAGGATTCGACGGTTATTACCATCGGGGAACTGGACTGTTCCGTAGTGGACGGGATTCAAAGGGAGCCCAAGATTAACATTGTCGAGCATTACCGCTGGACTGGGAAAAAGCATACCGAATTGTATCCTCAACTGGTCGATATACTGGGAAATGTATGGAAGTGCCGCAGGATTGTAATCGACGCTACCGGCATCGGGCTGACTGTAAGCTCTTTTTTAAAGAAAGCCCTCGGGGCAAGAGTGGTTCCTTTCACTTTCACGTCGAGTTCCAAGTCACAACTCGGATTCAACCTGCTGGCCGCTGTTAACTCCGGCAGGCTGAAGATGTACGCCACCGACGGCTCCGGAGAATACGGGGAGTTTTGGGAGCAGATGGAAAAAGCCAAAAGCAGCTACCGCCCCAACCAGACCATCAATTTTTTTGTCGAAGCGTCTCAGGGGCACGATGATTTTTTAATGAGCCTGGCATTACTTGTAGAGGCAGGCAAGGACTATACACCGCGTAAAGCCAGAGGGAGCGGATAAGCGTAAATCCGTAGGGTCGACCATTGGTCGCCCGCCATTTATACGTACATTGCGGACTGGCAATGCCCGCCCCTACGGAGGACAGTATTCCCATATTGTCATCCTGAAGTCACAAGGGGTGCCTGAAGGATCCGGGGGGTGGGGAGAAATAGAAAGCCCGTTGCCACAGCATCATGCATATGAATATCAGCCCTCATCCGTCATTTACTTTGTAAATGCCACCTTCCCCGAGGGGAAGGCTTTTACCACCGCTCACCGGATGTTGAGTTTCGGCAAACCGGGACGAAATACCGATTCATCGGGACTTCGTTCGATCACCACAAACCCAAAATGACTATACGCTAACTGTCATCCTGAAGTCACAGGGGGTGACTGAAGGAACTGGTGGGTGGGGAGAAATAGCAGACTCGCGTCCACAGCATCATGCGAAAACGCATTAATAACCACCCCACACCAGATGCTTCATTCGACCACCATTTATACTTAGCGTAGCTAATGTACGAATTCAGCATGACAATGCCATAGGATTCCTGACAATGACGGTGCGGTATACAAAAAGTTACCCCCTCATTTTCAGAGGGGGTAACGAATATCGAATTGATTAAGCTGACTGGGGTAAACTCTAGTAAGAGCTGTAGGCCAGCCTTCTGCCCAGCCATATCGCGAATACAAAGACCACCACTACACCGATTCCAATCCAGACCCACATCAGCCAGCCGGGCATTCCGCCGCCGACTACAAATGTGCTGACATCGCTGTTAACGGAGTTGTTGGCCGCGTCCTTGGCTATTACTCTCCAGTAATACGAACCGCCATCGGGCAGTTTGGCTAACTTCTGGGCTTCGGTCATAGTATAGGTAGAGGCTGTTAAACCTGCCATATTGAGTACAATATTGGCAAAGCCGCTATCGGTAGCAATCTGCAGGGTGTATGTTACAGGCATACTGGCATCGGTCGAATCTGTCCAGTCGAAAGTAACAACTCCCTTTTCCTTGGAGGCGCTCAAGGGTAATGTCAGAGCCGGCTTTGTCGGAGCAGTTGTTTCCATAGTAAATGTTAACTGTTTGGAATTGGTACCATCGCTTACTACAACTGTTTTTGCGCCGCCGCCGCTGGCAGGAACTGTAAAGGTAGCATTATTAAAGTAACCGTTAGCGGTAAGTGATCCGGTTACAACGCTAACACCGTTAAAGGTTATTGTCAGCGGAGAATTGGCCGTAAAACCGCTACCGGTAACTGTGACAGACTGTCCAACAGGCCCTGTTACAACATCCAGTGATGCTTTAGCTGTAACGGTAAACTGTGCCGTTTTTGTGGTAGTACCATCAGTAACAGACAGTGTATGAAGGCCGCCGGCAATAATCGGAATGTTAAAACTAGCCGTAAAACCGCCGGTTGCACTTGATGCAAGCGGCGTAGGAGTTGCGGCTACCGCTACTCCGTCGATAGTCAGCGTTATCGCTTTGGAAGAACCGAAATTGATGCCCGTAACCGTAATCGTGTCACCGACTTCCCCGCTGTTTTTATCCAGCGTTATCGAGGCATCTACTATAGTGAAATTGGCGGTTAAAGCATTGCCTGCCGTTATTTCAACAACATAGGTACCGGCTGCAACGGCAGGAACAACAAAACTGGTGGTGAAACTGCCGGTGGCATCGGTAACCGCGGAAGTAAGAACTATAGCAGCGCCATTAAATTTGGCTGTAATTGCCGTGCCTGCGGCAAAACCGTTTCCGGTTACCGTAACGGTTGTACCGGCAATCCCCTGAGTTGTATCCAAAGCCATCTTAGATGTAATCGTGTAGTTCTGTTGAATGGTCCCTACTTTAATAAGATGCACGCCGCATGTTGTAGCCGGAACTGTGATTTGTTGACTGAAACTACCCTGTGCATTCGTCGTAACTGTGGCCACAGTTTGCGTATCGAACAGGATAGCAACACTGGTACTGGGCGAGAAATTGGTTCCGGTGACCGTCAAAGTATCCCCGACATTTCCGGTGCTGTGACTTAACGTAAGAACGGAATTTAAAGTAATTTCAAACGGAGTAGTAGCACTGACTGAACTTGTTGTTTCATCTCTTACTAAAACATCATAAGTACCGGAGCCTAAAGAAGCAGGGATAGTAACGATATATGTCAAACTACCTGTAGTGTCAGTTTTATCTGAGACAGAGGTAGAATCATCGACATCAAGTTTTATGCCCCCGATAGATATGTCTACATCACTACTTCTCAAAAAACCCTTGGCATAAATTATTACGGTATCCCCCCCCTGTCCGCTGCTTTTGCTTAGCGTAACAGATGGGGTGACGGTAAATTCAAAAGCTTCGCTGGCGCGCGAACTTTCTCCCTGAACCACTATATTATGCTTTCCATTTACGCTTTCAGGAATGGCAAAGCCCAGTTGGAATGTGCCATTAGCGGCAACTTGGTCGCTGCCGGAAAAAATAGTATCAATGGTAGCATAATTTGTTGTGGTATGATAATAATTAATTATAATATACTCGTTGGGTGCAAAACCGCTACCGCTCACAGTAACAACAGTTCCAACCTTACCGGTAGTTTTATCAATTTCTGCATCCGCTATTCCAACAATTTCAAACTCTGCGACCTTAAGTATCTTTGTATCACTATAGGCTGCTACAGAACCTTCAGTTGGATGATATTCAACTACATAAAAATAATAAATACCGCCATGCAGACTGGTCAAATTAACAGGGCCATCTGTAAGACTACCCGGTATTGTAAGAGTAGTAATCTGCACACTACCACCGCCCGAGGTTAGAGCAACCCCTTCCCATTGCTTATAAGTGGTGACCTTGGTTCCGATATGTTCACCTTCTATAGCTTTCTGATTGGAGAAATAAAGGGTAAAATTTGTACTAACGCTGCCTAACAATGTAAAAGAAAATCTGTCTCCGACCTGCCCTTTAGCCAGTCCAAGATAAGGGTTGGTCGCTAAAGTACCTTGCGTATTAATTACTGTTAAACTGTTGACAATTGCCGCCGAAGCAATTGAAGCCGGAACTAAAACCAGCATCAACGCCAGGGTAACAATCACTCCCAGCGTTCGTAATATTCCTTTTTTCACTAATTTCCTCCCCTAAATAATTTCCTATTTTAGCCTTGACAAGTTATATTCTTTATATTGTTATCTAGGATAGACTGATACAACATTTTTGTCAAGCTAATTCATTCGTATTTTATAACGTTTTTATATACGAAAAGTTAGTACCATCAGGATAATATTTTTTACTATAGCGGATATGACAAAATACCCTTGACCTTATTAGAACATATGTGCTATTTTTATATCACTCGGCAGGATATGAGCTGAAGGAATCGAAAACGGAGTTGTAAGCAATGGAAATGGAATCACCGCTTGATGCTGAGCTGGATTTACTCCCCGAACACTGCCACTACCGCGACGAAGGCTGCGAACTGGCCGATTCCTGCCTGAATTGCCCTTTCCCGGAGTGCATTTTTGAGCAACCGGGCGGTAAACGCAGGCTGCTTATGGCACAGAGAAACGGCGAAATCGCCCGCCTGTTCGAGCATGAAAAGAAGAGCGTTAAAGAACTGGCGCACATTTTTAAATTGAGCATCCGCACCATTCAAAGGGCGCTAAAACAAGGCTGAAAACTATGGTACTACAAGGCTGCAATATTAATACAAGAGGATAGCAAAATCGATAAGGGATTAGTAAATAACGTAGGGACGACCAATGGTCGTCCGCCTGTATCAAACGGGCAATACCTGTCCCTGCAAATTTGTGTTCACTGTCATCCTGATCCCGATTTATCGGGCTGTCATCCCGACCAGTCGGGACTAAAAACAGCTTCCCTCGGGGGAAGCTGTCGAGTGAAACGAGACTGATGAGGGAAGTAATGCCCAGCAGAAAAGGGAATTCAAAGTAGATTTTTAAAGAACAGGATTTACTATATTAAAGGAGACCTATGGCAAACGATAATTTTAATCCTTCTCAGCTGGAACAACTGGATTTGGAACGTATCCGTAATTACCGCCAGATGCTGGATTTCTATAACGGTAGCCAGTGGCAAAGCCGCAGCATCCGCAGCGAAAAACAGCTTTCCTTCAATTATGCGCGGGCGGTTATCGACAAGGTAACCGCCTATATGATGGCAGGCGCACACTGCAAAGTGGATGCGTCAGAAAACTGCGAAGAAGCGCGCGGCAAGGCAATAAAAGCGGAAAAGGTCTTGCAACAGGTATATGCCGATAATAACCTTGAGCAACTGGACTTCGACACCGAAACCGATTGCGCCATTCTGGGAGACGCCTGCTATAAGGTAACCTGGGATACGCCAAACAAACGCGTACGTGTGACTGCCCCCGATGTATCCGGCATCTATGCCTGGTGGATGGGAGATGACACCTCTAAAATATGGCGCGTTGCTTCAAAATACAACCTGACAGCCGATGAAAGTGCCTTACTTTACGGCATCAAACCGGCGGGAAAGACGGCCAGGATTGTCGAGCTGTGGACTGACGGCCTGTTCGAATTATGGCTGGATAATAACCTCATCGAGAAAAAAGCCAATCCCTACGGCTTTATCCCGTTCGTGATTTTCCCCAATCTGCGCGAACCGAAAAAGTTCTGGGGAAAATCCGATATCACGCAACTGGCAGAGCCGCAGTGCGAACTAAACCGTGCCATGAGCCAGCTTTCGCGAATACTGGAGCTATCCGGCAACCCCATCGCCGTGCTGGAAAACGTGGAAGAATCGGAGGATATCGCTGTCAGCCCGGGAGCGGTCTGGAATATTCCCGAAGAAGCCAAGGCCTATCTTTTGGATTTATTGCAGGGCGGCGGAGTAAACCTGCACATCGAATACATAGACCTGCTCTACCGCACCCTGCACGACCTCGGAGAATCGCCGCGCGCCACCTTCGGCAATACCTCCGGCAACACATCGGGCGTGGCGCTGGAAATCGAGATGCAGCCGCTACTTCAAAAGGTCTGGCGCAAGAGGCTGATTCGCAATAGCACCTACTGCGAGCGCAACAGGTTAATCCTGAAACTGGCCTCGAAATATACGGGGCAGGACTTCGGCGATTATATTCTGCAAATGGTATGGAGCCCGGTACTGCCGCGCGATATGTCAGGGCTGGTTGCCAACGAGCAGATACTGGTGCAAAACGGCATTCATTCGCGGCGCACCGCCATGTCGCAAATCGGCATCACATCACCCGAAACCGAGTTTGCCGGCTGGCTTGAAGAGAGAGCTGCCATATTGAAGATGAATAGCGATAACAATACCAAAACTGCTGCCGCAAAGCCGCGTGAGAGAGCAGCCATTAATACGACAGCGGAAGGAATTTAAGATACGGAGGTTTTGAATTGGAAGCAGAAACGATGACGCCGGAAGAGAATACGAAACCGCAGGAGGAAAATGGCAGCGAAAACGAGTTGGACGGTTTGAAAACTAAAGTCGGCGAACTCGAGAAGGAAGCTACCGCAAAAGAACTGAAAATCAACATGCTGGAGCAGAAGCTGACCGAAATATCCAAACAGCAAAAAGAGACGGGAAACAGTCTCTCGATTGCCGTTAACAGCTACCGTAATTTGATTAGCGCGAACAATACGGAAATACCGGCAGAACTTATCAGCGGCAACAGCATCGAGGAAATCGACAATTCCCTGATGAGCGCCAAACTACTGGTTAACAAAATCAGGCAGGGACTGGAGGGCGAAATATCCGCCGCACGCATCCCCGGCGGCGCACCGGTCAGGGGCGAATTGGATATCTCAGGCCTATCCCCCATCGAGAAAATCAAGTACGCCATGGGGAGAAAATAATAAGATGCCATTGCAAGGAGTCCATTCCCAAAGGCGTAAGTCCCCTTTATGGCGAGAAGGCGAAGCAATCTTTCCCGAATAGTCCGACTGTCATCCTGAAGTCACGAGGGGTGACTGAAGGATCTGGAGGGTGGGGAGAAACAGCACATCAGGTCGCATCGGCATCAGGCATGAATATCAGCCCTCATCCGTCATCACGATTGGGATGACATCCCGACCAGTCGGGACAAAAAACGGCTTCCCCTGGGGGAAGCTGTCGAGTGAAACGAGACTGATGAGGGTGCTAACAACTGACACAGAAAATATTAATAATCAAAAAAAGGAGAAAAAGAAATGGCTTTAACTTTAACCGAGGCATCTAAATTATCAAACGACATGTTAATGCGCGGCGTGGCGGAAACCGTCATCAAGGACTCGCCAGTCCTGCAGCAGATGCCCTTTATCGAAGTGATGGGAAACAGCCTGACCTATAACCGCGAGAACACCCTGCCCGGCATCGAATTCTATGATGTGGGAGATACCTGGAACGAATCGACGCCCACTTTCGAACAGAAGACCGCCAACCTGAAAATCATCGGCGGCGATGCCGATGTGGATAACTTTCTGAAAGCCACGCGCAGCAATGTGCAGGATCTGGAAGCGGCTGTCATCGAGATGAAAGCCAAGGCGCTCAGGCACAAGTTCGAGGAAATTTTTATCTACGGGGATTCCGAGTCCAGCATCAAGCAATTCGACGGCATCAGGAAACTAATCGATACCGAAACAGGGAGCGGACAGGTAGTAGCCGTAGCGGCAACGGGAGGCGAATTGACACTCGATAAACTGGATGAGCTGATTGACGCCGTTAAGGGAGGCAAACCGGATATGCTGCTGATGAGCCGCCGTTCGAGACGCAAAATCAATTCGCTGGTAAGGGAATCGGGCAGCATGCTGGCAACCGACTGCGACAACTGGGGCAATTTTATACAGCTCTGGGACGGCATTCCCATCGGCGTTAACGACTGGATTCTGGATACGCATAGCGTAACCGGCGGCGTGGAGACCGCTACCACAGGAGGAACTTCTTCCACCATTTATGCCCTCCAGTTCGGTGAAGGCGCACTGTGCGGCCTTTCCAGCCCCGGCTTTTTGCAGGTCGAACCCATCGGGCAGCTTGAAAACAAGGACGCTTCACGCACCCGCGTCAAGTGGTATTGCTCGATGGCGCTCTTCTCATCCGTCAAGGCCGCCGCGCTTATCGGCGTAGAGGACTAGATATAAAACAGTATGTCATTGCGAGGAATGAGTTTCTTAGTAATCGGAACTACAGCATGACAGTAATATTTCTATTGTCATCCTGAAGTCACAAGGGGTGACTGAAGGATCTGGGGAGAGGGGAGAACCAGCCCATCAGGTCGCATCGGCATCAGGCGAGAACACTTTATTAACCCCACACCCCAGATTCTTCGTTCGTCCATCACGAACTCTGAATGACAATGTCGAGGGAGTCCTCGCAATGACAATTATCAAGGAGGCATTATGACTTTAAACGAAATAAGGGCGCTGGTAAGGCGCGACCTGCACGATGAAGACGTAACTAATTACCGCTGGAACGATGATGAAATAGACCGGCACATTTTACATGCCGTTAAGGATGTTTCCGAAGCTATCCCGTCCGAGCAGACGGCTGTTATCCCAACAGCAAGCGGGTCGAGAGAACTCGATATTTCCGGGATAGCGGACAGGATTTCCATACGGGCAGTGGAATACCCCGTAAACCGCTTCCCCAAGCATTACCGCCGCTTTTCTATCTGGAAAGATAAGCTGACCATAATCGACGGCGAAACCCCTACGGGTGGTGATGCCTGCATATACTACGAAAAGACGCACACCCTCGACAGTTCAAGTTCCACAATTCCTGTTCATCTTGAGGAACCGGTAATCTGCGGCGCCTGCGGTTATGCCGCCATCGAATGGGCAGCCTACTCCGTAAACCGGGTTAATATCGGCGGCAGCGACACGCCGACAGATTTTCTGCGCTGGGGAAAGGTTAAAATCGATTACTTCCGAAGCGAGCTGAAAAGAATGGCGAGTAAAAACCGCCTGCGCGTAAACCGCTTGTATAAACCGCAGCGTTCTCAGTTATCGAAGACGACGGATTACGGAGTTTAGCCGGTTTCGGTTATTGTCTTGTCTTAGAGGATAATAAAACGGCAATCAGTATCATTACCAGTATAGCGCAGAGAATATTCAGGATGCCGTTTATCGCCTCTCCATCGATAAAACTTCCGATAAACAACAGCAGGCTTCCGATACCATAAAAAGCAGGCAGCAACAGGTTAACTGTTCTGTCCTTTTTAAAAAGAACCTGGTAAATCTGTGCGCCCCAAGCGGCAAATATAAATGCAAATCCTAGATATAACCACATATTGTCAACCTCCTGCTGCTTACAGGGTAACTGATTCGACCTTAGTCGGGAGTATCCCGCTGAATAGCTACGCCACAGCATTATATCTAAAAACAATGAAAATAGAAAATAACTTTTCAAAGGGGGTTTTTAACATGAATATCTACAAAGCCATCTGGAAAGTCATCGGCGGACGCCCGTGGACCTATATTCTGCGCGATATCTGGCACAAATACGAAGGATTGTGCATCATTGCGCTGATAGCCTTCGGAGCTTTACTCGGTCACCGCTTCTGGCCGCAGCTTATGTGGTTATTCGTAACCTTCACAGGAGGATATATCGCCGGGCACCTCTTCTGGGGAAAAGAATATATCCCCGACCAGAAAGGGGATGAGTAAATATTATGAGAATTCTTTCCGATAACCTGCTTAAAACCCAAAAGCAATCATGCCATATTCCGTACGTTAAACTGGAAGCAGTCAACAGTATAAACGGTATTGGACGACTGGACTGGCAAAGGCTGTATACCGGAACGGAAGAGGAATATTATCATGCCTTAACGCTAGCCTCAGACGGCTCACTGATAAGGATAAGAATCTCTCCCCCGTCCGATTCCCGTAAATTATACCTCCAGCGCATCGCCAATCCGGGAGAGGATTCGGATTTCAGCGCATGGACTTATACCAATCAGTACAACGCTGTCATTGCCGCTGCCGCATCGCTGGGAGCAACCGTTTCAGTCTTCTGGATTAAGAGTGACCGCAAGATACAACGCATGGTAAGTAACGATTACGGAGCGACCTGGTCGGGTGCGCAGCTGGTCGATTATTCGCCGACTACTGCCATTTACGGCATTTCAGCCGCTTATAAACCGAACGGTGATTTAGCCCTCTTCTTCACCGACCAGTCCACTCTCTACACTAAAAAGCTGGTTAACGGGCAGTGGCAGGCAAAATCGGCCTGGAATAAGACTAGCGGCAATCTTTCGGGAGTCTCGGTTGTTTATGACGCAGACTGGAACCTGTTCGTTACCGGAAAAGACACAAGCGGCAGCTTCAGGTTATGGAGTTTAATCTATGGAGACGGAGGCGATGTGCCCGCCGGAAGCTGGGGTGAACTGCAAACGCTGGCCGAAGCGCCTTCCGACGGCAATTTCAGCTATCAGCACGCTTTTTTAGATAAACCGGACGTTTTCAGGTGTTTTTATATCGAAAAGTACGACGGCAGCGAGGCTTATTCCCAACCCTTCTCTACTCATACCATAGGAGACTTTGCAGACAACCTGTGGCACGAGCCGCAACCGTTCGACCTGTCGTCGCAGTACGGTCTGGCAATAGCACACGACGACACCCGTTGCTGGTTATCATGCGCCAACGGGGTTTGGGTGGCCGCTCTTGATGAAGAGACGCTGGAGCTGACAAATGCTATTCTCTCTTTGAAACAGGAAACAAGCGGATTCGACAGCAGTCTGAACATCGAACTTGCAAATGATAACGGCAGATTCGCCTCCCTGCCACCCCAGCTCCATATCGGCTGCCGGCTGAATTTTTCTCCGGGATATGTAACTGAAAACGGGGAGGAGGTCAGCAATGGGCAATCGTATATGCTGCAAGCCTATGAACACATTGATTTCGACGGCTCCGCAAAACTGGTTTTATATGCCGTAAACACCTGGAACAGTGTCAGCCGCTGGACGGCAAAACAGCAGTACCGCTGGAATCAGGACCCGGATGATATGAGCATTAAGGATATACTGGCCTTTATACTGGCAAGAGCCGGATTGAAGCTTGAGGTTTCCTCCCAATCGGACGATATCGATAGCTTCTACCCGGACTTCTCCATCAACCCCGGCACAAACGGAGACAGCGCTGTTAAAAAGCTGCTCTCGTATGTCCCCGACCTGCTTTTTGTAGAAGGCGATACGGCATATCTGGTAAATCCGCTGCCGGATGATGTGCCGGTATACACATATTCTGCGCCGCAGACTGACGGGGTGCACCCTATTCTGGCAGGCAGATACAAAACAGAAGCCCCCGCTTACAATCACATCAGGGTGGAGGGTGTCGATATTGCAAACGGACAGCCATTGATTGTGCATTGTTATAACTACGATGATATTGAAGATAGCTACGACCGTTTTCTATCGGTTGAGGATATAAACATCGGCTCTGTCGATACGGCTATTAACCGGGGTGCAGCCATTCTGCAAAAGGAACGGATGGCGTGTACTTCAGGATATATCGAAATACACCCGAACTGCGGACAGCAGGTCTATGACGTTATAGCCATTACCGATAGTAAAGCCGGATCGGTTAATGAAAAAAGACGGGTTATCGGTTTAAGGACGATTTTTCTGCCGGCTAGCGGCAAGTATCTACAGACATTGCTGCTGGTAAAAGCGTAATTAAGGAGATTGATATGATAATAGAAAAAGGACTGTTAAAAAGCTTCAACTCGACGGATTATACAGCAACAATAATGCTGAGCGGAAGCCTTAAAGCTTCTTTGGAGAAAATTGCCGTTGCCAGAAATTTGTCGTCCGCGGTAATGACTTCCGGCAGAAAAGTGCTAGTCTTCTTCCGAGACGGTTATACCTCGAAAGATGCCGTGATAATTGCTGTTTATGGAACGTAATGAAATTAGCAATAGATAATTTTATTAAACCAGCTATCGAATTGATAACTCCATTAATAATAAATTGACGTTGGCCCAGCCGTAGATTGAATTTTACATCAGGCAGATTCCGCAGGGACAGTTTTCTTACATACAGCTTAAAATAAATTAAGGCTGCGTATAACAGGAGGCAAGCTATAATACTGCTGAAAAAATACAGTGCCGGGGTATGCAGAAAACGCCCGTCCAGTTCCGGAATTATGTAAAAATGGATGGGATGGTCGATATCGAGAGCTACTCCTGCGCCGCCGCATAAAACTATGATGCGGAAAATTCTGTTTTTTAATATTTTTATTAAACGGGTTTTCAAATCAGGTATATCCTGCCTATTACTTGTTTGATTATATATTTATGATAGGATAAAAAAGTGAGGCTAATAAGGCATTGCGGTGTCCTGCAATGACCCGAGTAACATCAATCCGCTGGACGAAAAATACCAGTACCTGGTTGGACTTTAGTACTATGATGTATCGCAAAAGACAGGATATGCAGAATTCTGAAAGGGTTTTTGTCATGCCGGAACTTCAGTCCGTCTATCCGAATATTTATTGACAAAGGTAAGAAATACTTCACTTATAAAGGATTTGAGGGAGTATGCAATACCCTAAAACCAGCCCAGGGTATAGTCCTGTACCACGTGGATAATAACAGCCACGCACAATGCGATTATAATCGAGAAGTGATGCGTCGGAATTAAGCCGACGTTTTCCTTAAAACAGGCAAAACGCATTAGCAGCTTCGACACCAGCCAGTATGTCAGTAGTCCTGCCGTTGCCGACAGCAGGAAGTGGCAGGTCCAGCAATAAAACATATACCCGAATGTATAAGGCATGCCTCTTTTTTCATCATGCTCTACCGGTAGGCAGATGATGTGCAAACTCCTGATTAATATTAAACACAGACTATTCGATTGTCAGGGGAGGTAATCAATGTTATATTAATTCTATAATCGGAATTCGCTGATAATAAGGCATTGCGGTATCCTGAAATGACCCGCTGAAACTATTCGATTGAACGTAAACGTCAATAAAAGTTACCGCAAAGGTCGCAGAACATATCGCGCACTCCTTGACACTTCACACCGTTTTAACTTAAAATTATATGTTCTTTGCCCGTTCAGCAAAGACGAGTAGTTGTTTCTACGATAATCAGAACACGAAGGAGGCTGATGCTAGTGGCCACAGTTATGAAGGCCAATGAGGGTGAAAGCTTCGACAGTTTGCTTAAACGGTTCAACAGGAAAGTCCAGCAGGATGGAATTCTGTCAGAGGTTCGCCGCAGAGGGCGCTACCAGAAACCGTTAACCAGGCGTGCGCGTAAAGACGCAGCCAGCAGACGTCAGGCAAACAAAGCTGCCAGAGCGACTAAAAGATAGGAGGAGTTAAGTCAGATGCCATCGCTTTTAAAACAAAAACTTAACGACGACCTTAAAAATGCGCTCAGGAGCGGCGATAAGCCTTCGTGTTCTGTACTTCGCATGCTTCTTTCGGCCATCCACAACGCTGAAATTGCCAAGCGCGGTGAACTGGAGGAATCCGAGATAATCGGTGTTATTGCCAAAGACGCCAAGCAGCACAAGGAAAGCATCCTTGCTTTCAAGCAAGGCAATCGACAGGATTTGGTGGATAAAGAAGAAGCGGAACTGGTTATAATAGATAAATACCTGCCGGAGCAGGTCAGCCGGGAAGATGTCGTAGCTGCCGCCCGCAAGGTAATCGAAGAAGTCGGCGCCCAGGGACCCAGGGATAAGGGCAAGGTAATGGGTAAACTGGTAGCGCAACTGAAAGGGAAAGCCGAGGGGCAGGTAATCAACGAGGTGGTAAACGAACTCCTCGGACAGTAATTTTCAAATCGTTTTTATTAAAAAGAGGGTGTAACAGCCCTCTTTTTTTATGCCCTTTTTTTAAACCGTCGTTGCGATTCACGACCTATCAGGGCGTCGCATCCGGGGTGGGATAAATTTAGCCTTCCCTCGGGGGAAGGTGGCATTTACGAAGTAAATGACGGATGAGGGCTGTTATTCCGCCTGACGCCGATGCGACTTGATGTGCTATTTCTCCCAACCCCCCGGATCCTTCAGGCACCCCTTGTGACTTCAGGATGGGCATATTACTCGAAATTGTGTGATTTTTACCCCTAATATTAGCTTTGATTCAAGAGTAATATAAAACCATGATTATTAAACTGGTTTAAGGATTATAGTTCTCATCAAACGAACTCTGGACTAAATTGTTAAATAATGCTCTTGAGAAACAGACAATATATCGTCGTGTCCCTCAATAATCTCCCATAATTATCACACATTTTATGCATATATGCCCAGGATGACAATTTACAAAACCGTCGTTGCGAGGAGTCTCAATAAATCCATTCATGGTCTTGTCCCAGTGTAACGCGGGATGAGCCCACAGTTAGCCGTTCGTGGTCTT
>CAZJMW010000007.1:0-32131 GCA_964547375.1 uncultured Dehalococcoidales bacterium | reverse complement strand
CGGAAAAATCCGCCTGCAGCCTGCCAACAGCCAGATGCAGCCCATTTATGCCAGCGCCGACAATATCGAAGTGCAGGGCAGGGTAATTGCCGTCATCCGCCGGATGGGGTAGCAGCTAACTATATAGCTGTAAAGGATTGTTTATGGCATATTTATGGGAAGTTGAACATAGATTTGAACAGGGATTACCGGTTGCTAATATAGTGGACTCGTATCCAAGTCTTAATGTTACTCTAGACTATACTGACAGTAAACTTGTTGTTATCAATCATAAACTGGAAACAGATGGTTCTGAAGCTTGTAATATTATAGACTTATCCAAAAAAGAGCTTCAAGTCTTTCTTGCCTATCTGCAATTTGACTATGGACCATCTTTACCACCTATTAAAAGTAAAATAAAGAAGAATCCAGAAAATTTGCATGAAAGATTAGTCAGTTGTAATTCTGTTAGTTTGGATTGTGGTATCTGTCGTGCAACAATAAGATTGCCAGATAATAACTTCTTTTCGGAAATAGATTATAGGAAATACATACTATTATTATTAGCCAATAAAGCCCAAGAGATGAAAGAGCCAGAATATGCAATAAGAAATTATTACATCATTCTAGAGGAATTGTATCCTGAGAAGGCGGATTATGGGAAAAATAGAGATAGGGTTGAAGTTAAATATATTCGTGATTTTGTTAGCCACAGTATAATTAATAACGAAACAATATTAGGTTTTTTATCAGATAAATTACAAGAAGAAATATACGGGTTTTTAAAATATGACCCGCTCAATTTAAAACATAAAGAACTAGTAAACACATATAAAATAGTTGGTGCGAGACTTATAGACGAGGAATTCAATAAAATAATAAACGACCCCAAAAATTAACCCCCGATTCTTTATTCGCTTGCCCTTTTGCTCAGTTCGAAAAGCGCACTAAAAAGCCTGTCATCCTGGAGTCCCGATTTATCGGGACGAAGGATCTTGGGGGCGGGGCTTAATTTCCATCCAACCACGAATGCTTCGTCATCCCGACAGGTCGGGATTCCTCCGGCATGACAACTCAATCAGTAACCGTATAATTCTACTGAAAATTAGAGCGTAAACAGAGTTCATTTATCCGCCCGTCAATACATATTATGTCCAGCAGGTTTGCTTTTATTTTCCTTAAAGTATAGACTGTAAAAAACAGGGGTTTTGAACGTCTATCAAGCATAAAAGGTAAAGGACGAGCGATGTTTTTAAGCCAGTTCCGCACCATAGGCAATAACCTCTTCACCCGCGGTCTTGTCGCTTCACAGAGCGGCAACCTCAGCATCCGCACCGGCGAAAATCTCATCATCACCCGCCGCGGCTGCCAGCTTGAAAACATTAACGAAAACGACTTAATCGAGACCGGAATCTGCCGCAATAACCGCATGACACCCTTAGCTTCTGCCGAACTGCCGGTACACCGGGCGATTTATCAAATTACAAGGGCGCAGGCAATCGTACATGCCCATCCGCCGCATGCCGTAACGCTGTCGTTAACGGAGAGAGAGATAGTACCCAATCCCGAATTGATATCTGAAATATGCAGAGTTCCCGTTATCGGCTGGGGGGTAAAAGTTGTGCCGGGGATGCTGGCGGATGAAATTGCCGCTGCTCTTAGGCATCATCGTGTGGTCGTAGTGCGCGGCCACGGCAGTTTCGCTATCGGCCAGTTATTGGAAGAAGCCTACAATCTCACCATGGCTCTCGAAGAGAGCTGCCAGGTTTCCTGTCTTTTAAAGAGTATAAGATAACATCCGCTTTGTCGGTATAAATTAAAAAGGGGCATTGATTTGATGCCCCTTTTGCGTGTTTAATATAATCACGACATCATTAAAATGATGGTAGGTGTGGCCTGAATTCCCTCACCCTCCCAATCTATAGTGCTGTCATCGGCCCAATACTCTATATCAGTTACCGAATCGTGTATTGTAACGCTGTGCCAGCTAACTTCGGATATGTATTGACTCATATCGGGTCCATAAATACTGAAATTAAATGTAGACGAGGTAGCTGCCTGGAAGACCAGCTGCTCTATCGGGATATTTACAAGCTCAATGGATATTTCTTCCTCACTGTGCCAGAGACCGTTCGATTTAAGGTCGTCACTGACGTAGGTCATGCTATAGCTTAACGAAAGCAGTGTTGTTCCATCCGCGGACACCGTGCCTGTCAGTGTTTCAATACGGGTGATAACTGAATTACTGGTAGTCCTCTCCCCGGCAAATGAAGTGCCTGTCCAGGTTATGGTCATATCAGGATTACCGGGATTGTAATAAGGAATAGTATGATTCATCCAACCGTCATAAATAGTTTCTCCCTCATATTCCGTCCACTTCGTTATCTCCCATCTGCCTCCCAGCGACAACCTCAGTTTTGTCATATTTTGCAGCGCAGAGAGATTATTGTAGGTGAAAGCAGTGGTGGTTTTAGCTGTTACAACTGCTGTCGCCTGTGCCTGCTGCAACACCTTTCCGGCGCTATCCAGCATTTTGCAAATTATAATATGTTCACCGGTATCCGGGAAGGAAACGCTGATACTGAAGTCATGGCCGCTTTGTTTCAAAACGCCGTCGACATACCACTCGAAATATGAACCATCAGGAGCTGCTTCCGATAGCTCCAGGTTGAAGGTGCGTGCAACATTCGGTTCCATCTCCTGTGAAGACGGGCTAAGCGTCATTTCTCCATAGAATACATTGATATATTTGAAATCGACATACTCTCTAGATTCCTGCGGTGTGCCGATATTTACCTTGCCCTTAATATAAATACCCAATAAATTATTCCCCGGGTTCAATGTAATATTGAAGTTGGCATCGAACGGTAGCACTTTCCCGTCCCTGTATATCACTAATGTGGCGTTGAACGGAGCATCAAGGTTAATGTCTATTAAATTGCCGGTGGCAATATGTCCGTCTTTAAGCTCTACATAATCACCGTCCTCGTTTTTGTAAGTGACGGTATAAGCCGGGAAGCGGTCGTTGCCGATAGTACCGGCTTTAAATTCCGTCCAGCGCTGGCTGATTTTATTCCAGTCGATAATCGATGTCTTGCCGGTGTAGCCGATTTTATCGAAGCTGATGCTGTCGCCGTTTTCGATTGCCTGCCGGTTGGCTCCCGATTCATAGGGCTTGAGTTTGTTAGCCTCATACTCGATTCTGCGCTCCAAATTTCCCGGGTAGTTGGGATCGGCGATATAGAGCTTGCCATCCTTGATGCGGTAACATACCATGGCATGCCCGCCTTCTCCTTCTTTGGTAAGGCCTACCATTTGCGGTTCCCCTGTCAGCTGCATGGAATAACGGAACAGGTTATATGAAAATTCGTCATTTATGCCGCGCTGCTCCCGCCAGAACTTGAAGGCAAATCCGCTCCAATCAATGTCTTTCTGAATTGTCGAACAGAACCTGTATGCGTAGGAATCGTCCTGCCAGAGGGCAGGGGTATCCGGCTCTTTTCCGTTATTGTCATACCTGTTGTAAAGCGCCAGATCTTTGCCGTCCGGCTGGGTAACATAATACCAGGCGGCGGTCATCGCCTGCCCGGCACAGTGTCCGTTGGGTGCAATATAAGAACCGTCATTGACGAATTGCCAGTCGTCTATGCCGGGTCTGAACAGTGAATCGATATCAGATTTTAACTTGGTCTTTTTAATCATGCTTATTATGAAGTCTGAAAAATGCCTGCTTCCCACCGTAATCGAATCTGTGTCCTGTGCCAGGGTGGCCATGCCTTCCAGTTTCCCATTGGTGGAATTGTAATAGAATCCCATAGCGAAATAGTCGGAAGGTATCTCTACCGGGATGGTGACCTGCATTAGCTCATCGGAGTATTCCCCTCCGTTATTTATGGTGATAAGAGGGGTAGCCGGGTTGAAATCCTCACCGAAGGTGTGCTTTTTTATAGGGGCATAGGAAATAATGAAATTCCTGGGATATTCATATGAATCGGCGGGGACTACCACCGTCATTCCGGAAAGCGGACTGCTGCTTTCAGAAATCGTAATGGTATCTCCCAGGGTCGATACCACAGTGTTGGAGGCGGTAACCGATTTTTCCACGGTAATGGTGCCGGTTATCCCGGCGCCGGACTCAGTTGTCCCTTTAGTATCCTCACCGCACGAGTAACTACCTGTAAGCAGTAATAAGCACAGAATGAAGGAAAAAATGCTATAGCCGATTTTGCGTAACATCTTTCACCCCTTGTCGTTTGCCTTAAAATCACCAGCTACCAAAGATACTTTTAATCAGGTTTTTCTTCCTTATCTTTCCCTTTGAAGGTATCGAAAATGAGGTCCCTTTTGCGTCGCGAGTTTTTTATAGACAGCAGCGCCGTGGGTAAAAATTTGATAAAACTGATTATAAACAGGACGGCTGCCATAATAGCGGCAAAAGCAGAGTGAATACCGAACCAGACAATAAAGGGAAGGGCAATAAGACCCAAAGCCATGGAAAGCGCCACGTTGTGAGTGATAACAAGGGGTATCAGTACGACGGCGACGAAGATTCCCAGTTGCAGCGGGTATCCGTAAGCCAGAAAAAGGGTAATGATTATTCCGATGGCAGTTGCCATTCCCTTGCCACCGGTAAACTTCAGCCATGGCATCCAGTTGTGCCCGATAACCGCTGCCAATCCGGCAAGCAGCACAAAGGCGTCCGGGGCATTCAGTCCCCACCTGGCGATGGCGATAGCGGCCACCCCTTTGGCGATATCGATAAACACCACTACCAGCGCCGGGGCAATCCCCACTTCGCGGAAGACGTTCATGAAACCGACATTGCCGCCGCCGAGTGCGCGGATATCGCGCCCCGCCCACAGGCGGGTAACGATATAAGCTGTAGGAATAGTACCCAAGAGATAGCCAATGATAACAGCCAGAGCTTCAGTCACCAGAATCTCCTTGGATAATTATTTATCTTGTCAGTTTATTAATAGACAGGGGTGCACCAGTCGAGGTACTTTTCGTTTTTCCCCTTGATAACATCGAAGTAGAGCTTTTGCAGTTTTAGGGTTATTTCTCCCGGCTTGCCGCTTCCTATCTTCGTTGCTTCTACTTCAGCCACCGGCGTCAAATGTGCGGCAGTACCGGTTAAGAAGCATTCATCGGAGTTGTATAGTTCGACCAGGTCGATTTTCTTCTCGATGGTATCGATACCCAATTCGTTCTTTGCCAGCTTCATAACGGTATCGCGCGTGATGCCCTTCAAGATGCTGTCCTTGGTGGTCGGTGTAAATAATCTCCCGTTCTTTACTAGAAAGATGTTCTCACCGCTGCCCTCAGAGACATTACCTTCCTGCGAAAGCATGATGCCCTCGTCGTAACCCCTAGTTAAAGCCTCAGTCTTGGTGAAAGCATTGTTGATATATAAGCCGGTTATCTTGGCGCTGGGAGGGATAACATTATCCGCCGGCCTTCTCCATGAAGATATGCAGCAACGGCAGGCATCTACATCGATATATCTGCCCCAGGGGATAGCGAAGACCAGAAAGTCGTTATCCAGGTTGTGCAGGCGAACACCCATCGCTTCGGTGCTTTTATATGACAGCGGGCGGATATAAATATCTTCTTTAAATTCGCCCTTTTTTACCAGGTCTACAGTAATTTTACACAACTCATCTACCGAGTAGGGCAGATTCATCTTTAAGACGGCACTGCCTTCCGCCAGGCGCTCATAGTGTTCTTTCAAGCGGAAAATATAAACCTGTTTCTTTTCCTCGTTCCAGTTGCCCCTGATGCCTTCGAATACCGCCGTGCCATAATGGAGAGCATGAGTCATGATGCCGACCTTGGCATCTTCCAGCGGAACAAATTCCTTGTTTAAAAAAGCGTATGACGACATGTTTCTCTCCTTAATTTTTGTAGATTTATAGCTAGAATTATAACTCTATGCATGCGATTAGGCAAATCTAATACAAATAATTTAAGTTATTTTCAACAGGATTTAAAAAGAAAGTACCTTGTCGCAATCGACAACCCACTCCGCCAGTTCGGGCATTTTTGCCTGCATAGCTCCCTCAATAAGCGGCTTATCCCGGTGAATTCCGCAGCGGGTCATGCAGGAACCGCAGACCTTTACAGGTGTCCCTACGGCGATTAACGCCGAAAGCATTTCAGTTAAATTGAAATAGCCTTCGGGCGGGTTGACTCCCTCTTTTGCCAAATCGATTGAATCATTCATCAGGAAGATTTTGAGTTCCGTGCCCGTATCCAGCAGTTTTTCCGCCAGCCTGAGGGCATTCCAGGTAACATCCGTTCCATCGTACGGGTTGCGATTGAGAATAAGCAGCGTTTTCATATTACCCCCGTTATATTTATTAAGTATATTATACTTGTCGGGAAAAATTTGAGATAATCCGCTAAATACTATCGAACCAGTTATCGTTCCATTTCCTCATTTTTTCCTCATAAGGATAAGTTCTGGCAACGGCATCTTCTTTAAAACTGTACCTGTAATCGGCACAATAATCCAGCAGTATCTTATATGCCTGGTTCAATTTCTTGATCATCTCATCGTTATTTTTTGCGGCTAAGTTATTTTTATCCGGGTGGTATATGTTGGCCAGCCTGCGATAGCTGTCTTTAATCTCCTTAATAGTCGCAGTATCATCCAGATTCAATAATTTCCGGGCTTCATCGATATCGACGTAATTCATCAGCTTCCGCCTTGTGGGTTACTGTTTTTAAGTATATAGTCTCCGACCTTTACTCCCAGAACTTTCGCAATCAGCGGGCATTTTGCACGTAGAAAGAAGAAGATATTTCCTGTTTCTCCATCCATCGCCTCGTAATTACCCTGTCCCTTGGAAATAATTATATCCGCCGACTTATGAAGGCGCTGCACTTCCTGTGAGCACTGTGAGATGATAGTGGCAGGGGCATCCGAACCGTTGGGAATAATTGCGGCTAATCTATCCATGCCTACCGATAGGGCATCCTCCGTGGTGGCATCATTTATCACCGGTTTCCCCCTGACTACAAAATAGACTTCTATATCCCGGTATCGTTTAATCTCTTCAATTAGAAGCCGGTCGAACACAATTTCTCCGGCATTATCACCAAGATACAACAGGTTGCGGCAGTTATCAAGGCTCTTCGTAAATGTTTTATAGTCATCAATGGCCAGAGAAACAGAGTTTGAAATCGAATCTATCAGATTATCAATTCCACCATAATCGAATTTAGGTCCCATGTCAATCGAGTTCCCGGCAATTGCCAGTTTGCAGGCGGTCAACAGCCGGTCCGTGGATTCCGCTACCATCTTCTGCAGGCGCGGATAAATGGCGAGAACGGCATCATTGGCATTAATCTTAGCTTTGCGAAAAGGGTCGTTTTCCCCGGTGATACTGTTTATCACCCGATAGGCCTGTTGAGTTATTTCCGGTGGTTTCAAATCCAGTGGAAAAGAAGGAATCATATTGGCTACAGCATTGACTACCTGACGGTGAATTAACTCGTCATCGGTAGCGGCCCTTGCCGCTCTGAGAGCCTGGTTTAAAAGACACGGTAAACAATCGATATACGATTTCAAGTTATTATTCCTTAACTAACAGTATTTCTATCCCGGTAGATTTTATCAAGCTTTTCCGAGATTGTTTCTGCTTTTTGGCTCAGTGAACGAGCAATGTCGGCCAAATTCTCTTTCGTTTTAATCTCTATTTTAGCATTTTCTCCTGTGATTGCGCCCCGCGGACAAATATCTACGCAAATACCGCAGTTATTGCATTTTCCGCTGTCGATAAATGCTTTCCTGTCGATTATCGATATGGCATCCCGAGGGCAATTATTCCGGCAAATACCGCAGCCGACACATAAATCACTTCGAATTTGTAGCATAGTATTCCCCTGTCTGATAATAAACGGTAAATTAATTACTATTGTTTTGGTTTATCCTGATATTGATACAATTTCCCTGTCTCTCCGATGCAATCGATATATAAAACCCCGTTAAGGTGGTCGATTTCATGCTGAAGGGCTTCCGCCAGCAAGCCGGCAGCCCTGATTCTTATTTCCTTTCCGTTGCGGTCCAATCCCTTGGCGGTAACTTTATCAGCTCTTTTCAATTCTCCGTAATAACCGGGGACGCTTAAACAGCCCTCTGTTACCTGTTGTTCCCCCGACTTTTTGATTATCTCCGGATTAACCATGACAAAGGGTTCTTCGCCTGGCATTTGCAGTACGATAAGCCTGAGCGATATGCCGACCTGGGGCGCCACCAGCCCAACCCCCTTCGACTGCTGCATGGTTTCAATCATATCATCGATAAGTTTCAATGTTGAACTGTCGATGGCAGGTACCCTGTTTGCTTTCTGCCTTAATACATGGTCATCGGGATATTTACTTAGCGGTAAAATAGACATAACGCTATAATTTTTATCCTCCTTTGCCTGCTATTATTTCTTATAAGCCGTCATTATGGTAAAACCTGCTTCCGGATAATATCCGTCTCTGCTTTCTTCAGCCATTTTGACATCACCGGGCTTCTGAAACAGGGTAGAAATCGTATCACTGTGAGTAAAACCTGCCGTACGTAAAAGTTCTATTACTTCTTTAAAGCTGTAGAAAGTGGCATATTTATAGAAACGATGTCCTTCCGCTTTCTTATGCAGATAAAACTCGCCCCAGGGGCTTTCTTTCAGGACAAGTCCGAGCACTAATTTCTCGTCTTGTTTCAGAATGCGGTTTGCCTCTTTCAAAACGGGTAGAGGTGAATCTAAAAAACACAGGGTTACTATCAGGAACACCGTTTTGAATGAGCTATTATCAAAACGGGTGTTATCTCCTTCCGCGACAAGAACATCTATTCCTCTCTCCCTAGCGATTTCCGCCATTTTATAAGAGGGTTCGACTCCCTTTTCTATCCCCAATGCATGTGCAAATCTTCCGCTGCCGACACCGATTTCAAGCCAGGGTTTCGGGAGTGAAGGCAGTACATTTTTGAATGCCGCCACCTCATTGGCAAATATCATTTCCCCCTGTTTATCGAACCAGGCGTCATATTCTCCGGCGTATTTATTAAAGACGGCGCAGGAATCCCCTGATTTTTGGGTTTGCATCGCTTTATCCTTATCGCTGTATTTTTCCGCTTCCATTACCTACCCCTTAGCAATAAATGTATTTATCGGTCTATCTATTGTCGGAAATAGCGGGCAGACGCCGTGCGTAGAATTTTTTATCGCGGTATTGCACTTCTTTCAATTTACCTTCCCGTATTAGCTTTTCTACCACGGTCCAGTCCGTATTCAGTTTTGCCAGAAGCTCCGAAACCGCATCCTCTCTCATAGGGTGTACGGCAGTGATGCTCAACAGGTCTTCTGCGGCATTTCCGGTGGAAGAGAAAGTATTGCCTTCATATTGGGTGAGACACTCGACTCTTTTCAGTTTAGTGCAGAAATCGGTGTAGGCGATATCTATAATATCCTGAGTAACAGCCTCAATCTTTTGGGCGGGAGGTCTGGTAGGGGTGGACAGGTATGCCACCTGTGGGTTTAAATTGGAGATGAATGACGATATTTTATCCAGTTCCTCGATATCATCATTTATGCCTTTTACCAGCATTGTTTCTGTAGTCAGTTCCCCGCTGAATGATTTTGCGAACATAAGTATTCCGTCCAGAATCGATTCGATTTCCAGTCCTTTACACGGTCTATCGATAATTTCCCATACTTTAGGAGTTATTGCATCCACTTTTAAACCAACCCAATCGGCTTTTGCCAGCTCCTTCCTCACCTCGATATTATCGATGAGGGATGAATTTGTAATAACCGCAATCTTTATGCCGGTTGCTTTCAGTAAATCTATTTCCTTACCCAGGTTTAAATCCAGTGTCGGTTCGCCGTCTGGTACGAAGGCCAGGTAATCCGAGCGTTCCCCGCTTTTTTTGAGGAAGTCTACTCTATCTTTGACTGCACCAACAAGCTCTTCGGGATTGTAGTATTTTCTTCTTACGGTTCGCATGTTCTCTGTTTTTCCCAACTGGCAATAGACACACGAGTACGAACAGAACTTGGGCGGAATGTTATTGATTCCCAGGCTGCGCCCCAGTCTTCTTGACGGTACCGGGCCGTATACAAATGAGTAATTCAAATTTTATCTCCACTGCCTGTGGCATTGCTTGTTTTGCCGGCATCCGCACGCACCCTGTCTTTTATTGTTGCAACCGCTAAATACCTCATTTTGCCCGAAACGACTATGAATTGAATTCTCCCGATTGGTGTTTTCAATATCTGTTTCGTCCGTCCGGTTTACATTCGTATTAATACCGGAAAAATACAGCAGGCGGTCGTATTGTCCTCTTTTCTGCTTGTCGCCCAGTACCTGGTAGGCTTCATTAATTTCTTTAAATTTTTCACCGGCTTGCACTGAATTTGCGGGATTTTTATCCGGATGATATTGCAAAGCCAGTCTGCGAAAGGCTTTCTTTATGTCTTGGTCGCTTGCATTACGGTCTATTTCCAGCGTTTTATAATAATCTTTACTTGTCATAGTCTATAATCTCGCTCTATCATCCAATCTATTTATTGATAAATATTCCGTGTCCGTAAATTAATATCCCAGTTTTAAATCGGCTGCTGGTGGCCGAACTCTCTGTCCAGTATGGCGGTTATCTGTTGTTTATCCTGAATACTGGTAGTAGCTGCTACTACCTTCCCATCTTTAAAATATACGGTAAACGGCAATCCCATAAAAGTAGCGCACTGCGGGAGGCTTTTTATAAATCCGGCTGCCGGAATGTCGAATTCCTGGTCGAAAAAACAGACATCGGGATATTGCGCTTTAAGTTGGTCCAGTATACCGTATACCGGGATGCACATCGGCCCCATTCTACCGCAGCAAATAACTACCTTTTGGTTATTTTTTACTGCCTCAAGCGTTTCCTCTGTGGTTTCAAGGTGTTTCAGGTTGGTTCGTAACATCGATATCTCCTTTCTTTTTAAACGGCTTTAATATCCCATGGAAAATATTATTGGATACGGCGACTACCCATTTCCAGTTGATTATCAGGTGTATTATGATTATTGAAATAATGACAACAGCTATCCAGGCATGCAAATCCGCCCAGACATCCCTCTGTAAGCCCCAGAAAATGCGCCCGCGATCGCTAATCATCGCCGTGTAATCCAGCTCTCCGCGAGGTACAATTAACCACATTACAATGCCGGAAACACCCTGGAATACGAACAGGATTAACAGCACTATCGATACAACGTATTCTTCAATTAGATGCCAGGCAGGATTAAGAAAAGAATTCATGATCTTTTTAGTGGTTTGTTTAAACCAGCTCAGATGAAGAATTACGTGCAGAATTATTATTATTATTAAAGACACAGAAGCCCAGTTGTGTATGTCAACCCAGGTAAATCTCGGCAAACCGTGGGCTATGTTAACGTTACCATAACCGTATCCTTCCTGAAGGCACTTGGAAAAGCCGTGTAATCCGGTGCCTCTGGGTAGAACAAACCAGATGATATAACTCGAATAAATCGTTAAAATTACCGAAAGGAAAAGAACAATATTCAGAAAATAATTTATATAATTTTCAAGCCCTTTCTTTATTGACATAAATGACCCTCATTAGAAATATTTATACAACTATTCGATTTGACAGCCCCTGTGCTGTTTGCTAATATAGTAATGAGCATATGCTCATAATACTTGAGGTGAACAGATTTGTCAAGACCTTATAAATGCAGGCGAATAGCATATATGCCGGGTGTAACCTATTTCAAGCCGGCTGGTATGCCTCTGGATTCACTGGAGGAAGTGGTGCTATCGATGGAAGAGGTGGAGGCATTGCGATTAAAAGAACTGGAGGGATTGGAACAGGAAAAAGGTGCCGAAAGAATGAATGTTTCGCGCCCCACCTTCCAGAGAATACTGGCCTCGGCCAGGCAAAAGGTTGCTGATGCCGTACTGAACGGCAAAGCAATTCGCATTGAGGGCGGTAATTTTGAGGTAGCAGCTAACCGGTTCAGATGCCGGGTCGGGCATGAATGGGAAGTGGATGATATAATCGTCGCCCCCACCGTTTGTCCTGAATGCGATAATACGGAAATTCAGCCTGTGTTGTCTGCAGGATACGGATGCGGCAGGGGAGGCCGTGGAAGACATGGCGGACGAAGATAATATCGATTAAAAAGACATAAAAATTTTATACAATATAAGGAGGACTATTATGCCAGGATTTGATGGAACAGGACCCCGCGGAATGGGGCCGATGACAGGTGGAAGAAGAGGTTTTTGTGCAGTGCCGGGAGCAAGCCCGGTAGCGCGCCCTTACGGATTCAGGCGCGGCGCCGGCTATGGCTACGGCTACGCAAATGCAGCAATTCCGGTATACAACCAGGAGCTTGATTCTTTAAAGAGCGAAATGCAGTCGCTTAAAGAAACTCTTAGCAGGATAGAAGCTCAAATCGAAAAAATCAAATAAAAATATTGTTTATAAACAGTATTAAAAAGGGAGGTGCACTATGCCCGGATATGACGGAACCGGACCTCGCGGCATGGGGCCGATGACAGGTGGGGCGAGAGGCTATTGTGTTGTTTCCGAAGATGAACTGGCAGACAGGCAGTACGATGACCGTCGTGGCGCAGGATATCGATATAATGACACCATAGCCCCTGAAAATGACAGGGAACTGGATGCTTTGAAGAGTGAGATGAAATCGCTAAAGGATACTCTGAGCAGGATAGAGTCTCAAATCGAAAAGCTCAGCAAAAAATAAGAAGAAGGGATTAAACAAGGAGTAAATATGAAAATAGCAATTACCGCTACGGGAACCACACTGGAAAACGATGTCGATGCCAGATTCGGGCGCTGCCCGTATTTTATCATTGTCGACCCCGATACCATGGAATATGAATATATCGATAACGCCAGCGCACAGGCAGGCGGGGGCGCCGGCATTGCTGCCGCCCAGATGATTGTAGAAAAGGGAGTGGAAGCGGTTCTTACCGGGAACTGCGGCCCCAATGCCTATAACGTCTTATCCCCGGCTGGAATCAAGGTTGTTACCGGGGTGGCCGGAAATTTACGGGATGTTATCGAGGACTATAAAGACGGACGTTTCAAGGAAAGCGCTCAGGCCAATGTCGCCAGTCACCACGGTAAAAGTTAAGTAACACTCAGCCACAGAAAAGGTTAGATATTACAGGAGAATAACATGCCCCAAATGGAAAAGGGAGGCAAATACGTTTTCGGCTGGTCTCAAATCAGCGAAAACGGAGCTGTTGTTATCCCCGCCGAAGCCGTCGATGAGTACGGATTAAAGACGGGGACGGAAGTTATCCTGATATCCGGCAGCAAGAGTTCGGGCGGGTTTGTGATGGCGATAAAATCACTGCTTAAAAAGTCTCAGATGGGCAGTATTTTGACGATGAACCCTGAACTGGATGGCAAACAGTCCGCGGAAGGACAAATCGTTAAAATCGGCGATAGGAAATACTGCCTCAGCAAGGTCGGCGATAACAATACTATCGTCCTCAATGCACAAATACTTGAAGCTTTCGGTATTGGCGCCGGGGACAGGCTGC
The DNA here is from genome assembly GCA_964547375.1 of uncultured Dehalococcoidales bacterium. Taxonomy (GTDB): domain Bacteria; phylum Chloroflexota; class Dehalococcoidia; order Dehalococcoidales; family UBA5627; genus UBA5627. The sequence continues at coordinate 18,577 of CAZJMW010000007.1, read as the reverse complement.
TTTCAGTCAGAGGCAGCTATATCGGTGTATCAATGATATCAAAAGGACTGATTGTGGAGTGTGCAAAAAGACATCCGGAACTGAAGTTATTCCAATGATTGATATAAACTATTAAAGGAGGTGGAATTGTGCCTAGAGGAGATGGAACAGGTCCCAGGGGTGATTCATCACCAAGGGGTGGAAGAATGGGGGGAAACCGTGCCGGAGCAGGGGCGGCAGGAAACTGTGTATGCCCCGCTTGCCAAACGAAAGTTCCCCATCAAAGGGGAGTTCCCTGTTACGATATGAAATGCCCCAAATGCGGAAACGGAATGGTAAGAGAATAGTATGATAATATCCGTAGCCAGCGGAAAAGGCGGGACCGGTAAAACCCTGGTATCCACCAGCCTTGCCCTTTCCCTAAAAGATGATTTCGATATTACACTTGCCGATTGCGACGTTGAAGAACCCAACGACAGCATTTTCTTGAATCCGCAAATCACAGGCAGCGAACAGGTTAACACCATGGTGCCGGTTGTGGCTGAAGAAAAATGCACCTTCTGCGGCAAGTGCGCCAGCGTATGCGCTTTTAATGCCATTGCCGTTTTCGGTAATCACGTGCTTACTTTCCCCCAGTTGTGCCACGGTTGCGGGGCTTGCAGTTACCTTTGCCCCGAAAAAGCTATCACCGAAGAAGACCGGCAGATCGGCGTGGTGGAGTGGGGTGATGCCAAAGGAATTAAGTTTATTCAGGGCATACTTACAGTCGGCGAAGCGATGGCTCCTCCGGTTATCCGTCAGGTTAAAGAGCATGAATCCGGAGAAGGTATTATTATAAGGGACGCTCCGCCGGGAACCTCTTGCCCGGTAGTGGAAACTCTCAGGGAGAGCGATTTCTGCATCCTTTTAACCGAGCCGACTCCCTTCGGTCTTAACGACCTCAAACTGGCTGTGGAAACGGTCAGGGAACTGGGTATTCCTTATGGAGTTGTAATCAACAGGACGGGTGCCGGAGATGCCGGTGTCGAGGATTACTGTAAAAAAGAAAACATACCTGTTCTGATGACAATTCCTCTCGATACCGAAATTGCGCGCCTGTATTCGCGCGGTGTAACGCTGGTCGAAGGCATGCCCGAATGGAAAAGCCGCTTTATACAGCTCTATAACGATATTAAGGAGATGGCAGATGCGAGAACTGATAGTATTAAGCGGTAAGGGCGGAACCGGCAAAACAAGTATAGTCGGTTCGCTGGCGGCGCTGGCTGATAAAAAGGTGATGGCCGACTGCGATGTCGATGCCGCCGACCTGCATTTGCTTTTAAATCCTTCGGTTAAACACAAGGAGGAGTTCTGGAGCGGGGAGTCTGCCATTATCGACAGCGGGAAATGCACGCAATGCGGCTTGTGTGCTGAGCTGTGCCGCTTTAATGCCATACATGATTTTAAGGTAGACCCGATAGCCTGCGAGGGCTGCGGGTTCTGTTCCCATATTTGTCCTGTCGATGCCATAACCATGAAAGAAAACATGGCCGGTCATCTGTTTATCTCGGATACAAAGTACGGGCCGCTGGTGCATGCCCGCCTTGGGATTGCGCAGGAAAACTCGGGGAAACTGGTGGCAAAAGTAAGGCAGCAGGCTAAAAAGGTGGCTGCGGAAAGCGGAGCCGAATACATAATCTGTGACGGCCCCCCGGGAATCGGATGCCCGGTGGTATCCTCTCTTTCGGGTGCGAATATGGCTCTCCTTGTAATCGAACCTACTCTTTCAGGGATACACGATATGGAAAGAGTGATGGGTGTTTGTCAGCATTTTAATGTTCCGGCTGCCGTCTGCGTCAACAAATTCGATATCAACGAGGATAACACACGTGAAATTGAACGCTATTGCCGGTCGCAAAACGTTGAAATTGCGGCGAAAATCCCCTTCGATAATGTAGTCACGGAGGCAATGGTCAAGGGTATTCCGGTCATCGAATATTCTGACGGAGCGGTTTCACAGGAAATAACCCGGCTCTGGGAAAAGGTATCAAACTTATTGAATAAAAAGTAATAGCCGGTTTAATTTACGGTTAGTGCTTTCTTTTAAATCAAGAAGGGGGAATTAACGGGATGGTAAAAATTGATGAGCAATCATGTATGGGTTGCGGAGCCTGTACGGATGCCTGCCTTCAACACATATTGTACTTAGACGGAGGTGTATGCAGGGTATCCGACGAAAGCAAGTGCCAGAAGTGTGGAGATTGTCAGAGTGTTTGTCCGATGGATGCCATAGAGATATCCTGATTATCGTGCTGTTTAAGTGCAGTCTTTGTATACAAAACTATATAATACACGTAAAAACTTTAAAGCCGGGAACAACAGGATAAAGGTTATGCAGGAACTAATCAAGGAATTTATGGAACAAAAGAGGTTTGCCGTCATCGGCGCATCCGATAACCCCGAAAAGTACGGCAACAGGATAGTAAAAAATCTCAAGGCGCGCGGCTATGAAGTCTACCCGGTAAATCCGCGGCTTAAAGAGGTGGAGGGGCTGGCCTGTTTTAGCAGCCTTGCCGATATCCCCTGTCAAGTGGATGTGGTCGATTTTGTAGTTCCCCCGGCAGTTACCGAAGGTATTCTAAAACAATGCGTCGAGCTTGGACTGACACGCATCTGGCTGCAACCGGGTTCGGAGAGCGAAGCGGCCATCGATTACGGCCGTGAGAATAATCTGCATGTCGTGTATAATGTATGTGTTATGATGAGTTGATTCTGAATTCACCATCAAATCAAAAAAATATCCAAAAAAAATTAACAAAAGGAGTATATTTTAATGAAGTTTGCAATTCCGGTAATAGACGGTCTTCTTTCATCACACTGGGGGCAGACATCCGATTTTTTGATTATCGAGGTCAACGACAGTAAACAGGTAGTGGGAAAAGAAACGATGACCACGGAAACACACGATTGCCACGGTACCCCGTTGGCGCTGGCGAAAAAAGGCGTAAACGTTGTCCTGGCCGGCGGTATGGGCATGGGGCCGCGTTCGGTTTTTGAAAGCAACGGGGTAAAAGTGGTTATGGGCGTTACTGAGCCTGACCCGGAAACAGCGGTTATAAAGTATCTTTACCATCGCCTGGAAAGCGGAGAAAACGTTTGCGACCACGGTGATACCGCTTGTGGTCACGGCGAACACCACCAGCAGCATCACGGCGAATCTAATTAATATTTCATAACTGGGGATTAAACCTTGAGCTTTTTAACTATAGCGCTGCTCTTCCTGACAGGTATCGTGGCGGGCGGATTCGGCGGGCTATTGGGAATCGGCGGCGGAGCTATTATGCTGCCGATGGTGCGCTTCGGATTCGATTTTTCCCCGTCGATTGCTGTCGGAACGACGCTGGTGGGTGTCGTGTTTACGGCGGTTGCCGGTGCCTATCAGCACTGGAAAATGGGCAATATCGATTGGAAATCGGTAAAATATATCGCTCCGGCTGGTATAATCGGAGTGATTATTGGCTCAGTCCTTTTTTACCTGATTAAGGATTATCACGAGATTATCGATTTAACCCTCGGGATAGTTTTTGCCCCCATTGCCGCCAGTATGATTTACGAGGGGCTGTTTCTAAGGAAGAAACCCGACTTTCCCGGAAAAACAATGGGGGGCAATATCCCGCTTAAAGCCGGTATCGGCGGCGGTGTCGGTATCTTTACCGGTATGTCGGGTTTGGGCGGCGGTTTTATAATGGTGCCGGCTTTTGTATACCTGTTGCATTCACCGGTCAAGATAGCCATCGGGTCGTCTATGGCATCATTCGTCTGGTTTGCGCTGGTAGGCGGCATCATTAAAATCTCCCAGGGTTTATGTGATGTTCCGGCTGCGATTGCAATGGGGGTCGGGGCAGTGGCAGGTGCGCTAATCGGGGCGCGGCTGGTATCCCGTTTTAAACCGGCTACTTTAAAATGGATATTCGGTTTTATCTTTTTATATATATCTTTGAAGTATATCTTAAGCTACTTCGGTATAAATATTTAAGGAGCACAGTACAATGACTGATAACCTTGATGAATTTGAAGAACTGTTGATGGGGGAAACCCGCAAGAATTACTCGGCCAAGGCCATCGACCATGCCATGAATCCGCGTAATCTCGGTGTAATGGAAAATGCCGATGTTTACTCTACTATAACCGGGCCCTGCGGCGATACCATAGAAATGTGGATAAAGGTTAAAGACGATATTATCACCGAAGCCCGTTTTATGACGGACGGATGCGGTACAAGCATTGCATCCGGCAGTATGGTTACCGAAATGGCAACCGGTAAAAACATCAAAGAAGCCATGGCAATCAGCCAGCAGGATGTGCTGGATGCCCTGGATGGGCTGCCTGAGGAAAGCAGGCACTGCGCCCTTTTGGCCTCGAATACCTTAAAAGCAGCCGTCAGGGAATATATCGATATCAAAAAAGAGCCATGGAAAAAGGACTACCGCAAGCAGCCGTAACTATCATCGGGATTTACTATGATGACCGACAATTCCAATGAATTTGAAGAGCTTATGATGGGCGAAGCCCGCCGTAAATATTCGGCAAAGGTAATTGACCATGCCATGAATCCGCGTAATCTCGGCGTGATGGAAAACGCCGATGGCTATGCCGCCGGTAGTTTGGGTCATTGCGGGGATACCATGGAAATCTGGCTGAAAATCGAAGGCAATCGCATCAGCCGCGCCAGTTTTATGACCGACGGTTGCGCTAACAGCATTGCCTGCGGCAGCGCCATTACCGGGATTGCTGCCGGTAAGGATATCAAAGAGGCCATGCTAATAAGTCAGCAATCAGTTATCGATGCTCTAGACGGATTGCCGGAGGAAGATAAGCACTGTGCGGTGCATACATCGAATGTCCTGAAAGCGGCTATACGCAACTATCTCGATGTGATGAAAGAACCCTGGAAGAAGGATTATCGCAAGCAGTCGTAATCCTTCGGGGTTATTCTAATGCCCGTAGGGGCAAATGCGGTCTATACCTGTAATAGCGCAAACCGATGCGCCGGTTATGCCGAAGAGCACCAGTTTTTTTCCAGCCTCATTCACTCTCATATTGATATCATCGAACGAGCCGTTGGCGACAGTGCTGCCGGTGGCAAAGATAATATCGCACCAGTCGACCATATCCTGCGTCTGCGTTTTGCCGTCCCATATAATAACGCCGGCTTTGTTCTGCCCGATATTTTTGGGGTTCATATCGGTACAGCGTACGCTATCTACCCCGAAACCCTCCACCAGGCTTTCCAATATTGCCGGCTGTAAGCCTATCATGCCTATTTTTACACTACCGTATTTGTTCTTAATTTCCTCTGCGATAATGGCGCCGCATTTTGCCGGTTCTTCGTCACGGCAGTGTATAACTCCCGATGCGATGCCGAGATGAGAGGCAATAGCATTAAGAGTAGCCACCATGATAGCGCGGTTACTGTTGGTATCCAGGTCAAAAGACAGCACATCTTCTATAGTTCCTTCGAACTCTTTAGGGCAATCGGTGAAAGCCTGCCCGAACCCGCCGCCGAACTGAGCCTGAATCATCACCTCTTTGCCTTCCAGTATGGCGTAGTCCTTCCTCTCAGTATTACCTATAGCCTGCAGGGGGGATAAAGCTCCCACGGTAACAACCACCGGCTGCCCTTCGGCTTTATTTTCTTTTACCAGTTCTACCAGCTTATTCCTGACTATTTCAATCGAGTTAAGTTTTGCCATAACGATAAATACCTCATCTTTTAAATAGATTTTACAAACAACAGCCGCAACATCCGCTGCAATTTTGCAGCCTCGCTTACATATGGCGGTGATTAGTTATTATATACTATCCGGATATGGTACTGAAACCGTACGATTCGAATATGGCTTTTGCATCATCACCGGATAGAAAATCGAGATAATCGCGGGCGGCTTCGGTATTCTCTGACGCGCTAACTATAGCGGTGGGATATGATATTTTTACATTTATTTCAGAGGGAGCCGAGGCAACCGTAATAACCTTATCGGATGTCGTTGCATCGGTTGCATAAACGATACCGGCTACTACATTCCCTGTTTCAACATAAGCCAACACCTCACGTACCGTACTGCCTAACAGCAACTTGTCTGCCATATCACTGCTGATTCCGAGCATATCAAAAAGCATCTGGGTATATTCCCCGGCGGGAACAAATGAGGGGTCTCCGATAGCCACAAGTTTTATATTGTCCTTGGTAAGGTCCGTAAAATCTGTAATGTTTTGCGGATTATCCGGAGCGACAATTAAAACCAGGCTGTTAGAAAGAAAATCCTGCCTTGTATCGGATAAAATCAGACCCTGCTGCTGCAATGAATTCATTTGCTTGATTCCCGGCGAAATAAAGATATCACAGGTTGCCCCGTTCTCAATTTGAGACTTTAATGTTCCGGCTGCGGCATAATTGGCCTGTATGGTAACATTTTTGTTTTGTTCCATATAAAGGGCATTGATGTCGTCAATGACATCTATCATCCCGGCTCCGGCGAATACTGTCAGGGTAACCGGTGATTCCTTGCATCCTGCAAGACCGGCGAATAAAGTACACACAATGACCAGCGGTATAATTTTTAACAGCGCTTTTTTCAATTCTAAATACCCTCTTTTCTTAATCAATAGTAAAATATTACCTGTTTAATCGTGGTTTCAAACAGGGAAAAAGGGAAGAGGATATATAGCAGCAACTATATCGCGATGCCTGTCAATGTATAAGGTAACGGCTTTTTCCATCTCTTCTCCTTTTCCAACGGGAAGCAAAACCGTTTCCGGTAATGCCGTCTAGATATTTTATCTACCGGCTGTTTGCCATGGATTGCTCTTTAGGCAACACAGCTCCGGAGAAATCAATCATTTATAGCACATACGTTGTAATGGTGTCAATATAGCGTTGATATAAAAATGGCAATCAACACATCAAAGCAATTGGATAAGGGGCTGTTGTTAAATATAATTATCGTCAAAAATCAAAAATTAATCGAAATATTCTAAATATTCATTGTGGTAATTTGAATATAGCGCTGGTGGAAAAATGCGGTTATTCGGTATAGACTATATCTGTCCTGGGCATCATTCAGGGAGGGATAAGGGCAATGAATATAAAAATCAGCACATTAAGTGAAAACACCGCTCTTCACGGTTTCGTCGGGGAATACGGCTTGAGCCTCTTTATCGAAGCCGACGGCAAGCGCATCCTGTTCGATACCGGTTTGAGCTTTTCCGCCTATCACAACGCGCAAATCATGGGCATCGATTTAACTAAAGTCGATTGCATAGTGCTCAGCCACGGGCACCTTGACCACACCGGTGGTTTGGGGGGAATGTTAAGAAGAATCGGCAAAGAAACGGAGGTTATCGCTCATCCCGATGTATTCGAAGCGAGATATACCCTGCGGGACGGACAGACACAGGAAAAATCTATCGGCATGCCCTGTTCGAAAGAGGAACTGGAGAATCGCGGCGCAATTTTTAAACTCTCAAAAAGCCCCGTCTTCATTACCCCCGACATTATGACCACCGGTGAAATCCCGATGCTCACGGAATACGAGCAGGTGGAAAGCAATCTGCATATCAGGGATGGCGAAAGTTTTGTCCCCGATAAAATCGCCGATGATTTATCCCTTATCATAAATACGGAATCCGGCCTGGTAATAATTACAGGTTGCGGTCATCGCGGCATCGTTAATATCATCAGGCAGGCGCAGAAACTGGCAGGAAAAGATTCGGTTTATTCCGTCATCGGCGGCATTCACCTCTACCGGGCAAATGATGAGCGTATTCAAAAGACCATTATGGAATTCAAGGCCGGGGGAGTTAAAAAACTGGGGGTTTGCCATTGCACCGGTTTTTACGCCATGGCAAAAATCGCCGGCGCTTTCCCTGAAGAGTTTTTCTTGAACAATGCCGGTAGCCGGTTTGTTCTGCCGTAGCTAATATATCCTGTAAATACTTTGGTTCTTATTTATCATGGTTGCCGGAGATAACAGTTCAACGCTGCTTCATCGGACAAGGACGAGCAGGTTATAATTAACCGAGTCGCTTGTGTTTAGGCACGATGTATCGGGACAAGGCGTATCGAATGGTATTTAGACTCTTCACTTCGCTTAGAGTGGTAAGATTTCCCGCCCCGGATGCTTCATTCGTCCCTCATTTATACTTAGCGTAGCTAATGTGCGAATTCAGTATGACATTCGGAATTTCACATGCCCTGATTCCCGATATATCGGGAAAGCGCATAAAAGAGTGAAGAAACAATGATTGAATAAAATGACTACTAAAATCGTCCTGTGCAAGATTAAGAATCAGCTTGTGGCTGTTCTTCGGGCTGACTCTGGAGCCTTTCCCCGCAACTGCCGCAGAACTGATTTGTTTTAGGGTTGGAGAAAGAGCAATTCTTGCACTCAACATATTCCTCTTTTTTATTTTCACCCTGAAATACCTTAACATGAGGCCACGGTATCTCAATTCCTACTTCATCGAAGGCTTTCTTGAGCCTTTTCCGCAGTTCTCCGGTTACTTCCCACTGCATACTGGGATGCACGTCTCCCAAAATCCTGATATCGATGCCGGAATCACCGAAATTTTGAACCCTGAGAACCTGAGGGGGTGTTTTTATGAGTTTACTGAAATAGGGGTCTGCCGCCATTTCTCTGCCGACACGGTTAATCACACCAAACACTCTATCCAGATTTTCCCCGTAAGCTACCGGTACATCGATATTAACCCTGGATAAATCCCTGGTATAGTTGGAAGCGGTGATGATGGCGCTGTTGGGTATGGTATGAACGATGCCGTCGAGGTCTCGCAGCACTGTTCTCCTCAGGTTAACCTCTTCAACTTCTCCCGATATGCCGGCGATTTTGACTACATCACCCTTGTTATACTGGTCCTCCATCAAAATGAACAATCCGCCCAGAAAATCCTTGACGATGGTTTGAGCCCCCAGGGCAAGAGCGATACCGACTACACCGGCGCTTGCCAGCAGTGGGGTAATATCCATTCCCAGTTCACCCAGTATCAGAAAGAAAGCAACCACTCCGGTTATTAAGGCGACTATCCATACAATCAAACCGGTTAATGTTTTTGCTCTTCTTTCAAACCATGATTTCGAATGTCTTCCCTTGCCGCTGCTTTTAACGAATCCGGTCACCATTCTCGGGACAAAAGCCTTCACAATGCGGTATATAAAATAGGCTATGGCGATATAGGCCAGTATGATGATTCCATGACTGAGTAACCATTCTTGAATACTTTCAATTGTTATGGAAGCAAAAATGGCTTCGCTGGATAGTACGATTGCCACAAAGGATAACATGATAACGGCAACCGAGATATATATTATTAATAGCATGAACCGGGCAAAGAATTTGTTTCTCTTTGTATCCCTTTGCTCGGGCTTTAGCTTGGCTATCCTGTCCCTGAACATGTTTCTGGAGATAACAACAAGGATGAATATTATAGCGGCCCCGGTTAGAAACCATATACTGTTTATGGTGAACCAATCCCACATGTCCAAAGCCCCTTTATTTTGATGCTATTAGAATTATAACATATAAGTCGATGCCTTTAAGCTGTCTATCCGCCCTTTGAAATAAACGCCTTAACCCTTTTTTCGAAAGAGCTTCTTTCAAGCATTACTTTATGTTTACAGCCGAGGCATATTATACCGATATCGGCGCCGCTTCTTACCACCTGCCAGCGGTCGCTGCCGCAGGGGTGTTTCTTTTTAAGCTGCACGATATCGCCGGTATTTATTTCCATTACCATAAAAGGTCTCTCTAGCGGAAATCGTTTATGCGGTCGCGTAAATCCTTAGCCGCCTTGTTTGCGGCGGTAGCAAAGTCAGCCCCGCGCGAGGCATATATAATCTGCCTGGCAGAGTTTATTATAATCCCCCTGCCTCCGGCATCTATGCTGTTGCGGACAGCTTTTTCAAGGTCGCCGCCCTGCGCTCCGATACCCGGAATCAAGAACAGCATATCCGGGTAGATTTCCCGCAGCAATTTCAACTCATCAGGATAGGTGGCTCCCACCACCAGCCCGACATTTCCGTACTTGTTCCACTGGCTGGCACGGTCTGCTACCATATGGAAGAGGGGAATATTCCTGCCGTCCGCTACGCAGCTTAAAGACTGGAAGTCCCCTGAGCCGGCATTGGATGTGCGGCAGAGAATAAAAACACCTCTGTTGCGGTATTCTATGAACGGGGCGACCGAGTCGTATCCCATATACGGGTTAATGGTTACGGCATCGAAATTGAAATTATCGAATACGGATTTGGCATAGGCTTGGGCGGTATTCCCGATATCGCCGCGTTTGGCGTCGGCAATAACGGGGATATCCTTCGGAATATAATCCACCGTTTCCTTCAAAGCGTTCAGCCCCTGCGCCCCGAAGGCCTCATAAAAGGCGAAGTTGGGTTTATAGGCGCAAACGAGGTCGGCGGTAGCATCTATAATGGCCTTGTTGAACTCGATAACACTCTCCGGGTCGGGAAATAAATCCGGGTCGGGATCGAGCCCGACACAAACCAGGCTGTTATTTTTGGAAACGGCGTTTTTTAGTTTATCCGTAAAGTTCACTTTATATCCCCTCCGCTTTCTTGATATTATCAGCCGCTGTATACGGGCGTCAAGTAAAATATATAAAAATAGCGGAAAGTTCATTGATTTCTTTTCAGGATATGCCATAATATTATGGTGTAAAACGGAGGTCGGAAATGAAATTAAAAAGTCTGATGGGATTTATGGTAATTATGGTTTTATTAGTCGCACCCTGTCTTTCCGGATGCCTTTATCCGGTAAGCGGTTCCGGCAATCTGGTCACCGAGCAGTTTGATTACGCGGATTTTGACAGCATAGTGGTAGCCACTATCTTCGAGGTCGAAATCAGCCAGTCGGATACATACAGTATCAGTATCACTGCCGATGACAACATAATGGAGTATGTAATAATAACGAAGACTGGCGATACCCTGCAGGTCAGGTTGAAGCAGGGTTACAATTATCGTTCTGTTACCGCTATCGCAAAAATCAGTCTGCCCGATATTAAAGGCCTGGAAATGAGTGGGGCGACCGAGGGAATTCTTAAGGAATTCAATACTTCAAATCAAATAGCGATAGATGTCAGCGGCGCCAGCGAACTGGAAATTCAGGATTTGAATGCCGGCATAGTCTACATCGATGTATCGGGAGCCAGTACCGTGACCGCAAACCTGACATGCACCGTTGCGGATTTTGATGTCTCCGGGGCCAGTACGGCGACAGGAACCATTGCCTGCGGCGATGCCGAGTTCAATATATCGGGAGCCAGTACAATGAATGTTACGGGAAGCGGGCAGGATTTAATATCCGAGGTTTCGGGCGCAAGCGATTTGAAGCTGGATAATTTTACGGTCGGTAATGTCGATATAGAAGTGAGCGGCGCCAGCGATGCCGTGGTCAACATGGACGGTACCCTGAATGCAACGGTCAGCGGCGCTTCTTCCCTTTATTATATCGGAAGCCCGGTTATGGGCGATATCGATATATCCGGCGCATCCAGCGTACAGCAGAAAAAGTAAACCTGTCGTGATTGTACTTGCGACGCAGTTACGGTGAATCGCGGCTGCGTCGCAGCGGCAGACGGGGATTCAATCACCGGCAATACTGCTCCAGACGGTTTTATAAACTCGTAACGGAATCAGGACTATCCCGATTGAAGCCGATGCCCGCTTTCGAAGCGTGCGGGCAATCCGTATATTAGAATTGTATTTTGGAGATTTGATGCAGATTTTCAACTACCGGCAGTCGCTGGAATATGTTTACAGCTTTTCCGACTATGAAACCACGCATAAGCTACGCGATTCGGTCAGCTATGACCTGAGGCGTGTTTTCGAGTTGATGTCTTTGCTGGGCAACCCACACCTGAAGGCTAAAACAGTTCATATTGCCGGCACCAAGGGCAAGGGCAGCGTAGCTGCCATGGTCAGCTCGGTACTGAGTGCTGCGGGGTATAAAACGGGTCTTTACACCTCTCCCCATCTTATCGACATCAGGGAGCGCTTTCAAATCGACGGTGAAATGATATCCGAAGCCGAATTTACCGCCATAATAAACGAAATCAAGCCGGCCGTCGATGCGGTCAACAAGAGTGCGACTTACGGGCTTCTAACTACCTTTGAGGTAATGACCGCCTTGTCTTTCGTCTTTTTTACGCGTCATGGCGTCGATTTTCAGGTGGTGGAGGTGGGTTTGGGGGGCAGGCTGGATGCCACCAATGTCGTCAGCCCCGATGTCTGCATTATCACTCCCGTTAATCTCGACCATACCGATGTGCTGGGGGATACCATCGCTAAAATCGCTGCCGAGAAGGCCGGAATTATCAAGGATGGAGTGCCCGTCGTTTCGGCTCCCCAGGCGGATGAAGCGATGCAGGTAATCAAAAAGAAGTGCCTTGAACATCATTCCAGTCTTACTAGAGTAGGAACTGATATCATATGGCAGGTTTGCGGCATCAATCCTGAAGATTCAAAGCTTTTAATAAAAGGCAGGCTAGGGGATTATCAAGTATCGATTCCTCTAAAAGGTTGCTGCCAGATGGAGAATGCGGCAACAGCGGTAGCCGCGCTTGAAGTGTTAGCCGAAAAGGGTTTCAATATATCGCCTTCAGCAATAAGCGCGGGTATGACTAAGGTAAAGTGGCCGGGGCGTTTCCAGGTAATGAGTAAGCGTCCGCTTATCATAATCGACGGAGCGCACAATGTGCTTTCCGCCTGCGAATTGAAAAAATCATTGCTGTATTACTATAAAGGCTATTTTCAACAGGAGGGAGCTCAGTCTGCGGCATCGACAATACTGATTTTCGGCGCCTCTGCCGATAAAGATGTCAGGGGGATGATTGGCGAACTGGCTCCTCTTTTCGATGAGATTGTTATTACCCGTTCCAAACATGCGCGCTCGATGGAAATACCGTTACTTAAAGAGGAATTTAAAAGCTGCGGCATTGAAGTTAAATCAGCTGAAGATGTTTCAAAAGCAATAGAGCTTGCAAAACAGCAAGCTCTAAATAACTCTTTAATTTGTATTACCGGTTCGCTTTTTGTTGCCGGCGATGCTCTTTCCTGTCTGCAATCCCGCTAACGCCAGACAAAGCTGTGAGGGCTTATTTCATAAATACTGGGGTTGGCTGCGCTTAGAGAGCCTATTTCAAAGGACCTGGATGGCGCAAACTGGGCTGTTCTTAACCTGACATACATTTGCGCCCAGTCGACCGAACCGGTCGAAGTATTCCAGCGTATGCCTAACTCCCATTTTCCCGAAAAGAACAGGAAGTACTTTATCAATTCTGTATTGGGATAGACGACGGTCCCGAACCAGTCCTCATCCAGTGAAATACCAAGCTCGGGGCAGTTGGTAGCAACCCAGGAGATAAACGTATTCCTGATGACGATTGCCTCTGAAGTCAGTTCTTCCAGCGACTCGGGTTTTTCGCGAATATTGAGAGTAACCGTCTCGGTGTCGGAATAGCCCTGCCATTCGGCTTTTACTTTTACGGTAATAATACTGCCTACCGTTCCTTCGGCGGGAACAACTACCACCTCGGCAACGTAACCCTCGGATATGCCTTTCGGGCCAACCGAAACAAAGGCGTTCTCAGCCGTGGCAGAAATTCTGGCCAGATTCTCATCTATAGTTTGGGTGGTTGTGGCAGTATCTGTAGTATTTGAGGTTTCCGTCGTACTGGAGGTTTCCGTAGTAGTGGTTTTAGGTTCCATGGTTCCGTAATCAACGGTTACCAGAAAAACGTAGTTGGCGCCTTCTATGGCATCGTCCATATGCAAAGGGGACACGTGTATGGCAAAAGGTATCTGGGTTGTTTTGGTAGTCTCGGTAGTGGTTCCGTCTTCACTGCAACCCGGCAACAGCGGCATTAAAAGCGTTAATACCATTACAACAAAAAAAGAGCAGCTTCTGAATACTATCTTAGTAATCTTCATAATGATTTTACCTGATTCAGCTGCATTAATACTATTGTATTACAGGTGTGTTGTCAAACTGGGTGCTCAAGGCTTCTTTGGGAAGCATATCCCCCAGTATTTTTTCCATAGCCATAGTATGGCAGCAAAGCCCCCAGTGTGAGAAGAAATCACAGGTGCAGTGCCATCCTTCGAGTCCGTATCCGGTAACATGGGTATCGTTTTCCCCACGGAAATTTACAGATAATTCAGTAAAGGTTATGCGGTCTTTCTCCTGGGCATATCTCTTGGCCTTTTCGATTTTCCCGATTAAACTCGATTGCATTTTACCCTCCTTTTAACTGAATATATTTTAATTAAAAAAGCACTGAGCTGAAACCAGCCAGTGCTTATAGTTATACCACTGCCCCCCGGGCTGCTATATAAAAAATTAGAAGTACCATCTCATCAATTTCTCCTAACTCCAGTATATTCATTTTACCCTATTTGGGTGAATATGTCCATATACTTTTGTTCATTCCGGGTGAAAAATTGTATAAAAAAAGTTAGTTGCTACAAAACAGGAATGGCGTTCAGCGGCTTCCAAAAGCGCGGATTGCCGACTGCACTTCGGGGTCTTTCATAAAATCCTTTTCCAGGTTTTCCATGCCCGGCAATCTGGAGATGGCTGCTATTCCTCCTGCCAGGATGTTGTTGACCAGTATGGGCAAAAAAGAACCCACCAGCTGGTCCGACTTTCCGTAATAGAAAGGGATATCGGGGAACATCGAGCGCTCATAAGCCACATATGCCTTCCTGTCGGTAATATGGTAAGGGGTATGAGCATCGCACCATTCGCATGGTGTGGTGACCACCAGTCCGGCGCAAACGAACGGGCGAACTGTATAGATAGAGCATACCCCGTCGATTAAGAAAGGACAGGGTATGCACTGCATGGCATAGGCAAACAGATCCCCGAACACGCTGTTTCCGGCCTGTCCGGAGGGATTGACCACAGCCGCTATGCCGTCTGCCGTTTTATGCTTTCTGAACAGGTCGCCGCCTTTTCTGACCCTTTCTCGCCATACGGGATAACTTTTTAGAAAGTGGTACAGCAGTTCTTTATTATGATAAAGGTGGTAAACGATGGCTTCGGCTTCATGGACGGAGGCGCTGATAAAAAATACGCAGCAGTGAGCACAGCCTTTTTTACAGCTGATTGTTTCCGAATTGGCGGAAACCATTTCGTTTTGGCGCTGCGATATCAACTCATAAACCTGCGGCTGTTTAGCCGTAAATTCGCGGCAGAATTTTTCTCTTTTACGTCCGATTGCACCTTTATAGGCAATCTCCATATTTAAATGGATGCTATCCATATTCTCCCGTGGCGCTGCCGCAACAGAAGACCCGCAGCAGTTTTTATACTTTTTGCCGCTGCCGCAATCGCAGCGCCGGTTTAAATCCGTTTTACTCATAGTTAACTATATCTTAACAATATCCTTAGATGTACTCAAGTCGGTCATTCATTTTTCTTTCATTGCGAGAGTTATATTGAATTGATTTCACAATAACTGCGGAATATGATATTAGGTGCAATGATAGGTCGTTTTTCACTTTACGGTTTTTTAAAGAACCAGCGTTATTTCGAGCCGTTCATCATACTCTTTTTCATGCAGCAGGGGCTTTCCTTTACACAAATCGGAATCCTTATCGGTTTCCGCGAGCTATTCATCAATCTCATTGAAATTCCCAGCGGAGCCGTTGCCGACCTGTTCGGACGCCGCCGCAGCATGATTCTGTCGTTTATTTCTTATATAATTTCTTTTGCCGTCTTCGGCCTAAGCAGCCAATACTGGCATTTCTTTGCAGCGATGTTCTTTTTTGCCATCGGCGAGGCTTTCCGCACCGGCACGCACAAGGCGATGATATTTACCTGGCTGAGATTGCAGGGGCGTCTGGATGAAAAAACGAAAGTCTACGGGTATACACGCTCGTGGTCAAAAATCGGTTCCGTTGTATCCACGATTCTGGCAGTCATCTTCGTGCTGGCAACGGATAATTATGCCTGTGTATTTTTCTTTGCCATAGTTCCCTATATCATCGGTCTTTTCAACTTTTTAACCTACCCTGCGGAATTGGAAGGGCATCCCGAAAAAAATGTCAGCCTTAAAAAGATAGCGATTCATCTATGGGAATGTATACGTTCGTCTGTGGCAAATGCAAACCTGCGCCGCCTGATAATGGAGTCCATTTCCTTCGAAGGCGTATATAAGGCGGCAGATACCTATCTACAGCCCATTTTGAAGAATATCGCATTAATGCTGCCTGTCTTTCTGCTGTGGGGGGAAGCGCAGCGCAGTTCGATTATAGTCGGGGCGGTTTACATCATCATTTATTTTACTGCGGCCTTTGCCAGCCGCAATGCACACCGCCTGGTCAGGTTTACCGGGAGCGAAGAAGCCGGCAGCCGTTTGCTTTGGATTTTCAACGCCCTTATTTACACGGCGCTGATTCCGCTTTTGTATTTTGAATTGTACTACATAGCCATAGCCTGTTTTGTACTACTGGCTCTCTTGCAGAATGTCTGGTATCCGATATTGCTCAGCCGTTTCGACGCCTTCGCCACGGAAGAAAAGGGAGCCACCGTTTTATCCATCGAGAGCCAGGCTAAATCGCTTTCTACCATGATATTTGCCCCCTTAATCGGCTTACTGGTGGATTACGCCGGCAGTCACAGCCTGGGCGGGGAGTTCTGGCCAGTGGCCGCTATCGCTATTGTTCCTGCCCTTTATATTATCCTGACGCAGAAAAAAAGATAAATCAGTCCTCTTAGTGTATAATTATCGCACTGCAGGGGAGGACAAGTGATTAACATCAGGAAATCAGAAAAAGTAGCGGCATATTCTCATATATTCGGAGCGGCCGTCTCGCTTATCGGTCTTTTAATCCTGCTCTTTGCAACCTGGGGCAGGTGGGATTTCTTCTTTGTCTCGCTGGTCTATGGGCTGGGTGCCATTTGCCTTTTTGCGGCCAGCGGTATGTATCATGCGCAAAAGCAGGCCGAAAATGCGCAAAATATCTGGCGCAAGCTGGACCATGTTGCCATCTTTATCATGATAGCCGGCACCTATACCCCGATGGCTTACGCCTATCTGGAAGGGGCATGGTTCTGGAGCATTATCGGTGTGCAGTGGGCCTGCGTTATCGCCGGTTTATTCTTCAAAGTCTTTTATATGAAGGCGCCCCGCATCATCTCCCCCATCCTCTACCTGCTGATGGGCTGGATGGCGGTTATCCCGATGAATATACTCTGGCACGGAATGTCATCATTGTCTTTCTGGCTGCTTGTCGGCGGAGGCCTCTCCTATAGCGCGGGTGCCATAATGTATGCCCTGAAAAAACCGAATCCGCTGCCGGGTGTATTCGGTTTTCACGAGATATTCCATATCTTCATACTTTTGGGGGCGTTGCTGCACTACTTTATGGTTTACATTGCCGTTACGTAGGCTTAATTGTCATTCTGATCCCGATTTATCGGGAGAAGAATCCGGTCGGTGGGGAGAAACAGAACAAAGGTATCTACGGCAACAGGGGGGCTTTAATAATCCCTTCCCCAGATTCTTCGTTCGACCACCACGAACTCAGAATGACAAAGAAAAAACGTAGGGGTGACCACTAGTCGCCCGCCTGTATAACAAATGATAGTCAGGCTATTCGATAGAGATTTCCGCGCCGCGATTACATCGGGCTTCACTAAGACAGTTATTATCTGTTCCCATCCGCTGTCTGCCGTGCTATGATAAAGTATCAAAAATTGAGGAGCCGTCATGACATATAAATCCGATGATACTCCTTTAAAACCGCTCAAGTGGTACAAAGCCCTTGCCGACAGGAAAGAACGCATTGAAGCGGGTGTCTTCCTGGTAGAAGGGGAGCGGGCTGCAAGGCAAATTGCCGAAAATAATCCCGATGCCATTGCAGAGGTGCTATCGACGGGTGAACCGCCCTCTTTTTGCCGCACATACCCGTACAGGCGTATCACAGGGGAGCAGCTGCGTTCTGTAACCTCGGCAACAACGCCGCAGGGAATTATCGCCGTTGTGCGCATCCCCAAAGATATATATTCTAATGTCCTTCCCGACGATTCCGGCTCCAAAATCCTGTTGCTGGAAGATATTCAGGACCCGGGTAACACCGGCACGCTGATTCGCACGGCAGTCGCTTTCGGGTTTTCGGGTGTCATCATGAGTGAAAAATGCGCCGACCCGCTTTCTCCCAAAGCAGTGCAGTCCACAGCAGGAACCATCCTCTCCCTGTGGATAAGACGAACAGGCGATTATCTTACTCTCATCCAATCTTTAAAAGCAAAGGGTTACGCTCTTGTGGCTACCGAGTTGAATGGTGAAGAGAATCCGTCGTTTTTACAAAAAGCGGATACGCTTATACTGGCGCTCGGGAACGAAGCCTCCGGATTATCTGCCGATATCCTGAATCTTGCCGATTTCAGATTAAAAATTCCTATAAAAGATAAGGCCGAATCACTGAATGTAGCCGCCTGCGGGGCGATTTGCATGTACCTCAGTCGTTGATAACGTAAATATAGTAATAACGTTAAAAAGGAGGGCTTCAATGCAGAGT
>CAZJMW010000006.1:0-32846 GCA_964547375.1 uncultured Dehalococcoidales bacterium | reverse complement strand
GAGCTTGTCGAATCCATAGCGGTTTTTTATTACGAATCGAACTTTAACTATCGTTGCGAGTCCCGGCATCAGGTGGAATAACGACCCTCATCCGTCATTTACTTCGTAAATACCACCTTCCCCAAGGGGAAGGCTAACTAAAAACGGCTTCCCTTGCGAGAAGTCCCGAACAGTCGGGACAAGACTGATGAGGGAATATAAGCAAAAACAGTTCACTCTTCGTTTTTAAGGATATCCTGTGCCTCTTTTAATTGCTCGGCGGTATTGACATTAAAGAAGGCAAGATGCTGCGGGTCATATTTGTTTATGATATCTTCGGGAACGAATTTAACATTGATTTCATCCAGAAAAGCGGTGATTTTCAAACGCCCCGATTCAAGAAACCTCTCCATTTCGGGAAGACAGCTTTTTGAATATATGGAATGCAGTTGCTCGGTTTTATCCCCGATTCTGGGCAGCAGCGCATCGTAATCGCGAGGCAGCGACATCATATACTTGAGAAGTTCAATGTTTATAAAAGGCATATCGCAGGCAACCGCGATGGCATAATCGTGTTTTACGGCAAGAAGACCCGAATACAAACCCATCAAGGAACCGGCACCCGGTTTGACGTCTGCAACCCACCTAACCGGAACCGTTATGTCATCATAACGCCTGCTGTTGGAAGATACCACAATGTCATCACTGACTTCCGACAGTTTTTCGGCAATCGCCCCAATCATAACGGACTCGCCGTTAAGTTTGACTTTGGCTTTATCGGTGCCGAGCCGCGAGCTCTTGCCTCCGGCAAGCAGTATGGCGCTTACAGAATCTGACATCAATGTTCCTCTGAACTAGGGACGATGGACAGTAACTTCAATTTCATCTGCATTTTCAATACCGTGTAAAGCAGTTACCAACCCTCTGGTGGTATTTTCCAGCATATCCCGAATAAAAGACTTCATTTCCACAAAATTCCCGTCGGCAATCAGGCAGGCTTCCCCTTTATTACTGACTGTTATCCTGACTTCCGAGGCATTACCTGCATTATGTAATGCGGCCAGGAACCCGTTAATGGTGTTAATAAACATGGTTTGAACGAAAGGTTTTATTTCTATCCGGCGTCCGTTAACGGTTAAATTAACCCCTGCTTCTACCGGCTGTGAAAGGTAGCTCTTAACAATAAATTCAACGATGCCTTCGGCATCATCTAAGGAAAACTGCGGCACATCGATATCGAAATTGCGGTCGGTAACCAGGGCAACCAGATCTTTTTCATCGGTTAAGATTTTATCGCTTACCTCGGAACGGAAGACCTCTATCTTCGGTTTGTTATCGAATTTATAGCCCTCCGAGATGACGATATCCATTCCCTGCGAAACCATCTCTTTTATCTGGTCGAGCGTCAATTCCTTTTGGGTTTTTCTGATAACGGCTGTTTTTTCCGGAGCGGAGATAACCACCACATCGCTGCCGGCCTGACCCAGCCGCCAGGTGTCTTTTCCCTTGATATCGAGCTCGAAATCACCCTTATGATGCTTGATTACGGCTATTTTATAACCCTTTTCCTTCAAGCCTCGAATCACTTTTTCCAGGACTGTGGTTTTTCCCGAATTATGCCTGCCGATAAAAGAGATGACCGGTATCATTTTGACAATGCTCCTGTAGTATTCTCAGATTTACAATAACCCCCCTCCCCTCATTGGCAGAGGATGGAGGAGGGTTTTATCTCGATTGGGACAGTTGCTTCGGAGTTTAATGTTATTTATTTGCCCACTTTTCGGCCAGATCGCCGACTAATGGCAGCTTGAAATATACCCACTGGTAGGCTTTCACTATCAGGATAACCCAGAGTATAAAAGCAAGGATTGATATAATCGGCCACAGGATAAACCAGAACGGTAACCAGTTGAATATTATGCTGAGAAGAGTAAAGATTCCGAATACGATAATCGATTGCATAGCATGGAACCTGATAAACTTGTTATTGGGTTCAATCAGAAAGAATATCAAACCCGTAATCCATCCAAGGACATAACACAGTAAGGCGGCTATATTTTCCTGCAAACCGGTAGAAGTATTACCCATAATCTGACCCTCCGCTTAAAAAATAATATGGCTGGTTACTAGATTATACTGTTGCTTAAATTGTGTCAATACTTTTCAACTCTATTTCTTGTTTTTAACCTTTTTTGTATGCTCTATTTTTTCGATTTTGTAGCACAGCTTACCGACCGGCACTACTACTTCAATATTTTCACCAACGCCCTTGCCTACAATAGCCTTTCCAAGCGGAGAAGAACCGGAAATCCTGCCTTTCGCCGGGTCGTATTCCCTGGCGCTCACCAGTGTATATTCCAGTTTTTCCATATTGCTTAAATCGGTCAGTACTATACAGTCGCCGATGCCTGCCCTGTCGGTATCTTTTTTACATTCATCGTCTATTTCCGTAATTTTAAGTATCTCCTGCAATTCGATGATTTTCCCCTCCAGGTGACTAAGCCTTTCCCTGGCAGCATCCAGCGGAGCATTTTCACGGAAATCTTTATCGGCAGCAGCCTTGCTGACTTCCTCTATAGCCGCGGGACGCTGTTTCTTCAATTCCTCAAGTTCGTTCTTTATCTTTTCATAGCTTTCGGAGGTCAAAGTAACCTTTTGAGGGGCATCTTTTTTTATGGTATTGTTATTATTATTTTTTAACTTGCACTTCTTGGACTTTAAATGTGTGGATAAATTTGTTTTTACAAATCCTTCCTTCTTTGCAAATGCCAGGAAAACTCTTACAATTTCCAGCTTCTTAGCATATTCAGAATCCGATATAGCCAGCCTGTCGGCGTAATTGGCGATTTCGGGGGGCATCAGTTCACAAAAAACCTTATCTTTACCAAACCAGCGGGCAAAATGGTTAATGGTATGCTGGAAAGATTCACGCTCTTCCGTAATGCCCTCGATAAAACAGGCAGCAGCTTCGGCCACCTTTATTCCCCTGTCGTTGTTATCCATTTATTCTCCATTTTCTAATAATAATATTTATATTATCGAGCAATTCCCCTCGATAACAATTTCGATATGGTCCGGAAACTGATCGATTTACGTATTATGCTGCTGTGAAAATCGAAATCGAATTCGTTGGCAGAGATGATTTCATCTACAATTCCCGTTGCGTTGCTTATATCAAACAGATTATCCAATTGGCTGTTATTCAGGCGTGAATAGAAAGCGTGAGCCATGCGGCAAATGCGCAGTTCTTTACCTAACCTGCTTTTCCATTCTTTTTCATAGGCTGCCAGCTTACCTGCCCGCAAATCGTTTTCCTTCAATGCTTTGTCGATATTATTAACAGCGATATCGGCACAAAGCAAACCGTAATAAATACCGCCTCCCGTCAGGGGTTTTACCTGTCCGGCCGCATCTCCAACCACAAT
Source organism: uncultured Dehalococcoidales bacterium (assembly GCA_964547375.1). GTDB lineage: Bacteria > Chloroflexota > Dehalococcoidia > Dehalococcoidales > UBA5627 > UBA5627. The sequence goes on along the minus strand of CAZJMW010000006.1, from coordinate 29,442 downwards.
AAAGCGCTCACCGTATGTTTTTTGTGGCGGCTGCAGCGTTATCCCCCGATAAGCCGGAATATCACCGTTAACATCAATTTTCCCCTGCTCTTTAAGAAGAGACAGAAATCCTTTCAGGTATTTGTTGGGACTATGTTTAGACATCAGGCCGACCAGGGCTTTTTTACCATCCAAAGGCACCAGCCATCCAAAAAAACCGGGGGCTATGTGTTTCCCGGTATACATTTCTATTTCCCCGACATCCCTGTGGTGTACCTCTATCTGTGCACCTATGGTGTAATTATCCGGTTTTGTTACTCCCGTTCCCCTAAACAACCCGGATTTAAAACCGCAGGCAATAATTACACCCCTGGCTTCTACCGTTTTCAATTGTGTACCTTTTTGATATTCGACGCATATGCGGTCGTGTAGTATCTCAAGGTTTTTCACATTACAGTTATTTAAATATTCAGCTCCGGCGTTCTCTGCGTCAGCTGCCATCACGAAATCCAGGGTAGTGCGGTTAATAATATAGGCCTGGTTCTCATTGTGGCTGATGCTCAATAACTTACCGGATGGGGAATAAACCCTGGCGCTTTTTCCGTCGTTTAATATAAGGTCTTTACCCGAAAAATAGGTCTGATAACATTTTTTACTTATTATCCCTGTGCAGCAGATTTTTTTATGCCCGCCGGAGCTCTTTTCCAGTACGCCGACTGTATGCCCCCTGCCCGACAATCCCCTGGCTATATAACTGCCCACAGGCCCGCCGCCGATAACTAAGGCATCGTACAATTAACGTTCCTCACTGAAATATTTACGTTTGCACATGCTTATAAAATTATAACATAATTCCTTTTTTTATGCTTATGACAATCGGAAGCGGTATCCAAATGGTATTTAATGAAGGGCAATCTAACAGAGCAGACCGATAAACAAAGACCTTAATCCGTTCATTTACAGTATTACTTTGAATATATTATCAAATACTACTTGACAAAGCGGTATATTTTGTTTTATAGTGACTTTTAATTGAATATGTAAAGGCTGTGAACAGGAATAGTAAGTTTTCCAGCGAAGCACAGAGAGTCGGGTAAGGTGTGAGCCGATGCCGGCGCAGAAACTGAATGGGCCTGGGAGCCGTAAACCGAAAGTAGTAATTACAGGTAGGTTTTACCGCAGAGGAAGCGTTATCGAATCCTAGGATATTATTATGTATCTGAAAAGAGATGGTCTTTTATATTTATATTAGACTAAGAAGGGTGGCACCGCAGAGGTAAACCTTATGCCCCTTCAACCGTTAGTGGTTGAAGGGTTTTTTTATTTTAAGAGCATTTATTAAAAATAAAAATAAATAAAAAGGAAGGTAAACAGATGAAAAGAACAATGTATTTCCTGGATCAGAAGGATATGCCCACCAAATGGTATAATATTCTGCCTGATCTACCCGTGCCCCTGCCCGTAGACTTACACCCTGCCACAGGCAATCCGGTAGCTCCTGAGGATCTGGCACCGCTATTCCCGATGGAACTGATTATGCAGGAGTTCAGCCCGGAGCGTTATATCGACATCCCGGAAGAAGTTCAGGATATTTTACGCACATGGAGACCAACCGTCCTGCACAGGGCATATCAACTGGAGAAAGCACTCGATACACCGGCAAAAATCTTTTACAAGTACGAAGGAACCAGCCCTGCCGGCAGCCACAAGTTGAATACGGCATTACCGCAGGCCTATTACAATAAGAAAGAGGGCATCAAGCGTATCTCAACAGAAACCGGCGCCGGTCAATGGGGCAGCGCCCTTTCCATCGCCTGCAGCTTTTTCGACATCGAATGTAAGGTTTATATGGTAAAAGTCAGCTTTAACAGCAAACCCTATCGCCGCATCATGATGGAAACCTACGGGGCAACCTGTGTTGCCAGCCCCAGTATGGATACCAAAGCAGGTAGAGATATGCTGGCAAAAGACCCGGATTGCAATGGCAGCCTCGGGCTGGCTATCAGTGAAGCGGTAGAAGATGCTGTATCACGAGACGATACCCATTATTCGCTCGGCAGCGTATTGAATCATGTTCTGCTGCACCAGACAATCATCGGTGAAGAAACAATCAAACAAATGGAGATGGCGGGAGAATATCCCGATATCTTAGTCGGCTGTGTCGGCGGCGGTTCTAACTTTGCAGGTTTATTCATCCCCTGGTTAAGAGATAAGATAAGCGGAGCTAAACCCAATACCAGGGTTATCTGTGTCGAACCGACAGCTACCCCGACTATGACAAGAGGCCCCTATGCCTATGATTACGGCGATGTTGCCGGTCTTACTCCACTGCTAAAGATGTATACTTTAGGCCATGATTTCATGCCGCCTCCCGTTCATGCCGGAGGTTTACGTTACCATGGTATGGCTCCGATAGTTTCACACCTTTATAACCAGAAAATGATTGAAGCAGTAGCCGTACCTCAGCTCTCAACCTTTGAAGCGGGTGTCTTGTTTGCAAGGACCGAAGGCATATTAGCCGCCCCCGAATCCACTCATGCCATCAGGGTTGCCATCGACGAAGCCGTAAAATGCAAGGAAAGCGGCCAGTCGAAGAATATATTGATCTGCCTGAGCGGTCACGGCCATTTCGACCTGGCTTCTTACGATGCCTATAACCGGGGAAAACTACAAAACTACGAATTCCCGGAAGATAAAATGAGAGAGGCTCTTGCTAACCTGCCCAAAGTAAACCAATAATATTTACGACTCTTTAACCTAAAAAGGGGCGAGTAATACTCGCCCCTTTTTTTGCGGACTTTTTTGTCCTCAGGCTTACACTATTTTCACCACACCGAGTTTCATCTCGTAGCCGCTTATCTTGTAGCTTTCGCAGTGTATTCCCTCCGCCGGGACGCCCCGCTTCACTTCATCTGACAGGGTTTCATGCATTATGTAATCTTTATAATCCTTAATTACCTGTTCTACATATTCACCGCCTTCGTAATAGGAGGCGATATGGTCTGCAATTTCAAAACCGGCTTCTTTTCGCATATTCTGCAGGCGGTGCACTATTTCACGCGCCAGCCCTTCTTTCAGCAGTTCGGCTGAGATTTCGGGATTAACGACAACACTGTACCCGGCATCGCTTTCCACCACATAGCCTTTCTCTTCCAATCCACTGACATCGTCGATGACCTCGATATCCTTAACATTCAGTTCATCGATAACCTGCGTTTTTACTTTTTCAAGACCGGCCTTTTCGCTGCCTGATAATAATTTAACCTGCACTTTTGCCAGCGGCTGACGCACCTTTACCTGTGCCCTGCTGCGGGCAGCACGGCCCAAACTGGATAACCTGATGGCCAGCTTGGTATCGGCAGTAAGGTTTTCATCTATTTTGCTCTTATCAGCAACCGGGAATGCCGAAAGGTGTACACTTACGGGGGCATTTTTATCCACCGACCTGACCAGGTTCTGGTACATTTCCTCTGCCATGAAAGGGATAAATGGAGCAACCAGTTTCGTTAAAGTGACCAGGCACTGGTAAAGCGTAGCATAGGCCGAAAGCTTATCGGTATCGTTTTCGCTCTTCCAGAAACGGCGGCGGCTGCGGCGCACATACCAGTTGGAGAGGTCATCGACAAATTCCTCCAGTTTTCTGCCGGCATCGGTCGGATTATAAGTATCCAATGCCTTATCGACATCGGCAACCAGCTGATTCAGCTCGGAGATTATCCACAGGTCCAAAGTGGACGGGACTGTCTTTCCCGTTTCAGTCAGCGGATTATAGCTGTCGATATTGGCATAAAGCACAAAGAAGGAGTAGGTATTCCAGAGCGTCAGCATAAATTTATGCGTCACCTCTGAAACCAGCTGCTCCGAGAAGCGGCGCGCGTTTCCGGGCGGTGTAGCGGTAAAAAGATACCAGCGCAGCGCGTCTGCGCCGTATTTGTTAAGTATCGGCCAGACCTCAACCACATTCTTTTTAGTCTTGCTCATCTTCTCGCCTTTGGCATCCAGGATATGCCCCAGGCAAATGACATTTTCGTAGCACGGTTTATCGAACAGCAGTGTCGATAGGGCATGCAGGCTGTAAAACCAGCCGCGTGTCTGGTCAACCGCTTCGCAGATATAATCAGCCGGGAATCTGCCATCGTTAAGCAGTGTATCGTTCTCGAACGGATAGTGGTACTGGGCAACCGGCATGGCACCGGAATCGAACCAGCAGTCGATAACCTCGGGTACGCGTTTCATTTTAGAGCCGCATCCCGGGCAATCGAAGGTTAAATCATCTACATATGGGCGGTGCAGGTCGACCGGCTCGGAATACCCCGAGAAACCCTTTTTGTTACCCATTTCCGCTAAACTTCCGATGCATTCCTGCTTGCCGCAGGCATCGCACTGCCAGACCGGAAGCGGCGTTCCCCAGTATCTCTCACGGGAAAAAGCCCAATCTACATTATTCTTCAACCAATCTCCGAAACGCCCTTCTTTTATATGGTCGGGATACCAGTTAATCCGGTTATTGCCCTCTATCAGTTTCTCTTTGACTGCGGTAGTACGGATATACCAGCTCTGTTTAACATAGTATAAAAGCGGAGTGTCACAGCGCCAGCAGAAGGGATAGGTATGGCTGATGGTGGTACTGCGAAACAGCAAACCCCGTGCGGTTAATTCTTCGATAACCATCGGGTCGGCTTTCTTGACGAATTTTCCGGAGAAACTGTAATCGCCGGTCATTTTACCCTGCAAATCTACCGGCTGCACAAAATCCATACAGTTTTGCATACCGGCTTCGAAGTCCACTTCACCGAAAGCCGGAGCCATATGTACGATTCCGGTACCGTCTTCCATCGAAACGAAATTCGTTTCCCAAACGCGGTAGGTCAGGTTTTCATCGGCAGGCTGCAATTCCAGTTCGGAGCTGCCGGGGTTCTTAAAACACAATCTATCCACACCATATTGATGCGGATTGTATAACGGCTGATAGGTTATTCCCGCCAGTTGACTACCCTTCAGCTTTAAAACCACCGTATTATCGGCCAGACCGACCGTTCCCAGCAAAGCTGTAGCCATGATTATATATTCGCCATCGACCTCCACTACCGAATAGTCCGAGGCAGCGGAAACTGCCAGACCGGTATTGCCGGGCAGCGTCCAGGGGGTTGTCGTCCATGCCATCAGATAGACTGTTTTCCCTTCCAGGCATTCATTTATATTCTTGACGCCATCGGGGGAAACACGAAACTTGATATAGACCGACGGGTCTACCGTGTCCTCTTTATAGCCCAGCGCCACTTCGTGAGAACTGAGAGAAGTGCCGCAGCGCGGGCAGTGTGCCGCTGTTTTATACCCCTTATAAACCAGCCCCTTATCCCAGAGCTGCTTGATTATCCACCAGCCGCTCTCGATGTAGCTATTTTCCATAGTAATGTAAGGATGCTCCATATCGCACCAGTAAGCGATGCGTTCCGTCATGGCATTCCAGTCCTTTAAGTAACGGAAGACACTATCGCGGCATTTGGCATTGAATTTGTCAATGCCATATTTCTCGATATCGGATTTACTGGTAAAACCGAGTTCTTTTTCCACGCCCAGTTCAACCGGCAAACCATGCGTATCCCAACCGGCTATACGCGGCGCATAGTATCCTTTCATGGTCTTGTAGCGCGGAATTAAATCCTTGAAGACACGCGACAGAACATGGTGAATGCCCGGATTCCCATTGGCTGTCGGAGGGCCTTCATATAAAACAAAGCGCGGGCAAGCACTGCGCTCCTCGATACTTTTCTGAAAAATGGCCTCAGTGCGCCAGAATTCCAGGATTTTCTCCTCCTGCCTGGCAAAATCAGCTTTACTATTTACCGGTTGAAACATATAAGCTCCCCTTCTATAAAAAATATCCCGTCCCAAGCTAGGGACGGGATTAAACTTTCCCGCGGTACCACCCTGATTCCCCCGCACGCGGCGGAGGCACTCAGCAAGGCATGTATCATGCCCCTGTCGATTATAACGGCCGACAAACCCGTACAATCCTACTCGGTAAATAACCTTTCGGTTGTCAGCTCCGGAGTGATTTTCGATAGAATTAACAGCCCTGCTCTCACCATACCAGGTTCGCTGTCTGCAACTTCCTATCTACTCTTCTCCATCATAGCTTTTTAATAAACTATCACAATAACTCTATTTTATCAAGGTTTTACCTTTATAAAAACCTCGATTGATTTTTAGTATTTCGGTATAATGGAGACCTTGCGGTCTTCCCCGAAGCCGACACTTTCCGTTTTTACGCCCGGATGAGATGATAACGCCATATGAATAATACGCCTTTCATAAGCCGGCATCGGCTCCAGCGTAAATGACTTGCCGCTGTTATCCACCTGCTCGGCAACGCGCTCAGCCAGTTCAACCAGTACCTGCTGGCGTTTTTGCTTATATCCGTTAACATCGACTATTATCGACGGAAGTGAATCCTGAATACGGTTGGCGGCTATGATTTTAACGATATACTGCAGACATGATAATGTTTGCCCGCGCCTTCCGATTAAGATACCCAGTTCATCGCCTTCAATATTGTAAACCGCAGGGGCCTCTTCTCCTTCGTCATCAGAACAGGTTTCGCCTTCCTGATATACTACCGAAGCATCTATTCCCATTTTCTCAAGTATATTTTCTAAAGTATCTTTAATGATATCCATAGTGTCCTTTTCTATTCCCGCGTCATTGCCGGTTCTTACCCTTACCCTGGCTTCTTCATTACCGATGCCAAAAATGCCCCGGCTACCTTCGCTTAGAACGTCTATTTCTACCTCCTCTAGGTTTCTGTTTAGCTCGGTCAAAGCTAGTTTTATGGCCTGATCCACTGTCCTGGCGCTCTTCTCTATCACCCGCATCGGCTCCCTCCTCTATAACTTCAGCATCATAAACTGAGGTATCGGCTGCCTGTAATTCCTTATTATTTTTGTTATTTTCTACCGCGGAGATGCGCTCCTTGAGTTTTTTATCATTAGTATTCGTTTTTTTAACGGGGATCAGTCCTCTAATCATTGCCACATATTTCGGAACATTAAGAGAGCCCCAGCTCTTTGTAATCATATACTGTATAACAATGGTAATGATATTGGAAATAATCCAGTAAAGAGCCAAACCACTCGGGAATGTCAGGGAGAAGAAGACAAACATCAGCGGCATCATGACCGTCATCATCTGAGCCTGTGACTTCTGCTGCGGGTTTGTCGAAGGTGTCGACGACATCTTCTGGGTAACCCACATGGAAGCGCCGACTAAAAGCGCCAACAGGAAATCGGGAGAACCCAGGTTTAACCATAAAAACTGGCTGTCAACAGGTAATGCCTTAAAGACAATCGGCCAGGAATAAAGATATTCCGATAAATTAAGGAAGTTACCGGGTGCGACTGCCAAAACACGCATGATGGATTGATAAAGTGCGATCCATATCGGCATCTGAAGCAGCATCGGTAAAAGGCAACCGGCCGGGCTGACACCGGATTCCTTGTAGAGCTTCATCTGCTCTTCTGCCAGTTTCTTACTATCTTTGGCGTGCTTCTTTTGCAGTTCGGCCATCTTCGGCTGTATGTCCTGCATAGCCTTGGTGGCGTTCATTTGCTTGCGCGTCAAGGGGAACATCACAGCCCTGATGATGATAGTCAGTACTATGATAGTCAAACCAAAACTGCCGAATAATATATCAGATAAACCGATGAGAATATTAATCATCGGGCCGAGTGCAATTACATCCCAAATCGCTCCAATATTCAATTTAAACCACCTTACTCTCTAGGTTAACTGACTTCATAGTACCAGACCACAACCCCGGAATTTCCGTTAATTGCATACAGGTTTTCAGTTTTAATAGTGTGAACATAGATAATATTGTCATCGACAAAAAGCGGAGATTGAACCGTAAGTTCAAGAGATTTAAGCCTGTCTTTATTATAGCTTTCAATATTTATAGTATATACATCGCCATCTTGTGTCGCTACAATAACCTTATCCTCGAAAAGTACCGGTGCTGAGGATATCGCATTCTCCATGTCAATCGCTTTTACCAGCGTTCCGCCGGCGGAATCGATAACATAAACAAAGCCATCCATATTGGGGGCATAAATCACTCCGTCAACCAGTAAAGGAGTAGCCCAGAACCAGTTGCTGGGGGTGTATTCGGCATCGCTATCGGCAGTAAACTTCCATATTAACTCGCCGCTTTCCTGGTTTATAGCATATATACCGCGGTCGAGGGAGCCGATATAGACAATACCGTTATTACAAACCGGCTCAGCTACAATGGGGCCCTCTGTTGTGAAGGGCTCTTCCCATTTTGGCTGTCCGTTATTGATATCTATCGCAAAAAGCCTCTTGTCATATGAGGCTACATATAAAGTGTCCCCATCCAGGCATGGAGAGGCCCACAATGTATCCTTTGTATCGTACTGCCAGACAACTGCCTGTGTTTCGGCATTTAAGGCGGTCACAGTTCCGCCGACAGCGGCAAAATAAATAATACCGTTATCGATAATCAAATCACCGATAATACCCTGTACATACCCTTCGAGAGGGTATTTCCATAACATGTTACCGTTAGCGGTATTGTAGGCATAAATTTTACCGGTGTAGGTTGCCACATAGACCACCCCGTTTACTACCACCGGGTTGGCATATATTACCGATGCCGCAGACCCCATACCGCAACTCAACGGGCTTGATGCGGTAGCGTCCTTTTCAATTTCTCTCTGCCATATCATTGAGCCGTTATCTTTTTGCAACGCCGCAATTTTACCCGGAGAGGCAACATAAATGGTTCCGTTATCGACAACCGAGCCCGACCACCCGAAATTGGTATAGGCCGATGAAGAACAACTGGCAGATAAAGAAGCCACCAGCAGAATGACGGATAACAGAATTGCTTTAACTATTACATTTTTTTTCATATCGATTCTCAATAATAATCCTGTCGGGATATTAATGTGTTCCTCCGTTTATTTCAGGTACAGGGTCGTATCCGCCTTCATGCCAGGGATGACAACGAGCGATTCTTTTCATTCCAAGCAGGATACCCCTGAAGATACCGTATTTTACAATAGCCTCGTAGGTGTACTGGGAACACGTGGGAAGATAGCGGCAGTTTGATGGTAAGACTTTCGATATGGTTAACTGGTAAAACCTAATTAACGCTAAGGCTATTGTCTTCATGATGCTCCATTATTAAACCGGCTACAGACAAGAGCCTGGTAACCGTACATTTTAACTCATGAAACCCCAAATCGGCTATCCCCGGGCGGGTAATAAATACTAAATCGTACCCCGGTTTTATCTCGATTTGCCTCATTATCTCACGCAACAGACGCTTGGTGCGATTCCTGATAACCGCATTACCGACACGCTTGCTTACCACAAAACCATATCTGGAATATTCCATGTTATTAGCCAGATTCTTCATCACTAATAACCTGCTCCCCCACGGTTTACCCTTCCTGTGAATCAGCGTATAGTCCGCGGTTGTGGTAATACATTCTTTTCTCTTCATTACATGATACAATCATCTCGGGACTTTCTATTTACAAACGCTGCTTTGATAATTCCGGAGGGAAATATATGAAGGCTGCCGCTCTAGTAGTTTTTTATACAACAGTCAAGCGTTTGCGTCCCTTGAGACGCCTCGACTTCAATACCAATCTGCCGCCGCGAGAGCTCATCCTGGCCAAAAAGCCGTGTTCTCTCTTCCTGGGGATTTTCTTCGGTTGATAGGTTCTCTTCGGCACTGTTAACTCCTTAAATAATGTACATCTATCTCATTCACAATAATACCTCCGATGGAGGTAAATATCGCTAAAGGGATAGAATTATATTTCTATTTATTTCGAATAACCCGATCCTTACAGGTTAAGCTATTCGCTCTCAGGGCTTTCGACTTTCTCCGGCTCTGTATTTACAGCTTCTTCCTGTACAGCTTCAGCTTTTATTTCTTCTTTTACTTCTGGTTTTGCCTGTTCAACTCTGGGAGCAGCAATCCTTATGGAAGCCACATCGCCCATCCTGCTGATATGCTCGGGGGCAAAAGGCAGCAAAGCTATTTGGCGTGCTCTTTTTATGGCGACGGCCAGTGAACGCTGATGCTTGGCACAGGTACCGGTTCTGCGACGCGGCTCTATTTTGCCACGGTCCGAAATGTAATTACTCAACATGGTATTGTCTTTGTAATCGATTTCTTTTATCTTCCCGGTGCAGAACGCACAAACTCTGCGCCGCGGAGCGAACTTACCGCCGCTTCTCCATGAACCAGTTTTTGCTTTTGTGTTCGTAACAATTCGTTTAGCCACTAGTTATCTATCCTCTACCATATAATATTTTTTTATTGATTATACTGTTAAAACGGGATGTCATCAGGCTCGATTTCAACCGTTTCGGGTTCTTCGACTTTTTCATCACCCAGCGGGGTAGACGACTGCCTGTCAAGGAATGTTACCCTGTTGGCAATAATTTCCGTCCTGAAACGCTTTTGCCCGTCCTGCCCTTCCCAGCTGCGATTATGCAGCCTTCCTTCGACATATACAAGCCTGCCCTTGGAAAGAAACTGGTTGCATTGCTCTGCCAGTTTATTCCAGGTTACCACTGTAAACCAATCCGTTTCCTGCTTGCGCTCGCCTTCCGGGGTAGTATAAACCCGGTTGGTGGCCACTCTAAAAGATGTTACCGGATTACCATTAGGAGTAAAACGCATTTCCGGGTCGCTTCCGACATTGCCGATAATCATAACCTTATTTAGATTCGCCATCCTACCCGTTCTCCTTTTTCTCGTCTAACGCATATATATGTAATCAGTCACCCAATTTAATCAGCATATGTCGTATAACATCTTCGGATATGCGAAGCTTTGCTTCCAGGCTGTTCGTCTGCGACGGATTCATGGTAAAGCGGGTTAAAACATAATAGCCCTCAGTGAAATTTTTTATCGGGTATGCCAGCTTCCTTCTTCCCCACTGCTCCACTCCCGATAATTCTCCACCTAAAGCTGTTACATTCTGGTTTATAGCATCGACTTTAGTTTCTGTCTTGTCTTCAACGGAACCGGGATTGAGCACCAGCACCAATTCGTAATTTCGCTTCTGCTCAATATCTCCTGCTACGTTTACCGCTTCTTTTCTCTTTCCTTTTGTTATTGTTGCTCTTGGCACTAACTTAACCCCTCGAAAATTTTATTGTTAATTATAGCATACATAAAGATTTGTAAACAACGCTTGATATTTATCACATGTTTTATGAGATATTTTAAATATTTTTTGTTTTACCGGCAACCGTTAATCTGCACGGCATTTGACACAATTTTACATCCTTGATAGACTTTACTGGTATCTGTGATTTTCCCAACACGGCCCCGTGGTGTAGCGGTCTAACATGCCACCCTGTCACGGTGGAGATCGGGGGTTCAAATCCCCCCGGGGTCGCCATAAAATTAAACGCCCTTTTCTACCGCTAAAAATATATTTTACAGATATAGTGGAAATGCTCTCGTGGTCCGGGTTACTACCGGCAAGCGAGGGTTTTTTTATGTCCTGAGGAGTAAAGCGATGGAATCAAAGAGGCTGAATATAACCTGGGGCATAAGTTTATCTGTAATCGGAATTGCCACACTGGTGTTTGCCGGTTCAAGTATTATCGGATTTGAATTGCCTGATACCGTGAAAATAATCATGGGCATTATTGAGTTAATAGCCCTTCCGTTACTGGTATTTACAACTGTAAAAAAGTTGAAAAACAAACAGTAAATTCCGTTTTATAGGTAGATTACTATTAAAAATTATTCGCCTAAAATCTAAAATGCCCCGCATAAATGATGCTGAATTCGAGTGTCATTCGATTTATAAGCATCTTTTTAGAACATAGCTTTTCATGGCACTGCCATCTATTATCTTAATAGGCTGCAGAGCTTCTGTCCCGTATTTGAGTGTTTCATATACCATCACCGGCATAAATGACCAGACAGGTTTTTCCAGGTTTCCGCTATAAAACGACAGGTCGTCAGCCATGTCAGTTTTAAATGTTTGACAGGCTTTCTTTTTTCGATATTCAGCCGCATTCAAGGGATTGCACCAGTCCTGCGGAGTAATAGCAAAGTAACCGGCGCAGTAATAAGGGCGCACCTCGTGAATAGAACATTCCCCGTCGCGTAAAAACGGGCAGTACAATCCTTCTTTAATAATCGTTAGCCTGCTGTCGAGACTGCTTTTCCATTTCATATCCAGTGATGCACTCAGAAAGTAGCAGCAATTATAATGTGATTTTTCTTTGACGGAAGCGATATTATGACAAGTTGTATTTTTTGACTGTTTATCCAGCAAACAATCTACTTCCTTCAGTTTAGAAATCCATTTTGGATAGATATCGACAAAGTAATTAAAAAGCACTTCGTTTTGATAGAGATAATGCACTATTAATTCAACTTCCTGTATGGTCGCCCCCACCATCAGTATGCAGCAATGAGTGCACCCTTTTCCGCAGCTTATTACTGCGTTTTCAGAAGCAGCCATTTCATTCTGCTTTTCCGACAGCTCTTTAAAGATTTCCGTCTTTTTTATCATATAACTGCGGCAGAATTCTTCCCTTCTGCCTCCGAGTTCTCCGGTATATGCAGTAATACGATTCCGTTGAAAAAGCGCGATTTCATCGCCCAGTATATTGATAGCAGACGGGCTGCAGCAATATTTGTACTTCTTACCGCTGCCGCATGGGCAAGGTTGATTTCGTTTGGATTCTTCCATTTATTTTACTCAGGTCGAGTTATTTTAATTTACCGATGTGTTTTCAAGTTATTTCAACAACTTTTTCACATCTTTATAGCCTGGCGGCTCTTTTCCGCCTGAGAATATTCAGAATAACGGTTAAAATAATAAATAAAACGGCTATTGACGTCCAGATAGCTATCAAGGCGGCCGTGCTTCTCGATTTTAACTCGATACTGAAACCCTGACCGAATATGGTGTTTCCGCCCGGTGTGGTAACCGAAATATCTCTTGCCCCGATTAAGGCATCTGCCCTGATATTAACATTAACACTTAGCTGAGTCGGGCTGATATTGGTAAGGCCGGTAATATCAATCCCGGCACCGAAACTTACCGAGGTTGTTCCGGTCAGGTTGTTGCCGTTTATGATAACGACCATTGTCGTGCCCGGATTGCCCCTATCGGGATTAACCGATTTTATCACAGGCAAAGCCTGTTTTACCGTAAAACCGCCCGGTAGTACAAAACTGCCGCCCGGTGTGGTAACCGATACATCCCTGGTACCGGCTGCGGCGCCCGCTGCAACGGTAATGTTAGCGTTTATCTGGCCGGCACTTATGACGTTGAAACTGTTAATTGATATACCTGGGCCGAATTGCACTACGCTTGCGCCGGTAAAGTTGTCGCCGCTAATGGTGATGCTCAATGTGGCTCCCTGGTTTGCGTTGTTAATGCTGAGCGCTGTAATCAACGGGAGTTCCTGCTGCACCATAAAGCTGCCAGGTTGTGTAAAACTGCCACCCGGAGTGGTAACCGAAACGTCCCTTAGCCCGGTAGCAGCATCAGCATTGATGATTAGGTTTACACTTAACTGCATGGGGCTGATACTGCTAAAACCGGTCACCTCGATGCCCTCACCGAAGTTGACCGCGGTTGCTCCCGCCAGATTGCTGCCATTTATAGTGACCGCCGCTGTCGAACCGCGGTTGCCGACGGCGGGACTTATCGATGTTATAACCGGTGTAGCCTGTCTAACAGTAAACCCGTTTAAAAATGCATAGCTGCCGCCCGGCGTGGTAACCGATACATCCCTGAGACCGGCAAATGCATCCGGCGCAATGGTGATGTTGGCAGATATCTGGTTGGAGCTGAGCACGTTAAAACTGTTAACCGATATACCGGCTCCGAAATGTATTGCAGCAGCGCCTGTAAAATTAGCGCCGGTAATTGTTAAATTCAGTGTTTCTCCCTGCCTCCCCTGACTCGGTTCGACAGATGTTATCAGCGGAAGAGATTGTCTAACCGTAAACCCGTTTGTCAATGTATAACTACCACCCGGCGTGATAACAGTTATGTTTCTGACACCTGTTACGGCATCAGGAGAAATGGAGAGATTGGCCGATATCCGGCTGGAACTGATAACGGTAAAACTGTTAACGGATATACCGGCGCCGAATTGCAACGCAGTGGCACCTGTAAAATCGGAGCCGTTAATAATAACACTCAGTGTTTCCCCCTGCCTTTCCTGATTCGGTTCGACGGATGTGATTACCGGTAGAGGCTGCTTAACCGTAAAACCGCCCGAAAAGGTAAAACTGCCTGCCGGCGTGCTAACGGATACATCCCTGGGGCCGGTTAAGGCTTCCGCTGAAATAGAAATACCGGCGGTAATCTGGTTGGAACTGAGCACATTAAAACTGTTCACTGAAATGCCGGCGCCGAAATTCAGCGCGCTTGCCCCGTTGAAATTAGTTCCGGTAAGAGTAACGTTCAGCGTTTCTCCCTGTCTACCCTGGTTGGGGGCGATAGATGTAATCAGCGGCAGCGCCTGATTTACCGTAAAGCCATCCGCGTATGTAAAACTACCACCCGGTGTGGTAACCGAAACGTCTCTATCCCCCGTTGCGGCGCCCGGGGTAATAGAAATGACAGCATCTATACGGTTGGAACTGACAACAGTAAAGCTGTTTACCGATATACCGGCGCCGAACTGGACTGAGCTTGCCCCGCTGAAATTAGCCCCCGTAATGGTGACGTTCAAGGTCGCCCCCTGATAACCTTCGTCAGGTACAATAGTGTATATCGCGGGGGGTGAATACCGGAGTACAGTACCCAGATCGCCGGTTATGAAAACATCGGCATAAGAAGCACCCCAAATCGAGCGAAGGTCGCTGGAAGTATCCCTGTCCATCGAGCTGAATACGGTCCCGTCATAGTTTAAAATAACACCGGATTGCCCTGCTGTAAAAACGTGGCTGCTATCCGTACCCCAGATGCCGTAAAGGTCGGCTGTCGTACCGCTGGTTATCGAAGCCCAGGAAGTACCATCGTAGAGTATGATATTCCCCGACTGGCCTGCGGCAAAAATATTGTCGCTGCTGCTTCCCCACAGGCCGTAAAGGTCGACCGCTGTGCCGCTTGTCATAGCAGACCAGGAGGTGCCATTGTACTTTATGATAACGCCCGACTGGCCTGCGGCAAAAATATGTGTATTATCAGTACCCCAGACTGTATAAAGTGCTGCTGTAGTACCCGCTGCCATAGGAGACCAGGCTGTGCCATCGTAGCGCAGTATGGTACCCGACTGCCCGGCCGCAAAAATATCGGTACTGCTGCTGCCCCAGACGCTGTGAAGGTCAGCCGTAGTGCCGCTGTCCAATGCAGCCCATTCTATACCGTCATAGTGCAAAATTGTGCCGGACTTACCTACCGCAAACAGGTTGGTGCTACTGCTCCCCCACAGGCCGTAAAGGTCGACCGTAGTGCCGCTTGTCATAGCCGACCAGGAGGTACCATCGTAGCGTATGATGGTACCCGATTGCCCTGCGGCGAAGATATGCGTATTATCACTTCCCCAGACTGCGTTAAGTTTGGCGGAAGTGCCGCTATCCATAGCGGTCCAGGAAGCCACACTGTCGGCAGATACGAAAGCGCCTGCCGATATGATAAGCATCAGGGCAGCAATTATTGCGGCAGATAATCTATGATTATTTTTTATAGTCACACCTCGTATTTGCTAACACATCCAAAAACGCGGCAACTAATGTAATATATAATGATTTTAGCATATTGGATGTAATATTGTTCAACATTTTTCTTATTAATCTCTCTTAATCACTTGAATTATCGAATACAGCGATGATATTATGGGTTGAAACAGGTTTAGAATATTCGCCTAAATTTCGGCATCTTATTTTTATATAATATGAAACGACTGGCAATAGTTTTAGTTAGTATTTTATTTTTTAATATGTTATCCCCTTTTGCCTCTCCGCTGCCGGCTTTGGCAACATCGGCAGACAGTGTCAGGGAGGTTAATTTCGTTTTTCTGCATGGTTTCAACAGTAATGCCAGTTCCGTGCAACCGCTGGGAGATGTTATTTATAATAAACTACCGGAATATATTGCAGACTATGAAAGTGTTAATCCGGATATTCACGTCGTTTCAGACACAATGAACAGGTCTTACATCAATAATGTGGATATCGAAACCTGGGCCGCTAATATTGCCGATGATATTAACACCCGTTTCGCCGGCAAAAGCAACCTGGTGCTAATCGGGCACAGCATGGGTGGAAAAGCAGCCCTCTACGCTGTAGCTCACAATATAGGCAATTTAACCGAAAAAGTAGCCATGGTAGTAACCATAAACAGCCCGATAAAGAAGCTGTCGGATTATTATTTTCTCGGAGGAGACACCCTGCTGGGTTATGAAGGCGCCCAGTTGATACTACCCGACCAGGGAATACTCAGTTCCCTTGTAAATTACGACAGCTCGGCAGACGGCCTATGGGTAGCCAATAATAAACACTGGCTAGCCCTTGTTTCCGCCGAATCGTATCCCCTCAGCCCCCAATTCGATGCCACCGGTATCGACCTGCTGCCCAGGGATATGGACGACCAGATCGTGCCGATTTCATGCCAGTATGCCGAAGGTGCAGACGTAGTTTATTACGGGGAATATGCCCACAGCGAATTTAAAATCCTCAAAGAGGTAGCCGATAATTTAGCAGATCAAATCCTACGCTATGTTTTCGGAGGCATCATGGATTTCTCGATTCTCGGCAGGGCCGGCTCTTTTGAACATAAATCCGACCTTTTACCCGGAACGGATTACTGGGAGGATACTGTGGCGGGCATTCTGGCAGATAGCGGCACAGTAACTCATTTCAACCCATCCTATTTCAAATGGCAGGAGTGGGAGGATATTGTCGGAGAATATGATATCGGAGACACCCGCTGCTCTTTCCAGACCAGGCAAAAGGTTTCCTTCCCTCTTTTTAGCGGAATAAAGGAGATAGGATGGCTAGACCCTGATAACCCGCAGGACGGGCGCATATATATCAAGACTAGGGCCGCACCCCGCAGCACCGTGCAGGTAACCTGGAGTACATACCACCAGGGCCTGCTTCCGCAAGGCATCGAACGCAACCATTATGAAGTTGAAATAGAAACCGGAACTCAGGCAACAAGCATAAGCGGCATATCATGGCAAACCAGCGACCCGCGCGATAGCAGGCTGTATATCCGTTCACAGGCACAAAGCCCATTCCACTGGTTCAGGGTTCAATGGAGAGTTTATTACACCGAAAGCCGGGAGGTCAAGGTGATAGATTCGCTCCCTTTCAAAATCTTAACGGAATGAATCATCAACCAGGGCGGGGATTATATCCCGAAACCTGAACGGACTCTGGCCAGGTTGATAAGAGCAGACATGGTTACCACCCCCACTACTTCACTATCTTCAAGCACAGGAATATATTCGATATTGAGCTGGTACATATCTCCGTATAATTCGTTGGCCGCCTGATGCCTGTAAGCAATCCGTATTTGCGCGTAGGGCGTCATAAATTCGCTGACGGGAGAGTCGGCTTTCCTTTTTCTCAGGGCGGACTTGATTTGTTTCAGCGTCAGGATTCCTCTTAACCTGTTCCCCTCTACAACCAGTACAAAATGACATCCTTTTAAGAGGACAAACTGGCGGATTACCTGCCTGATAATAGCTGTTTCACTTATTTGCGGAAATTCCCCGGTCATAACATCTTCAGCCTTGATTGTTTTCAAAACCTCGTATATATTCATCTGCCTGCGGGTATATCCGGCCGCAATATAAATAGTAAGTCCGATTAAAACAATCAGCAGGTCGATAGTCCAATGCCGCGTTATGATAAACAGCATCACTCCGGCAAAAATAAAAAGTAAACCGGCCGCCCATCCCATCAGGCTGACAATACGCGTTGCCCGGTAGTAATCTCGGGTTTTCCTCCAGATAATCAAACGAAGGATTTCACCTCCGTCGAGAGGATAGACCGGGATGAAATGAACCAGGAAAAAGAGGAAAAAGATATATGCCAGTAGTTCTGCAATACCGGCTAATCCGTAAATACCGGCATCAACAAATGTAGCATAAAGCCCGTAGAATATGGCGGCTAAGAGGAAATTGGACAGATACCTGGATAAATACAGTAACGGGGGATGAGTGGCATAGAACTTGTCGGCGCTATCCCGGTAAACACCACCGAAAATAAAAAGGGTCATCTTTTTCACCCTTTTCTCTTTGCGAAAAGCAAACATGCCCAACACAAGTTCCCGCAATGCCAGGGTTGCAAAAAATAAAAGTGAAACAAAAGCACCGAAGAGTATTCTCATCAACAACGAGTATTCCTCGGCAAACTGCAGCGTTACAACGGTTGTAATCAGGATGAATACCGGAATCCAGGTATAATGTACTTTAATCCTCAAAATACTGCCCTCTACCAGTCAGTTATTTAAGTTATTCAAGATTACTGTCAGACTGGGCTGCTTTAGCACCGCAAATCTTAACAGTTATTATATCCTTCTTACAGGAATTGTAAATATCGAACATTTATGCTCTATCACCAAGGTTCGATTACAGGTAGTATAAAATTTATACATAAAGTTTATCATAAGAGGATACCGAGACAAAACTACCCGATGACTTTAAGACAGTTTTTAATGTCTCAACACACCCCTAACCTGATAGATTCGCCGTTGTTGTACTTGCCCTTTTAGAGGCCGAAAGGCTAGAATTAACCATTACACATGTCAGGAGGCCGGTCATGCTTACTCCGGAATTAAACGACAGATTATTATCTTCGCAGAGAAATGAAATAACGGAGCACCATATCTATAAAAAGCTGGCGCTGGCGACAAAAGATAACCATAACCGCGAAATTCTGATGCATATTTCCAAAGACGAAATGAGGCACTATGATTTCTGGAAAGGATTGACAGGGAAACATGTCAAGCCAAACCGTTTTAAAATCTGGTTCTACTACCTGGTTTCACGAATTTTTGGATTGACCTTCGGTATTAAACTAATGGAAAAAGGCGAAGGCGTTGCCAAAAATATATACCGGGATTTATCCGCCAGCGTGCCGGAAGCCCTGAAAATTGCCGAAGAAGAGGACAAGCACGAAGAAGAACTGATTGGCATGATAGAAGAGGAACGCCTCGAATATGTAGGGGCGATGATACTGGGGTTAAACGATGCCCTGGTTGAACTATCCGGTTCGCTGGCCGGTTTTACGCTGGCATTGCAGGACCCCAAACTGGTAGCCATGGTAGGTTTGATTACAGGTATTGCCGCTTCACTTTCGATGGGCAGTACCAGCTACCTGGCCAGCAAAGCCGAAAAAACAAGCCGGTCGCCGATAAAATCGGGGCTATATACCGGCATCGCCTACATTTTCACTGTTACCGTCCTGATTCTGCCCTACCTGCTGCTGGCGAATGTATTAATCGCGCTGGCGGTTATGATACTGAATGTGATTATTGTTGTGCTGATATTCAATTTCTACATTTCCGTAGCACAGGATTTGCCTTTTATGAAAAGGTTTTCCGAAATGGCGATACTCAGTATCGGGATTGCCACTGTTTCATTCGGTATCGGATTCCTGATGAGGCAGGTGTTCGGTATAGAAATATAAAAAGGTGCGTAAAATTATGAATATAATACTGGGTGCATCAGGGCAAATAGGTTCCATGCTTGCCGCCGCGCTTCTGAAAAAGGGACAGCCCGTGAGAGCTGTCGTCCGCAATAACAGCAAGGCACAAGATTTGATTAAAGGCGGAGCGGAGGTTATCACTGCCGATTATACGGACAGGGAGGCCTTAATAAGGGCATTCAATGGGGGGAGAACGGTTTTTCTCTTAACACCCAAAACCCGCAGAGCGACAACTTTTTAACAGAAATCCGGATAATTTTAGATAACTACCTGAAGGCTGTTATTGCATCCGGTATTAAAAAAGTAACAGGTTTATCATCCATGGGGGCACAACACAAATCAGGAACAGGGAATCTACTGGCTTCATATATGCTGGAACATACGTTTTCTGATGTCGATATAAAACAAGTTTATGTCCGCCCGGCATATTATTTCAGCAACTGGCTGGCATATTTTGATGTAGCTAAGGAATACGGTATACTACCCACTTTTTTCCCGCCTGAAATGAAACTACCGATGATTGCCCCGCCGGACGTTGCCGGTTTTTTTACTGAAGTGATGATTAATGATGATTACGGTAAAAAGTTTTACGAGATTAGCGGACCAAAAGAATATAGCTCTATCGATATAGCTGTAATACTGGGAGAATTTCTAAATAAGAATATTTCCGTTCAGCAAATACCAGAGGATGAATGGGAAAACACATTAACTCAGGCAGGTTTCTCACAAGACAGCGCTAATAATCTCATATTGATGACAAAAGCGGTTATCGATGGAAAAACAAAACATCAAACCGCCGAGCCGATTCGTTTATCTATGGATTTTAAGCAGTATTTAATAAATACCTACAAATAAAAACGGCAGGATAAACTAAAGCAAAACGCATATAAAGCGAAAAACCGGCATAAATTTTAACTTCAACGCATAAAATAATCCCGCGCTGTCCGGTTGGTTGAGCGCGGGATTAAAATTACACTGATTTGCAGTCTATGAGTGCGATTCAGGCGGAGGAATTTCGCATACTTCCTTTTTGCTTTTATCTTTGTATATCCAGTTTCTTAACATCAAGGGCGGAATAATAGTTGTAATCAGGCACATCAGGATAATCGCCGAATAGACTCCCATATCTATAAGCCCCTGGTTAAGCCCGATTAAACCGATAATCATACCAACCTCTCCGCGCGGCGCCATTCCGACACCCACAATCGAGGCATTCTTCCAGCTCATTCCGTAGAGTTTAGCCGGTACGCCGCAGCCGACAATCTTGGTAATTATGGCAATCACAGTTAATGCCAGCACAAACCAGATGATGTCGAGCGTTATGTAATGGACATCCATTATTACACCCAGCGACACAAAGAAAATGGAGGCAAAAATAATCTGCAGATGCTCCGCCCCCTCCCGGAAAATGACCCCCCGGTTTAATTTAACTTCAGAAAAAGAAGCGCCCGCCAAAAATGAACCGACAATGGCCGATAAACCAACCAGTTCAGCCACCAATCCATAGAGGAAAGCGGTCATAATTGCGAATATAAAAATTGATTCGGGATACTTTTTACAAAGCGAAGTATTATCGAGTTTTACCATCAACCTGGCAAAAACAAATTTACCTACAAAAATACCGATGCCCAGGAAAGCTATGGCAACAAGCGCGGTTATCAAGAGCGAGCCTACCGAAATATCTCCGGATACGACGCCTTCGGCTACAGATAAGAAAAGGAGTGCCAGGACGTCATCCACCACGGCAACAGCTATAATCGCCTTGGCGGCTTCGGTCTGCAGTTTCCCCATTTCCCGCAAAACATTGGCTGTAATGGCAATACTGGTGGCAGACAGGGCTACACCAATGAAAACCGCTGCTTTAAAATCGAATCCGAAAAGCTCGGCGGTAAAAAAACCGCCCAATACAGGAACGACAACACCGCATAAACCGATTACAAGGTAGCGGACCTTGGCGATTTCCTTAATATTGAACTCGAGGCCAATGGTAAACAAGAGAACTACAGCCCCCAGGTGCGCCAGGGAAGATACAAAATCGGTGTATGTCACCAGCCCCAAAAGACTCGGACCAACCAGGATACCGGCCAGTATAATTCCGACAACGGCAGACTGGTTAATTCTATAGGCGATTAAATAACCTGCCAGAGCCACAAATAGCAACAGACTCATCTGGAAATCTGTGCTCGTCAGGATCTCCTCACTGAACAATTATTCCCCCTCCTTTTAAGTCATGATTAAGAATTAGCCTAAACAGGTCGAGTTACCGGATTATTCCTTGGGTGATAAATTTTGAACGGTGCATTGCTATTGCCCGTAATAAGGACATTTGATTAAAAACGTTACTGTCATTTTTTAACAGGTGAATAAGACTTTAGCTAAAATAATATCTTTAGAATGCATTAGCTGTCAAATGGATTAAAATACTCGGAGACGATTGCAGTTTGAGATTGAGTGTATCTGGTGATATACGGTTTATTCTGCCATTAAAACCAGCAACTCGGGATTTAAGAAAAGATAACAATCGTTATCTTCCGATAAAGGATGGGCACAGGACTTTGATATGACAGCCTCGAGGTATCTTTTTTCCGAACTATCGGAATTGATATGAAAACGGTAGTTGGTGCTGGCAATACCTTCCATTCTATGAATGGTTCTGGCGGCAATCACGTTTTCGCCCTGCTCTTCGTTGACAGTAATATACTCGGGGCGTATCCCCAGCATTATTGCCTGGTTCGAATTATAATCGGCCGCTTTGCGGCTAACTACCCTCAGGCTTTTCCCCCACGAGGGTATATCAACGGTTATATTTTCACCGTTTATTTCGCTGATAACTCCCTCGATTATATTACGCATGCCGGTCATTTTGGCTACATCACGGTTAATCGGATGGGAAAATACATTCTCCTTGCTGTCATGCTGTATGATGCTGCCGGAGTGGTAAACGGCTACCATCGAACCCAGTTTGTAGCCTTCATTAAGGTCGTGGGTTACAAATAAAATACTGCCGCCGAATACCTTCTGCAGGTCTAAAAGTTCCAATTCCAGCCGTTCCTTCAGCAAGGGGTCGAGCGCCGAAAAAGGCTCATCGAGAAGCAGCACATCCGGTTCGGGAGCAAGGGCACGGGCAATCGCCACTCTTTGCTGCTGACCGGCAGAAAGCTGGCGCGGATAACGGCCTTCCAACCCGTCGATATTCATGTTTTTTAAAAGCTGCTTTATTCTTGACTTGATTTCTTCCTTCGGCCGGTCTTTTAAGCCGTAGCCGATATTGTCCCAGACATTCAGGTGAGGGAAAAGGGCGTAGTGCTGAAAAACAAAGCCGATATTGCGTTTCTGTACCGGCAGGTTAATCCTGTTTTCGGAATCGAATAATACCCGGCCGTTTACCTCGACATAGCCTTCATCGGGTTTCATCAGACCGGCAATACTTTGCAGGGTCATCGTCTTTCCCGAACCGGAAGGCCCCAGTATAGCCAGAATCCCGCTCTCGGCGGTCAGGCTGACATCCAGGTTAAATCCCGGCAGCGTTTTTTTGGCTTCTATCTTTAACATTTCAACCCTGACAATACTCTGTACGATTTCATAGCTAGCTTACCTTGACCGGTTTCATCCTTGCCGCCATTCCCTTCCAGTAGGCAATAGCCGCCAGCGAAACAAAGGAGATGACCAGCACGATGATACATAAAACCATCGCTTTATCCATATCACCGGCCTGAATGGCGAAATAGATGGCGATGGGGATAGTCTGTGTCTTTCCGGCAATGTTACCTGCCAGCATTAATGTAGCGCCGAATTCGCCCAGCGAGCGGGCAAAAGCCAGGACAGTTGCCGCAATCACTCCTGCTTTCGCCATGGGAAGGGTTACCGTCCAGAATACCCTCCATTCACCGGCGCCGAGCGTACGGGCGGCTGCTTCGATATTGGGTTCCACCTGCTCGAATGCGCCCTTGGCTGTCATGTACATAATTGGGAACGCCATTACGGTGGCCGCAATAACGGTCGCTTCCCAGGAGAAGACGATTTTTTCACCCAGTGCCAGCACCGCTTTACCGATAGGCCCGTTAACACCGAACAGCAGCAAAAGACCGTAACCGACCACGGTCGGCGGCAACACCATCGGCAGAATAAATAACCCGTCGATTAGGCTCTTGAATTTTCCGGTATAACGCGCCATCCAGCGCGCTGCCGCGATACCCAGAAAAAAGGTAATTACGGTGGTGGCAGCAACTGTTTTTAATGATACCAGTAATGGCTCTAAATAATCTGTCATCAGTCTCTAAACTTAATATATATTTAAGCTGTTATTTTAATATTTCCGTCATGATTACTCAACTGCCGAAGTAAAACCGTACTTTTCAAAAATAGCCATTGCCTCGGCGCCGGTAAGATATTCCAGGTAATCAGCGGCGGCATCCGCATTCTCGGATGCTTTAATAATGGCAGCCGGATAAACAATCTTGGAGTTTATTTCATCAGGAGCTGTAGCGACAATTTTCACGCCGTCCGTTATAACCGCATCGGTTGAATAGACGATACCGGCATCGACATTGCCGGTTTCAACATAAGCCAGCACATCCCTTACGGTACTGCCCAGCATTAACTTATCCTGCAGGTCATCGGTGATTTCCAAAAGGTCGAACAACTGATAGGCATATGTACCGGCAGGCACGAAGGAAGGGTCGCCAACCGCTATTAAATTGACATTTTCTCCCAGCAGGTCTTCAAAACTGTCGATATCCAGCGTGCTGTTCTTGTTTATAATGAGAGCTATACTGTTTTTAAGAATATTTATGCGTGTATTTGCAAGCAGTAACCCGCCGTTCTCCAGGTTATTCATCTGCTTGGCGGCTGCAGAGATAAATACGTCACAGGTCGCCCCCTGTTCTATTTGCGTTTGCAGCGTACCGGAGGCGGCGTAATTTGCCGTAATGGTGATATTTTCATTGGCATCCATATAAGCTGTGTTGATTTCACTTAGTGCATCGGTTAAACTGGCGGCGGCGGATATATTTAAGGTAACCTTTTCCCCTTCCTTATCCGTGCACGCCGCCAGCGGGATTATCATGGACATTACAACCAAGCATGCTATTATTTTTATCAATTTTGTTTTCATTATCTGTCACTCCGTTACTTTGAATATTTGCAGTTTATTAAAATATCTTTTCCAATGTCGATAACCGTATCTATTTCCTTTCACCCTCCTTCAATCAGACGCACTCTTACCTGAAGGCAAAACAAAACTGGCTGGTAATGAAGGGAAACAGAGAAAAAAATCCGAGTACCAAACCGGAAATCGCGATAGGGTACCATAAAAATTCATTTCTTCTCCTTTTCCAACGGGAAGCAAAACCGTTTCCGGCAGTGCTGTCTAGATATTTTATCTACCGGCTGACCGCCATAGAATTTTCCTTAGGCAAAGCAGCTCCGGAGAAATCATCAATTTATAACACACACGTTATAATAATGTCAATATAGCGTCATTACCATCTCGATTATTAAATACTGCCGATTAGTAAGATAATTCATTGACCCGCAAGACCTCTATGATTATGATAAATGTTAAATTCCGTAATATTCAGTCAGCAACTATCGCCCGCTATAAAACCGTATTTAAGTACTATTTTTCACGCAACCCAATTACTGCTATAATTTAAACTCAACGAAAGGAGTTTATAAAAAATACATGGATGTTGCAGATATACATAAAAACGTTAAAATATTAGAGGGCGGAATACCCTATACCGTAGACGACCTCGAATTTACCAAACCGGGCAAGGGACGCGCCATTTACCGCGTAAAATTAAGGAATTTGATTGACGGCAGTATTATTGACAAAACCTACCACTCGGGTGAAAAGGTGGATGAAGCGCGTACAACCTATCAACAGGAACAGTTCCTTTACAAAGACGGCGACCACTACATTTTTATGAATACCGAGAATTACGAACAGATTTTTGTTACCGAAGCGCAAATCGGCGATAAAAAGAACTTTTTAAAAGAGGGAACCCTGGTTGATATGCTGATGTTCGGCGAGAGGCCGATTGATATTACACTCCCCAACTTTATCGAGTTTACGGTACTCGAGAGTGAAGTTGCCATCAAGGCACAAACAATTTCACCGCAACTGAAAGCGGCTACCATCGAGACCGGCGCCGTTATCGGCGTACCCACTTTTATCAACATCGGTGATATAATCAAAGTCGATACGCGTACCGGCACCTATGTAGAACGCATAAACAAGAAGTAGCATCATGGATGATGAAAAACAGCGGCTTCTTAAACTTGAATCAAATTTAAAAACGAGAGCCCTGATATATAAGCTGATTCGACAGTTTTTTACGGAACGGGGATTTCTGGAAGTGGAAACCCCGCTCCGTGTCCCCGTTATCGCGCCGGAACCTTATATTGTTCCATTTGAAAGCGACGGCTGGTTCCTATCCACCTCCCCCGAGCTCCACATGAAGCGCATGCTGGCTGCCGGTTACAAAAAACTCTTCCAGTTCAGCCGCTGTTTCCGCAAGGGCGAACAGGGACGCCTGCACAACCCCGAATTCACCATGCTGGAATGGTACTATGCCAACGCCGGTTATATGGTTATTATTCAACAAATAGAAGACATGGTTTCCTATCTGGCAAAAGCGATGGGATTTCGCAAGATTAGATACGGCAAGCTCGATTTCGATATTTCCGCTCCCTGGTCGAGATTAACAGTAAAAGAAGCTTATTTAAAATTTGCCGGATGGGACCCCACCACCAAACACGACCCGCTCAGGTTCGATATCGATATGGCGGAAAAAGTCATCCCCGGTTTTTCGAAAGACCACCCCACTGTGCTTTTGGACTACCCTGCTTATGCCGCGGCGCTGGCAAGAATCAAGCCCGATAACCCTGCCGTTGCCGAAAGAGCCGAGATATTTTTCGGTGAACTGGAACTGGCAAATGTTTACAGTGAGCTTGTAGACGCTGACGAGCAGAAAAAGCGTTTTCAGGAAGCCATCGGGCAGATTGAAGAGGAACAGGGAAAGCGCATGCAGATGCCGGAAAAATTCCTTAGTGCGGTCCCATTTATCCCCGAATGCGGCGGCGTCGCCCTCGGCATAGACCGGCTGGTTATGTTGTTGTGTAATGCTTCTTCCATCGATGAAGTAATGCCCTTTACGGCGGGTAACGCGTAAGAGTTTGCTTATTTCAGGCTTCCCCCGGGGGAAGCTGTCGAGTGCAACGAGACTGATGAGGGTAAGCCATTGGATTTGTCATGCTGAATTCGTGAGGGACGAATGAAGCATCTGGGGTGGGGTATTAAGACGTTACCACTTGATGCCGAGGTAGCCTCTATGCTATTTCACCCCTCATCCCAAGATTCTTCGGCCGCTTGTGACTTCCAGAATGACATTAGAGGGATTTGTCATGCTGAATTCGTGAGGGACGAATGAAGCATCCGGGGTGGGGTATTAAGACGTTACCACTTGATGCCGAGGCAACCGCTATGCTATTTCTCCCCTCATCCCAAGATTCTTCGGCCGCTTGTGGCGTCCTCCAGAATGACAAATACAACATCATTACTAGTCCTGATTTGTCGCTACGAAGCAGTCTTTCACAAATAGTCTCAAAATCATTCGTAGGGACGGGCAATGCCCGTCCGCCCTGTCTGTATTTTCAGAGGCGAAACGACCGCAAAAGTACTACACAGTACTACACGTCCCCACCCCACTACTCACCGATATCTCGCCTTTATAAGGCTCGCCTATACTTTTGTATATTACAACAAAAGATAAATAAAATCCTTACAAATTACTGTTAATGCAACAATTCGTTAACTATTTAGTGATATAATCTAATCGGGTGCGATAAGGTATGCAACCAAATGCGAATTAAAACGTTATATGTATAGGAGCCTATAAATAAAGGACGTGTTTTTAATGTTCAACAAACACAAAATCATCTGTTTAATGGTATTATTACCTTTTATACTTCTTTCAGGCACTCTTGCTGCCTGCACTGAAAAAGGAACCATAGCAGAATCGGATAGCATCCAGTCTGTCGAAATCGTTTCTGTAAAAGGTCCCCTCGAACCCATTAATCCGGGAGGACCGGTAGTCGGTATAACCCTTAAGAATATAAGCAATGAAAATATCGTTTCCTTAAATGCCACTCTCAAATTGAGCATGGAATTCAGCTTTGAATTCGACGTTTCCAACAGCAATCCATTGCTGCCCGATAACACCATTTACGCGGAGCGGATTCTAATTAACGGCGGATTCGCAGACGACATTTCATATCCATTGGAAATAAGCGGAACATTTCAGGACGGGACTACTTTTATATTTACCGAACAGGTGATGATTACATAGTACATGTATTTAAAAGTCAGGGGTGCAGTTTGAACTGCACCCCTTAAACCTGTAAGACTATCGATTAATCTTTCTTGATTCCCAGTTTCTTATGCCCGAACGGCCACCAGCTTGCCCGCCCGACGATGTTGGTTACCGCCGGTAAAAGCAGGGGAACCACCACAAACGCTTCCAGAAAGATGCCGATGGCAACCGCAATCCCAAGCTGGAACATCGACTGTATCGGCGATACAATCATCGCCGCAAAGGTGCCTCCCAATATCAGCCCGCAAGCGATAATAACACTGTTGGTACTCTTGATAGCGTTGCGAATAGCTTCCTTCATCGGTTTATCCTGTGCTTCCTCTCGAATGCGCGACATCAGGAAAATATTGTAATCCGCGCCCAGGGCAATCATCAAAACAAAGACCACAATCGGAACTATAAAGCTGACGCCCCCCTGCCCCAGTATATCCGTAAACAGCCAGGATGCAATACCCATAGTGGCGCCATAAGTAAGTGTAACCAGAGCCAGTATGAAAAACGGGGCTACTATGCTCCTGAGTAGAAGGCAAAGTACCAAAAAGACACCGGCCAGCACCACAATCATAATCTTTTGGAAGTCCGATTCCAGGATGGCACGGACATCCTGCATAGCGGAAGTAGCTCCGCCCAGTGCAGATTGCTCGATGTTGAAATATTGAGAATCCGTTTCATTATGAATAGCCAGACCTATCTGCTCGGTAGTATCGATGGCGGCCTCCGAATAGGGATAATCGGACAGGTTTATGATTAACCTGGTAGCCTCCGCATCTTCGGATATGAAGGTGCTTATAAGCTGCCCCAGTTCCGGATATAAACCCAGTAAGCTCTGCGGGATGAAATATGGATTACCCTGTGCCACGAAATAATCCCCCACCCCCATCAATGCCTGAACAAATTCAGTTATATATTGCTGGAAGGCCGATTGTAAGGCAGCCAAGTTAGCTATATTTATATTTTCCGGGTCGACGGTCGCCATGGCGGCGCTCATATTATTCAAAACAGTTACGGCACTAATGTAAGACGGTTCGGCAGTAACTTCGGGGAAAGCAGCCCCCAGTTCTCCCAGATAGTTCCCCAGCAACTGGAACATCTGCGCCGTTTCCGCACCGAACAATGCCGCCGGGTTTGAAACAGTCCCTGCTATGGCAGTGTTTAATTGCTCTAAAAGAATAGAAATCTGTCCGACTACCTTAAGCGCCTGCATAGGTTCACCCGTGCCGTAAGGCGAAACAACGGACAAAACACTGGAAACACCGTCGATTGCCAGCAGCCGGGTGGTTATCTCTTCTATTTCCATTAACGCCCCGGAGGATGAAGCACTGCCGGACGAACCGGTCAGTATCAATGTTGAGGGCATCATGTTGCCGATATCGAAATGCTCGGCAAGTATCTGGAAACCCT
>CAZJMW010000005.1:3170-33807 GCA_964547375.1 uncultured Dehalococcoidales bacterium | reverse complement strand
GTACTTCCTTTGCTTTACCTTTTAACACGGCGCAAAGAATAAAGTTCGCTTTCGACGGGTACGGTTTTATCCAGCCGGTTTTCTGAAGTAATGAGTATAGATTATCACGTTCCGATGAAATAATATTCACCTTTTCAAGCAGGTATTCCTTATCCTTAACGGATTCAATGGCAGCCAATTGTGCAGCAACATTAACACAATATGGTTCCTTGATTTTAAGTAATATATTGGCTATTTCGACCGGGAACATTCCGTAACCGATTCTAAGCCCCGCCAACCCGGCCCATTTACTGAATGTACGCAGCACCATTAAATTGCCGTACTTCCCAATTAAATCAGCCATTGTTTCACCGGTAAACTCATAATATGCTTCATCTACAAGTGTCGGTATTCCAAAATCCAGTACTTCCAGTATATCTTTTTTGGGCATAATGGTACCGGTCGGGTTATTAGGTGTTGCCAGGAGTATCAGTTTGGTCTTTGGCGTAATGGCATTTTTAACCGCCTGTACATCAACCATGAAGTTTTCGTCTCTTAATACATTTACGGTAGTTCCGTCGGCCAGATTGATAAAGAACTGGAACATGGCAAAGGTAGGAATGCAGTTGATAACCTCATCCCCCTTTGAAATAAACAACCGCATCAATAAATCGATAAGCTGGTCGCTTCCGGCACTGGCAACAATATGTTGCATCGGAACACCGGTATACTCCTGCAGATATTTTCTCAGTTCCTGCTGTCCGGAATCCGGATATATATGTATCCCGGAATATTCCGCAAGAGCCTTTTTAACCTTCGGTGAACAGCCGTAAGGATTCTCATTGGCATCAAGCTTAATAATTTTATCGACGGGTACGTCTATTTTTCCTTTCAGAGTCTCGGGCGCTTTACTGGCCGCATACCCGCCAAAACTTTTTAAATCAGGCCTGACAAACTGTCCAATTCCTTTTTCCTGCATATCGAATCCCCTTTTTCTCTATCTATCAGATAACCGTATATCGACTGTTTTCGAGTGTGCCTGCAAGCCTTCCGCTTCAGCGATCATCATTGCAACAGGCCCGTATTTCTCTAAATCTTCCCTGGTTATTTTAACCCTATTAGTATATTTAATAAAATCAGAAATATTAAGCGGCGACGCAAAGCGCGCAGTACCGCTGGTGGGCAAAGCATGGCTTGGTCCGGCTACATAATCACCCATAGCAACTGTCGGAGCGTAGCCGTAGAATACACAACCGGCATTGGTAATTTCATCAAGGTATGCTTCGGCATTTACCATGTCAAGACAGAGGTGCTCGGGTGCATACAGGTTGGAAAGTTCGATTGCTTCCTCCATACTGTCAACAATTATAATTATCCCGTTATTTGCAAGTGACTCAGAGGCAATTTTATATCTGTTTAATTCCTGTAACTGGGCTTCAACTTCTCTTTCAATTGCCCCAGCCAGTGAAGGAGAGTCGGTAATCAGTATTGAAGAAGCCAGCATGTCATGCTCAGCCTGTGCCAGAATTTCAGCGGCCAGCCGGTTTGCTTTGGCTTTAATATCGGAGATAATGAGCACTTCACTGGGGCCCTGTAAACCGTCGATGTCTACCGTACCGTAAACAAACTTTTTTGCCAGCATGACGAATATATTACCGGGGCCGCATATTTTATCGACAGCCGGCACCGATTCGGTTCCGTAAGCCAGTGCAGCTATCGCCTGTGCTCCTCCCATGCAAAAAACATGGTCCACCTCGGCAATATAGGCTGCTGCCAGCGTTACCGACGGTACTTTGCCATCTTTGGCCGGCGGCGTAGCCAGTATTACCTTCTTAACCCCGGCTACCCTGGCAGGGATAGCCGTCATAAGGACAGTCGATGGATAGCTGGCGGTTCCGCCCGGCGCATAAACACCTACCCTTTCAAGCGGGCGGGCGATTGTGGCATTTCCCATTTTATCAAAGCCGCTGAATAATGCATCCTTCTGACAGGTATGAAAGGCGCGGATTTGAGCAGCTGCCACCTCCAGCGCTTTATAAAGATCACGGTCAATTTTATAGCGGGCTTCATTTATTTCGCGCCTGGAAACCTCGATATCCTGTAATTTTATAGCATCTATTTTCAAAGTATAATCGCGTAAAGCCTTATCACCGCTTTTATGAACATCGTTCACTATCTGCCTGACTACCTGTTCGAGTTCTCCGGTTCCATACATCTCCATAAGTTTGTTTTTAAACGAAGACGAAATAGTATACTCTCCCGATATTACCTTCCTTGCAAGCAAAGCTTCAGCTTCTTTGAAACCCCTGACAATTCTCATTTTAAGGCATCTCCATAGCGTTTTTTAACGCACTTATAAGGAACTCCATTCTTTCGGTTTTCTTAGCATTATTGCTATTCCGGGTACTGCCTATAAGGCAGGCGGTTGATTCAAATAACTTGTCGATAATCCTCAGGTGATGACGAGCTATTGTTCCGCCCGTTTCGGTGTTTTCAATCAACAAATCGGCATCTTCCGGCAGAAAGCCTTCAGTTGCTCCCCAGGTTGGGATGATACGGTATCTGTCAATCCGGTTATCCCTGACATAGCGGTCTGCGATATTGGTATATTCGGTAGCCACTCTGCAGGTTATTTGATTATCTTTGCAGTATTGCCACCATGACGCAATATCCTCAACCGGCAGCTTTTCATCGATTACCGCTACAATTTTCACCCATCCGTACTTCAGGTCGAGCAGTTCTTCAATCGGGCTGTTCGGAAACTGGTACTTATGGTCGATAAGCCAATCCCTGCCTGTTATGGCCAGGTCGAAATTACCGTTGGCTATCTGCAGCGGCATATCCTGCGGCCTGATTACCTTGATGAAGTAGCCATCCAGGTTGCTTTCCGGCCTGCGATTGCCTGTTTGAGATGGATAATCATCTACTTTAATCCCCACCTTATCGAAAATACGGCAGACATGAGCCTGCTGATGTCCATCCGGCAGAGCCAGCCTGACCATATCGTCACTAACATTTGTGAAAGATTTTGCTGACGGCAGTTCGGTTGATTTCAAAATATGAAATGTTTTAGGAAAATCACCGGATGAACAGAGTAAATTCGTTAGAGAAGAGAGAAGGTCAGCCATATTTTTAGTCCTCAAGCTATTGCTGTTGGCAATTAAGTAGGCTTTAAAATCAACGACCTTGATAATCGGAACAAGTCCTGCCTCAAGTATTTCCTTTTCGGACTTCCTCGGCAGCAGCACGATTTCGGCATCCTCAGGCGGATAAACCTCGGCGCCGCCCCAAAGCGGAAAAATACTGAATCGCTTAAGCCGCAGTTTGCCTGCCAGTGTTTCAGCAAGATTGGGATATTCACCGGCTATGCGGGTAATACTCTTTCTGGAACAAAGGTTTTCGGGGTCGCACATTTCCCCCGGTAAAGCAGCGGCGTATAAAGCCCCGTCCCCATAACCCAAGTCAACTATTTTTACAACAGAACTGCTGGGGTACTTAACCAGCAGTTCCTCTGTCCAGTCCAGGCCGCATACGCCGAGGTCGTAATTACCGACAGCTATCTGTATCGGGATATCCTTTTCCTGCAAAACCTTTATATTGATATCCGGAAACTTAGCAGATTTTAAACGGTAATAGCGTAACTTTTCGTTGTAGCCGTCTATTTCCCAGCCGGCTTGCTCCAAAAGAGCGGCGGTACTGTTCAATAAACGTCCTTTTGGTAAAGCGATATTAAGAGACATCTTCAGTACATCCCAGTAATTTTAAGATATCACAGGCGTCATCAGTAGTTGTTTTTTCTCCCCCGCTCAAATCGGTAAGTAATAATTTGGGGTTACTATTAACAACTTCCAGCTTCCAACCGAAATCCTCTGCCTGCTTATCATCCAGTTCAAGAACAACTATATACCCAAAGTCACGTAAAATTTCCGATAAATTAAAACCTTCTTCCATAATATCAGGCGCAATTTTTACAAGGATTTTATTTGAATCCAGTTCAGAAAGCGATTCCGGTTCGAGCATTTTTATCAACTGGTCCATATAGAGCGCAAAACCGGCTGCCGGTGTTGCCTGCCCTCCCATTTGGGGAATAAGGGCATCATATCTGCCGCCTCCGCCGATAACATTCTGACCGATTAACAGATGGAATATTAAACCGGTGTAGTATTCAAAGCCTTTTCCAGAAGCCAGGTCTATTCTATATTCAATGCCAAGTTTTTCGAAGTTTTCGACGATGCAAATGAAGTTATCGAGCGATTGTGAAATACATGCCAGCTTATTACCCGACAAGGCCTTGATATTTTTCAGGAACCCGGAGGTTTTACCTTTTAGCCCCAGAAGCAGGTTTAAAGCTTCTACAGTGTCGGGTTTATCCATTTTAACAATATCGAGAGCGGCAGAATCGCCTTCGAGAATGCGCGAAAAAATGCTGCCTTTTTCTTCTGAGCTGAGTTCAAGGCTGTCTAATAATGCTTTAATCAAGCCGGCATGAGAAAGCTTTATCTTGATATCGGAAAGCCCGAGTTGTCTCAAGACATCGAGGGACATGGAAACCAATTCGATATCCGAAAGAGCGCTGTTAACACCGATTAGCTCGGCGCCGCATTGCCACTTTTCTCTCGACTTTTTCCCGGTTTCTTCAAACATGAATAGATTTGTAACATAGAAAAGACGCGCCAGACCGCTTTTATTGTTGGCAATGTAATACCTGGCCGCCGGTATCGTGCCGTCAGGTTTCAATACAACCCGCTCTCCGCTCCAACCATCCCAATCAAGGAATGAATATACTTTGCTCAACATATTTGGAGTAAGTGTTCCGGCAGAGGTAAAGAGATACAAATATTCAAGTGTTGGTGTTCGTATTTCATCATAACCCCAACCGAGGCAACAATCGCGGAATGTGTCCTCTACTAAACGAAAAGCCCGCATATCATCGGGCGTCAGGTCTCTAAAACCCTTGCATTTTTCTGCTTTCATAATATTATTTTCCTTAATTTATTAGTGTGTAAATTCTACAATAAAATTTGCTATATATACAACTTTAACATGTATTTGAACAGGTTGCAGAGATAAGTTAATCGGTTTATACTCTAGGCGTATTTAGCTTCGTCCGCTCTTTTATTATAAAGCAGCAAAAGGAGGGATTGAATTTTAAATGGATATATGGCTTATTGTTATAATCGTTGTAATAACTGTATTTTTACTGGTATTCGTCATTGACCGTATTGTAATTGCCCATAAGAAACAGGTCTCCACGGGCAGAGAAGATTTAATCGGAAAGGCGGCTGTTGTCAGAAAAGCGTTAAATCCTGAGGGGACCGTTTTTGTAGAGGGTGAAATTTGGCTGGCCAGGATAGACAGCGGAACCGCGGAAATCGGTGAATATGTTTTTATTAAAAGGTCTGACGGCCTTAAACTTTATGTGTCTAAAAAATAACATTTAAGGGGGTAAATGATGGATCTTTATGGAATTATAATAATAGTTGTTGCGGTATTATTACTAATATCCTTATCGGTACGAGTGGTATCTGAATATGAAAGGGGTGTTATATTCAGGCTGGGCAGGCTGATAGGAGCCAAGGGGCCCGGCTTGTTCTTTATCATTCCCTTTGTCGATCGTATGGTTAAAGTTGATTTGCGTGTGGTTACCATGGATGTGCCTTCGCAGGAGGTTATCACCAAGGATAACGTTACGGTAAGGGTTAATGCAGTAATATATTTCCGTGTGGTCGATCCCGAAGCATCGGTTGTGAAAGTCCTTGATCATATCAGGGCTACCTCACAGATATCTCAAACGACCTTGAGGAATGTCCTGGGTCAGTCCGAACTCGATGAATTACTGGCTAACAGGGAAAAGCTCAACCAGACCCTTCAATCGATAATCGATGAACATACCGATCCCTGGGGAATAAAAGTCAGCACGGTAGAAATAAAAGAAGTGGAACTTCCCGAAACAATGAGAAGGTCGATGGCGGCACAGGCGGAAGCGGAAAGAGAAAGGCGCGCCAAGATAATCCATGCCGAGGGTGAATTCCAGGCTTCCGAAAAACTGGCCGAAGCAGCAGTTATTATAGCTAAAGAACCGGTAACCCTTCAATTGCGCTATCTTCAGACATTAACCGAGATTGCTTCCGAGAAGAACAGCACCCTGATTTTCCCGATTCCTATCGACCTGATATCGATGTTTATGAGAAAAGAAGACAAATAAAGAAATCAGCTGAAGGGGGTGTTACCTTATTTAAGTATGGTAACATCCCCTGCTGTAAAGTTCACTATTTCACCGTCGGACGTTTTAAGTATCAAACTCCCGTCTTCGGCCACATTATCCACAATCGCTTCATAGGTAATATCACCGGATTTGGCGGATACTTTTTTGCCGATAGTATCCATGTTATCACGCCACTCCCGGTATACCGTATCCTTATCCCAGGCCGACTGATATAGCCTTTCAAATTCCTGGAGAAAAGTGCGAATTATTTCCAGACGCGACACATATTTCCCTTTTTCATCGGATAACGTTGTAGCTATCTCGGCAATCTCAGGATAGTCTTTGATATTAAAATCGACATTCAATCCGACGCCGATTACAGCATATCCGACGTGGATATGCTGTATGGTACCTTCAATAAGAATTCCGCCGACTTTTTTACCGTTTATAAGTATATCGTTAGGCCATTTAATACCGGCTTTTATCCCGGTTACCTTTTTAATTGTATGCACTATAGCAACCGAAGCAACCATAATCAGCGTCGGTAAATGTTTTATATCAGGATAAAGAATAATGGAAAGACTGACGCAGCCTTTGGGGGATATCCAGTATCTATCAAGACGGCCTTTCCCGGAAGTCTGTTCTTCCGCAACGATTACAGTGCCCTCGGGCACGCCTTTCGAGGCAGCAATTTTGGCAATCTCCATTGTAGAAGAAAGCTGCGGATATACTACCACTCTTTTCCCTATAAATCGCGTGTCAAGCCTGTTAGAAATACTGTTAACAGATAAAACATCTTTTTCAGTCAGCATATTATTTACCCCGATATTTATATTTACACTGCTTATATTATAACATTTTCTCCAACCTGTCAGGATGGCTGCTTCTTGATATGGCTTCCTCCCTGGCAGTTAATCCCTGTTTTACCAGATTTGCAAGGCTCTGGTCAAGAGTCTGCATTCCTGTTGAGTTATTTAACTGGATTATACTCGTAATCTCATGCGTTTTACCTTCACGAATCAGGTTCCTGACGGCCGGATTAGCAAGAAGTATTTCAAAAGCTGCCACTCTTCCTTTTGAAGATACTTTGGGAAGCAAAGCCTGAGATATTATCGCTACCAGAACCTGGGAAAATTGTATCCTGATTTGTGATTGTTGTTGGGGAGGGTACATATCTATAATCCTATCTACGGTTTGAGCAGTGTCGACTGTATGTAATGTTGCTACGACAAGATGCCCTGTTTCAGCGGCTCTTAGCGCTGTAGTAACTGTTGGCAGGTCTCTCATCTCACCGACAACTATTACATCCGGGTCATGCCTCAGGGCATGTATAAGCGCGGTATCGAATGACAGGGTATCATCGCCGAGGTCTCTTTGCGAAATCAAGCATTTTTTATTGGAATGCAGGAATTCAACCGGGTCTTCTATAGTGATTATGTTTTTTCTTAATGTATCATTAAGATAATCTATCATGGCTGCCATTGTGGTGGATTTGCCGCTTCCGGTTGGGCCTGTAATAAGAATAAGACCTCTCGGTTTTTGTATCAATTCCTTAAATAATTGCGGTAACTGCAACTCATCGATTGACGGGATTCTAAATGGCACCAGTCTGAAAGAGATGCTTAACGTACCCCTTTGCCTGAGCACGTTTACCCGGAACCTGGCCAGTCCCTTCACGCTATAGGCAAAATCGAGTTCCTTGGTCAGCTGAAATGCCTCTCTCTGTTCAGCGGTGGTTATATGTTCAAATATCGTGGCTATCTCTTCTGCGGATTGAGGTGGTAAATCATTTAAAGTCACTAATTCTCCGTCTATGCGAAGCACCGGAGGTGTAGATACACATAAATGTAAATCGGATGATTCTTCCTTTAGCATTAAATCAAGCAGGTTATCTATAACCATTAAAAACTCCGTCTTGCATAACAGTGCAAAAGATATGCGCCCGGTTAACAACTCTTAAATTCTATAATACCACAAACGTAACAATATTCAACGCCTCAAGGACAATAGCACTTGCCTTTGAAGCTCATTTTAATGGTTAATCATTATAATAAGCTGCTTTTTCGAATAGTTCATAGCTAATTTGATTGACAAGCCCAGTTATAGAGTTTATCATTTAAATATTTACCAGTCATTTATTACTCATGCCAAGTCGTGAGATACACGAGGAGCCGATAGAATGTCAAAAACAATCGAAGAAATCAACGATAGAATTCGTCGTGGCGAAGCTGTGGTTGTAAATGCCGAGGAAATTATCGGGATTGCGAAAGAGAAAGGTATTAAACAGGCAGCCCGTGAAGTAGATGTTGTCACTACCGGCACCTTCGGCCCCATGTGCTCCTCCGGCGCTTATATCAATATCGGGCATTCCAATCCGCGTATCAAACTCGGGGGTGGGAAAGCCTATCTCAACGACGTCCCGGCTTACGCTGCATTTGCGGCAACAGACTTATTTATCGGAGCCAACGCACTGCCCGATGATGACCCCAGGAACAGGATTTACCCTGGTGAATTCAACTATGGTGGCGGACATGTTATAGAAGAACTGGTAGCCGGAAAAGATATACGCTTATCAGTTACAGCCTATGGAACCGATTGTTATCCACGCAAGAAACTGGAAACCTGGATAAATATAAAGGATATTAACGAAGCGGTATTGTTCAATCCACGCAACGCTTATCAGAATTATAACGTAGCTGTTAATACTTCCGGCAAGGTAATTTATACCTATATGGGTATCCTTAAACCAAATATGGGGAATGTGAATTATTCCACCTCCGGGCAATTGTCTCCCTTACTGAATGACCCGTATTATAAAACCATAGGCATCGGGACAAAGGTATTCTTGGGCGGTGGTATCGGTTTCGTTGCCTGGCAGGGTACTCAGCACAATCCGACCGCGCCCAGAAATGAAAAGGGTGTTCCGACAGGCGGGTCGGGAACGCTGGCCCTTATCGGTGATTTGAAACAAATGAGCCCGGATTGGCTGGTAGGTACCAGTATGATGGGTTATGGTTGTACTCTTACGGTCGGGGTTGGTGTCCCCATCCCTATACTTTCTGAGGAGATAATGGAATACACTACGGTAAGGGATTCCGATATCTCTGCATCTGTTATCGACTATTCATCCGACTACCCCAATTTGGTTCCAAATATTGTGGCCGAAGTAAGCTATGCCGATTTAAAGAGCGGTAAAATTGAAATCGCAGGAAAACAAATACCTACAGCTTCCTTATCCAGCTATCCGCGTGCGCTGAAAATCGCTGAAACGCTGAAGGATTGGATAAAAAGCGGACGTTTTCTTTTAACCGAACCGGTTGCATCGCTTCCCGGTAGTGAATCCGGCTTAAAAACCAAAACACTCAATGAGCGTCCGGTTATTGAATAGATATATTAAGCGAGGTCGTATCAATGATCGTTTCTAAAAAAATAGTGTTACATTTCCCATCCCGCCTGGTTGACCGTGCTATAGTCTACCATTTAATTAAGGATTATGACCTTGAATTAAATATAATGAAGGCATCGATTATACCGGATGCCGAAGGCTTGATGGTTATCGAACTGCGCGGACAGCAGTCCGATTATGACAGGGGTGTTAAATACCTTACAGAAACAGGCGTACGCATACAATCTCTTAGCCAAAATGTAGTACGAAACGAGGAGAGATGCACTCATTGCGGGGCATGTGTAACTGTGTGTCCAACCAAAGCTTTCAAACTTGACCCTGAGTCAAGATTAATTTCCTTCGATGCCTCCAAGTGTATTGCCTGCGGCCTATGCTTAAAAGCCTGCCCTCCGCGCGCAATGGAGCTGCACTTCTAATGCTATGTATCAACCGAGGACTTACCGCAGTTGGGTACAGGATAAAGATCTGGTCTCTTACAGCGTAATTGTAAGAGAAACGGATTTATATATACGCACATACTTCGACTTACGGGATAAAGCGCTCGGTTTTGTTCGCAAATACAGAAAACAGATTGAAGACTATATATTGCTTTATCCGCAATTTGCCGAATCCCTCCGCCCTCTGGCGATAAATGGTAACTGCCCCTCTATAATAAAAGATATGGCAGACGCAGCCGAAAAATTTGAGGTAGGTCCGATGGCGTCAGTCGCGGGAGCAATTTCAGAGTACGTCGGCAAGGACCTGATGCAATTCTCAAATGAAGTAATCATCGAGAACGGCGGCGATATTTATATCGACGCTAAAAAAGACAGAACTGTTGCTATATATGCCGGGAACTCTTCACTAAGCGGAAAGTATGGCATTGAGATAGCTGCTGAGAATACACCGCTTGGTATTTGCACTTCCTCCGGTACAGTCGGACATTCTTTCAGTTACGGAAAAGCCGATGCTGCCGTGATACTGGCTGATTCTGCTGCGCTGGCCGATGCCGCTGCTACTGCAATTTGCAATATGGTTATTACAAAGGATGATATTAATAAGGCAATTGATTATGCTAAATCCAGCGGACTTCTAAAGGGCATTGTTATTATCAAGGATGAGCATATGGGCGCCTGGGGTGATATAAAACTTTGCGAGTTGCCCCAAAAACAATAAAACAGAGAGGTTAATCAATTGAATAATAAAATTAACATTGTTCCGGCCGTATTAACCGATAATCCTACTACCTTGAAGGAAATGCTAGCTGTGGCCGAGGCTTTTACCGACTTTGTTCAAATTGATATTATGGACAGTTTATTCGTTCCATCAAATAGCATATCCGCTGAAGATATATCACAGGTTAAAACGAGATTAAAGTGGGAAGCGCATCTGATGGTTGTTAATCCGGAGAGCTATATTGACGATTTTGTGAAGGCCGGAGCTTATCAAATAATATTTCATTACGAGTCAACTGAAATACCTGGTAATATCATCGATATGATTCACAAAGCAGGCGTGAAAGCCGGAATTGCTATTAATCCGGATACCGATATATCCGTACTAGCTTCGCTTGTGAATAAACTGGATTCTGTTTTATTTATGTCGGTAGTCCCCGGTTTTTACGGCAGCAAATTTATATCCGAGGTGCTGGATAAAATAAGAGATTTCCGTGAAGTATATCCTTATGTATGGACAGGAATAGACGGTGGAATTAAAGAAAACAATATCCTTGAAGTTGCCAAAACAGGTGTAAACTCGATCTGTGTCGGCAGTGCCGTTTTCTGCCGCGACAATCCGGCCGAAAGCTATCGTCAATTGGTAAGTATCTGCAACATTTAGTGTTGTTTCTACTTTTTAAGCAATTTATGGGCTTCGGCTAAAATTCGTTCAGATGTTAATCCGAATTGCTGATATAAAACATTAAAAGGCGCCGATGCCCCGAACCTGTCGATTCCGATAGCAACCCCTTCGTTGCCGACATAGCGTTCCCAGCCAAATGTTACTCCCGCTTCAATCGAAATCCTGGCTTTAATACCATGCGGAAGCACCATTTCCCTGTATTCTTCAGTTTGTGCCTCAAAAAGCTCCCACGAAGGCAGAGATACCACACGGACTGCAATGCCCTGCTCATCTAAAACCTTAGCCGCTTCCAACGCAATATGAACCTCTGAACCAGTAGCAATTAATATTATGTCAGGTTGTTCGGATGACTGCCATAATATATATCCGCCGTTTCTAACCCCTGTGGCAGATGCGACTACATTTCTATCGAATACCGGCAACTTTTGACGGGTAAATATTAAAGCCGTCGGGTTGTTCCTGCTATTTATAGCAATTCTCCAGGCTTCTGCCGTTTCGGTGGCATCCGCCGGCCTGATTGTTACCAAACCTGGCACAGTTCTGAGCCCTGCCAGTTGTTCAATCGGTTGGTGCGTCGGTCCATCCTCGCCAACACCAATCGAATCGTGAGAATAAACATAAATTACACCCTGTTTCATAAAGGCGGAAAGCCTGACGGAAGCACGCATATAATCATAAAATACAAGAAAGGTGGAAACAAAAGGAATTAGCCCCCCGTGCAGAGTCATGCCGTTGGCTATAGCGCCCATAGCATGTTCTCTTATTCCGAAATGGAAATTGCGGCCGCTGTAACAATCTGCCGTAAAGGATTTGCCGTCTTTTATTGTAGTCTTTGTGGATGGCGACAGGTCAGCCGAGCCGCCCACCAGCGATTGAATCCTCGGGGCAAATAGATTAATTACCTGACTGGAAGCCTCACGTGTTGCCAGCTTCGCATCGATATCGGTAAAAAGACTGTCAAGTCCTTCATCCCAGCCTTGCGGCAATACATTATTCAAGGCATCGACAAGTTGTTTACACTCAACCGGATAGGATGCTTGATAAGAATTGACCAGTATTTCCCAT
The DNA here is from genome assembly GCA_964547375.1 of uncultured Dehalococcoidales bacterium. GTDB lineage: Bacteria > Chloroflexota > Dehalococcoidia > Dehalococcoidales > UBA5627 > UBA5627. Next base: position 21,313 of record CAZJMW010000005.1, on the reverse strand, counting down.
TTATGCTGCTCGCTTTTCCCTCTATCTACAGCTTGCCGGAAATGTTTTACAGCTTCTTCGGGGATTTTAAAGGGTTCCGTACACTGCCATTCTATATTTGTCCTGGTGAGTGCTATCTCATCAACCCCCAGCGGTTCGCCGTGAGCTGAACACTTGCCCTGTTTATTCGGGCTGCCGCAGCCTATTATGGTTTTACAGATGATAAGACTTGGAAAACGCGGCTCATTTTTTGCTTGCGTAATAGCATCTGAAATAGCCTCTAAATCATTACCGTCCATAGGCCCGATAACCTGCCAGCCGTAGGCTTTGAATCTGAGCGCGACATCTTCTTTAAAGGTAATATCGGTGCTTCCCTCAATCGATATATCGTTATCATCGTAGAGATAAATAATCTTACCGAGCTGCAGGGTTCCGGCCAGCGAAGCTGCTTCCGAGGTTATGCCCTCCATCATATCCCCGTCCGATACAATGGCATAAGTATAGTGGTCGATAATGTTAAAACCGGGTTTGTTGAATTTTTCAGACAGCCATTTTTCGGCGATTGCCATACCGATACCGTTGGAAAAACCCTGGCCCAGCGGTCCGGTTGTCGCTTCTACTCCCGGTGTCCAGCCGTATTCGGGATGACCCGGTGTTTTACTGCCCCACTGCCTGAATTTCGTCAGTTCCTCGAATGGCAAATCATAACCGGTCAGGTGTAAAAGTGAATATAACAATGTTGATGCATGTCCGGGGGATAAAATAAACCTGTCACGGTTAATCCACGCAGGTTCCTGAGGATTATGTTTTAAAAATCTGTCCCATAATACGTATGCCATGGGAGCCATACCCAATGGCGCTCCGGGATGCCCCGAATTGGCTTTTTGAACGGCATCCATTGAAAGAATGCGAATAGTGTTGATACACAAATCATCGATGGACATTTTCACTTCCTGAAATATCGGAATATATGGTAAATACTCTTTATCATTCTATAATATCGATAGAGTTCTTTTCAAACTCTTAAACAGTTGCGCTAATGTAATTTACGAGTTATTAATCCTTGTTATCTGCTTCTTTCAAACATATTGTTTTGTCATTATGTGAATTAATAATTTTACAGAATATATCAACCAGAACCGGGTCGAACTGCGTACCGGCACATCTGTTAAGCTCGTCAAGGGCTTCACTATTAGTCAGAGGCCCGCGATAGGGTCTCGGAGAAACCATGGCATCGTAGGCATCTGCTATTGCCAGTATCCTTGCTTCGACCGGAATTTGTTCACCGTTTAAACCGGCCGGGTATCCGTCACCATCGAAACGTTCATGATGGTGCAATATAGCCGGGATGCAACTTACTAAATCCACAACGTGTCTTAAGATTTCTACACTGAGCCTGGGGTGTTCTTTTATCAGTTCTTTTTCATATCCGTTAAGTTCGGATTCCTTGTTTATTATATAATCGGGCACATTTATTTTACCGATATCATGCAACAATCCGGCTGAACGTATGTTATTGATAGTAGTTGTTGGAAGGTCCAGGGCTTGTGCCATTGCAATAGCGTATTCGCTGACCTTTCTGGAGTGCCCGTATGAAAAACTATCCTTGGCGTCGACAGTCGCCGCCAACGCATATATTATACTCAAGGCCTTGGGATTTTTTTCCAGCTCTTCCGGGATAAACGGATTATCATGTTTCTGGTTTTCATTCGACATACATGTACGGTTACGTCCCATTTGTTTTGCCCTGTACAATGCAGCATCGGCATGCCCGATGATTTCTTCTTTCATTAAACCGTTATCCGGCCAATTGGCTATCCCGAGGCTTATGGTAACCGGCATATCCCTGGAACTCGTTTTTACCTCAATCGTTTTTCTGATGCGTTCCGCCACTTTATAGGCGGCTTCTATACCGGCTTCAGGTAATATAACGGCAAACTCTTCTCCACCGTAACGGAAAGCCAAATCAATCCCTCTAATGGAATTCTGTATATACTCCCCTACTTTACGAAGCACCCTATCGCCGGCAAGGTGCCCGTATATATCGTTGTATGACTTAAAAAGGTCGACATCCAGCATAATCAAAGAGAATGTGCCGTTAAAACGTGAATCCCTGATAATTTCCTGGTCTATGCGCTCGTGAAAATGGCGGTGATTATAAAGCCCGGTTAATTCATCGGTATTTGCGCGAATCCTGGCATGGGTATAAAGCTGGGCGTTTTCAATAATAACTCCGGCTTGATTGGTTATATTGGAAATAAGCTCTATATCTTCGTGGGACATTATACTTTTATTCTGTTTATTCCCAAGAGCCAGAATGCCGATAAGCTTGTCACGGCTTTTAAACGGCATCAACAGGAGTATATTTGAGTTTGTTAATTTATCCTTTTCTGTTTGAGGCAAGTCCTGTAAATCGGGAATTTCATTTATTTGGGAAGGATATAGATATATGCCCTTCTTATCCATCCATGAAATAACCCGGCTATCGGAATCAAACGTCAATTTTTTTAAGGTATCTTCGTGTTCCGTTTCTTTTTCTTCAGGATAAAAATATTGTGTTTCAAAATTACCGATTTTGTTATCCTGAAGAATCAAGCTGGCAGCGGGCATGTTAACCGCTTTAGCAATTGAAGGCAAAATTTCTTTTGCCAGTTCATCGAGATTGATTATGTGGCTGATTTTTTTATTAAAATTCTGCAGTTCCCGGCGATGATAATATGTATCCCTGAAAAACAGGTAATCAATACCCCTGGTAACCATTTTGATTACAGGCGATGCCAACAGTATTACCAGTGTGTAAATTAATGATAGCAATATTACGATAAGAAACATTGGTAGTGAAGCGAAAAAGGACGGATATATAAATACAACAGCCGATGTCAGAACGAATAGAACTGTAATAACGATAATATACGTCAGTAATCTCCGGAATACTGATTGAATGTTAACAGGATTATTGCTTAGTACGGAATAAGTGATAATAATTGCATTAATAAGCCCGCCTAAATATGCAATAGGGATGGTTTTAATGACAGGAACAAACGTTTCGATAAAACTCAATATTAAAAATACTATCCACCCGACCGAAAGATAGAGCGTCCTGTTTCTGTCCAAAGAGTCAATCGACTTGTTATATCTTTTTGAAAGAGTTAGTAATGTTGTAATAAGAAACGGCGAAAAAACGGCTACAAATACTATGTCCCAGGGGAATATGTCATAATTTAATAAGTATCCGTTGAAATTGGCTTCTTTAACAATAAATCCCGCAAAAGCAAGAATAAAAGCCATCAGCACAAGTGCATAACCGATAGCTACGCTGAAACCGGCCGGCTTGTTATTATAAGCACGAATAAGGTGATAGTAAGAGATAATTACAAAGCATAAAGAGGCAATCGTAATCCCTGTCCAGAGCGATAAATAGCCGGAAGTCTGAGAGGTATCGTATAAAAGTATCCCGGCTGCAAGGCTCCACACGACAGAACCGGCCAGATATATTACAAAAACCCTTATTAAGTGTTTTTTTACCTGAGTTATGACTGAAAGCAATATGGCAGTGAAACAAATAGAACTAACGAGCGGTATTATTGCCCATAGATTCACGGAATATTAATCCTTTTAATCATAAATTACATAGCTTAATATAGATTGGAAATAACCTTATAAACTAATTATGGCGGCAGTATATTGCTTTGTCAATAATATAAATCATATATCAGCTGCCGGATTTTTATGCCACAAACTAAAGTAAGCTCAAGACATGCTTTAAGGACTAATACACTATATAGCTACTATTGCCGGGCTTAGCTGACAGAAATATTAATCCTTTAAATCGCAAATAAAAACACCGGTCAAATTAATCATCATAAAATAAGACTAAGATACCAGTTCAGTATTTCATTTCCCCAGATTATGGCGCCCATTGCGCCTAAGGAAAGAAACGGCCCGAATGCAATCGACTGTTTGCGGCTTTTTAGGCGCGCTATTATTAAAAATGAAGCGAAAAGCCCGCCGGTAACAATGGCAAGAATCAGAGAGACGAAAATCAAGGGGTAGCCGACAATCAATCCGATCAGTCCCACCATTTTAATATCACCCTGCCCCATTCCGCCACGGGAGATCAGGGCAATAATAATAAATATGACAAAGCCGACTGCCCCGCCTATAAGAGAACTGACAATACCGGATGCCCATCCGATATCCATAAAATGCTCATCGATAACTATAGACGGCGCGAAATCAAGATAAGGCAAAAATATACTTGCAATTAACGCCGTTACTGCTACGGGGTAAACCACTTTATTCAATATCAGGTGATGTTCTATATCGATAAAAAATATGATTAAAAATATACAAAAATAGAATAATACCAGCGCCAGTTCAATGCCTGGACCATAAAACCAGTAAAGCAGTACAAATCCAATACCCGTAATTAATTCAACTAACAATACACGCAGAGGGATTTTATTCTGACAGTAACGGCATCGCCCTTTCAATAAAATATAACTGAAGAGAGGAATCATATCTTTTGCAGCAAGGCGTTTATTGCAGACGGGGCAATGAGAAGGGGGTGACACAATAGACTCTTTTTGCGGTAGACGGTCAATGCAGACGTTCAGAAAACTGCCGATAACCAAACCGAGCAGAAGAAAAACTATCATTAACACGATATCCATAATTTTATTATTGTGTCTTATTTTATTTATATAGTCAAGAACCCTAGAATTTACACCACTGTAACTTGCATTTACAGGGTAAAAGAGTGATTAAAATCATTTTAGTACATCTCAAATCATTGTATAATAATTATAAATGACCTAAAATGGTCTTGACTGTTATGTGGCAGTTGATATAATTTAATTACAATAGTCTGTAATAGTTTTATAACGCTAAAATATTGAAAGGAGGTAAAGGTGAAAATATTTACTAAACTGGCCAAAAGAATTCACAGGGGTGAAAAAGGGTTCACTCTTATAGAATTATTGGTAGTAATCGGCATTCTCGGCATACTGGCAGCTGTTGCTATACCCAACATTATAGGTCTGATGGATAGCGGTAAAGAGGAAGCTGCTCTAACCGAATTGTACAATATTCAGGTTGCGGTTACGGCATATATGTATCAAAATGACGGAGCTATTCCGACAGCCGACGGAGAAGCCGGTGTAATTGATGGCGATGAAATCGGACCGCATATTACCGGTGGTTCCAGTGCTTTTGCAGCCTTGAAGTACGGCATTTATTCGGTAGCCGCCGATGGTTATGTAACTACTTCATGGACTCCATAGCGGTAGTTGAATTTTTAACTATTTAGATTAATAGAAAAGAGGGGTTTTAAGCCCCTCTTTTTGTTTTATAAAAATGGTAATTTTATTTTAAATTGGATGTTTTATCGCGTGAGGCAGTCACCATGTTAATTTAATATCAAAATTATGAGACGTATCTTCAAAAGTAATATTTAAAATATCTACAGTAATGAATTGCCCGCTATCCTGCAATGCTTCGGCAAATAAGAATATCGATTCGTCGGTCAATGCGATTCCACTGATAACCGATTCACCTTTAGCATAGGAAATTAGATTTAAAAATATTTCATTGACGTTGCTGACGGTTATAACATCCATATCTGTATTTATTTTTTCCATGCCGGCAGTAATTCCATTAAGTAATTGCTGCATAATAGCGGCATCTTCGGCATATTCAATAGGTTCAAGGTTTATTTCGGTTTGTTCATTAACAAGTTCCTTTAAAAACATAGCCAGATCCGTTTTATCTGATATTTCTGTTTCAATCAACTCCGATTGAGCACTCAATTCATCGGCTTCTTCGTTCAAATTAGCTATGTCCACATTAATGGATGCAATTTGAGACTGTAACATATCACGTTCGCTTATTAATTGTGCGGTTTTATTAAAGGAATTCCATAGCATGGCACCTTCCCAGCCCAAAACCAGCAAGGCGGCAAATATGACCACCGGAATTAAAACGCGTTTTAAGCTGAATGAAGGGGGGCGGGGTAGCGGGGGAATAGCGTTTATATCTATTATCGAATAATGTTCCTTACCGCCTTTTTGAACTCTCCCTTTCATTACCATCCCGACATTAACCATGTATTGACCGGAAGAAAACTCAGCATTCACTATAAAAGGCGGTGTTAAGCGGCTAATTGGATTATCCAGTAATCTCCCGATGCCCGTTAAGGCTTCTTCATCTGAAGACAGGTCGCCGCAGACCATTATAGGTGCTGATAAATCAAGCGCTTTATCAGCAAAACTTGAATTATAAAAAGAGATTGTTCTTTCTATTTCCTCTGCGATAAACGGCAACTTATCCTGAATGTTAACGGAGTCGGTAGGTAATGAAAGAGTGCGTATCACCTGCGGAATGCGCCCGGACATCACGACAATATCGACATACGTTAACCATGAATTTACAATTACCGCCCTGGGCTCGTTGGCGCATCTGGCCAGTGCCAGAGGGGCTAAATCCAGGGATTGAATTTTTAAACCGGCAGTACGAACTGTTTTTATAAGAGCATCAGTAGCGTTTTTCGAATGAGCTACCAGGTAATAATGCGTTTCGTCTTTATCAATCGATATATTTTGATAAGCCAGGTATACCTGGTCCATAGAAATCGGCAGAACGCGTTGAGCTTCGTTTGTTATTGCTTCATCAATTATCGATTTCGGCACACCGGCCGGTAATGTAATTATGCGGAATATAGTGTTAAGTCCGCTTAAAGCTAGTATTACACTGTTTTCCTTTGTCCCTGTAATATTAAACAGGCTCTTGATTTCACCGGCCACTGCTTCCGTATCGAGGATAACTCCATCCCGTACCAGCTTCTGTGGAATCATCTGGCTGGCCCATTTGGTTATTTGTTTACCGTTGCTTACCAGGAGTTTGATTTCTGCATCTTCAATATACAACGTAACTGTATTGGCCATTATTGCACCTCCCGGTAAGAATAAATTACCAGAGATATCTCGCCTTCAGAGGCTTCCAATTGCTTGATACGATTGGCAGCAATATCACCGGCATCCTCTTCAATAAAAGGCAAAACAGCCGCAGTCATTTCTAGTTCTATTTCGGATGAAACATATTCTTTTAACAATTCGGCAATTTCCGCCGGTAAAATGTTGGTTAATCTACCACCCAGTAATGCTGCGATATCTTCCCCGTAAAGTTCGATTAACGCCGTCTGGTCACTGCCATTGGTTATGGCATTTGCGATATCTATCGCCAGGGTACCGATAACTTCATCTATAATCCATTCGGAAATATGAAGTTTTATTATTTCAGCCAAATCATATGCTAACGGAACTTCGTATTCCGTTGCTACCAGGTCTTCCAAAGCAGACAATATTTCCTCAGCCATTTCTTCGACAACAGGCACATCCAGGGATGAATCGGTCACATTTTTGAGCCCAAGAACGATAAATTCAACCACTTCATCAATGGTAAAACGCGATATGGCGTCCAGTTTCAGCTCGGAAAGGACATCATTGTAGATTCCTGTTTTTTCATCATCCGATAAAGGATGCGGTGTATTAATAAGGATATTGTCAAAGAAAGCAGTTCCGAAATTGTCGTTATCGGTAATTTGTGTGATGAATGCCAGAATATTATCCCTGGTTCCGCTTGTGGAGAAATCAATGGTCAATTCATGATAATCGACACCATTGATATTAATATCGCTGTCTTCGGCGATTGAAAAGCTGTTCAAAGCGATTCCATTCCTATCAGCTAAACTAAACAGCAGCTCGCTGTAATCAATACTCCCGTTTTCATTGATATAAACAGCCCGAATTAAGTTTAAATTAGAGAGTGCAGCGGCTACGGCAATTTCTCTTTGATTAATAAGTTCATCAAGGTCGTTCTGAAGGTCTGCTATCTCAGCCCCTTTTATTTCGGACTGTTCTACGGCTGACTCTATCTCGACATTAAGTTGCGCTATTTCCTTAAGGAGATTATTTTTATTCAGAGTCAAAAGCAGGACTCTTTGTCTCAACTCGGAAATATCTCTTTCAATCTGCTTTTGTCCATTTCTTTCATTGTTATAAGGTATATATAAACCCATTACGGCAATGATAAAAACAACAAAACCGATAAGAATCAATTTCCCATTGCTCATTTTCATAATACTATTCTAACCCCCGTGGTACGTATATAACCTATTTATCAATTTAATATAGCAGGTGCTGTTTGTTATGTATACATCTATATTATTACTTAACGATATCAGGCGATTATTTGCGATAATAATTATAATTATATGGATTAACCTTTACCACCCATTTTATATATTACACAAAATAACCTGCCTGTCCGATAACCTTAATCTATTTCATAAAATCAAACAATATTCCAGGACAGTATTTCAAATTCGCCTTCCGGCGTCCCTGCAATATTTGTTATAATATTCGGATTATCGACTATACCACCAGCATATTCTATCTTTGAACTGAATTTTAATGAAAGGTCGTTGCTTAAAATAGCCCCGTAAAGTGTGACATTTCCAGAAATAACAGCTTTCGCAGACGGCGCATAAATAGCCGCCGAAACGTAATCCGATGTGGGGAACGTAAGTGCGCCGCTCGGTACTATAAAAAATGGTATTTCCTCAACATCCAGTTTTGTAGAACTGGAAAATGTAGTATCACCCAGAACGACAACAGTTACGCCACCAACTAGTGTTGCGCCGTATTTTAATATCAAATTATCTGCTACATACATATCTTCAGCAACGTTGATATTATAGTCGCCTGCCGCCTCGAATCCGCCTCCGACATAAATTGTACCCCCGAAACTGATACTGTCACGCAAACCAAGTGTAAAATCGTTTTCGATTCTTACATCTCCCGAAAAATTAGCTACAGATGAATTGCTGACAGATGCCGTGTCGCCGGCATATACATAATCATTAAATATAACATTGCCATTCTGTATAATAATATCACCGGTAACAATCACGGGGCCATCAAATGTTATGGTACCGTCACTGCAATTAATTGTAAGATTTCCATCGACATGAATACTATCCGAAAAGGTAATAGATATCCCAGTGGCAATTGTCATATTGCCCGTTACATGTTCAGCATTGGGATATACTGAGTCAGGTAAAGGCCAATATCCCAGTGCCCAGTTACCTGTTCGCGTGACCACACCGGCAGCCTGAGGGGTGAAGGCAGCGCCTTGCCTGATATTTTCGATAATACCATTAAGCAAAGTTTCTTCCAGTATGGTAGGGTCACGGTTTTCCGCACCCGGGTTAACACTTCCTGTTATATTTTGCGGACGTTGAATAGTACCCTGTGCATAAGCATCACCAACTATAGAAGCCGCCGGGCCCAGTTGTATATTCGTTTCGGCATAAACATTCCCTGTAACTACGGAGGAACCGGTTAAACTGAAACTCTTATTGGAAAAAATGTTTCCTGTTATCCTGGTATTGCTTCCCGATGTTATTCCTCCGCCTATAGTTGTAATAACATCACGGAAAATATCCACACTGTCTGTATCGAATCCTATATTTATATAGGAACTGATTATTGTCTGGTATCCTTCGAGTTCAAACTTGTTCGCTTCAACTATGATATTATAAATACCTTCGGTTACATATATAATTGTTGTTTCAACGGAGGCGCCGTTAATACTGGTATTAAAAGAAATATCAAGAGTCGGGCTGTTTGAATCCGGCAAAGAGTCCGTATTGTTAATCACATAAAAGAGAGCATATTCCATGCCGGAATCAGCTGCATAAAACGTATCGGTCATAAGCTCCGTAGCATTACTTGTTTTCATATTTGTCATCATCAAGGATGCCACCGGGGTTATTAGCAATGCCCCGAGAGCCAGAAATACAAGAGTGACTACAAGAACGTAGCCCGATTCTCTTTCTATTGAGAGTTTTTTCTTCATCCGGTCAATTATAATACTCAGATTTTTTACCATATCTCTTTAAGCTAACTCACCCTGTTTTCAATAATAAAAGTTCTTTCTGCACTCCCGGTCTTCCAGCCATCGATAGTAGCGGATACATTTAAAATAACAGTTTCATTTTTAACCAATGAAAGACTGCTATCTATGAACTTTGCAATAAGAGTAGTCTTTACAAGCGAATAAATATAATCTTCAACGGCGGTTTCAAACGGCAAACTCACTTCCGTTATATAGTAATCCCTGTACAAATTGCCGTTTTCGAGCCGGTAGATAACCTTATGGCCACTTTTTTCCAATTCCGTATCAAATGACAACTCATCCCAGATCGCGGAAAATATTTCAGGTGTCTGCGAGTCACTGTCAATAATGGTGTCTTCTATTTTGGATTGTTTGATATCCCTGCTGATCCAGTACCCGGTATTCTGCACCTGGTTTAAAGCCATCATATTGTTAGTGCTGCTACTGCTTGTAGCCAATAACTGGTATAAAGCTCCTGACAATCCTGCCAGTAGTAAAGAACCTACAGCTAAAGCAATCAACAGCTCAATGAGAGTAAACCCCTTTTGCGATGCCTTTTTTATAATCACCTGTCAACCTTATAGCTTTCAAGCGTGACAACTTCTTTAGTTCCGTTTTTTATTATAACTTCAATGCGTTGAAGTTTATTATCAATATTAACCAAGCTGTTAGTGTTGATATCCCAATTAACAGCGATAACTCCTTCTATTAATGTCTTTTCACTGCCGCTCCAGTCGGTGACACTCCAAACACTATAATTAGGATTTTCAAGTATAAATGATGCAGTATCCTGTCCGGTTATATATATATGAGTACCATCGGTAGAGGTGTATGTCATCTGTTTAACTGTTTCAATGACACTCTGTGCAATACTGTCGGCGATTGTTTTTTCCTGTAGAGTCAGAAGTGCTTTGCCTGTAGTTGCTATGGCAGTAAAAAAAGCAATTACAATCACCGAAATAATAGCCAGAGAGACAATTACCTCAATTAAAGTAAATCCCTTTTCTTTTCTGCTAATGCGGTAAAAACCCCTCATAGAAACCCTCTTCCATCATCAATCATTATAAGAAATTCCGCTCATGAGGGAGATGACTTTTATCAACCGATTACATTTGTCCATACATTGAATACATTGCCGTAACCATAATCACTGCTACAAAACCGACAACCAAACCTATTAATATAGTTAGTATGGGTTGAATCATACCAAGAGCAGCAGTGGTCCGTTCAGCAGCTTCTGCTTCATAGCTTTCAGCGACAGTCGACAGTGTTTTATCAAGGTTTCCGGTTCCTTCACCGACAGCAACCATCTGTACCATTAGCGGGAGAAAAAAGCTATCATTTTTCATTGGGGTAGATATCCCTTTTCCTCTTATTAATTCATGCTGTACTTTTTCAAAGGCCTCGGATACAAATACGTTTTCAGTTCCGACAATAACCATATTCAAAATATCCGGCAATGGTATTCCGACACGAAAAAGCATAGACAGGGTACGTGACGCTTGTGCCAGTTCAACCAACTGTAATACTCGTCCGATAACCGGCAGTTTCAGTTTAAGCCTGTCATAGCGATATCTGCCGCTTTTGGTACGGATATACACAAAAAATGAGAGGATTAACGCAGCTATTATAGCTATCAGGATTAGTATATTGTTTTGTAACCATTCTATAGTATCCTGCAGTACGGATAGTAAAGCGGGGACTTCAACTCCGAAAGAGGAATAGAGATTGAGAAATGTTGGTAATACAAATAATACGATTACAGCCACAACAACCACTGCAACAAGCGATACTATAATCGGATATGTCAGGGCATTTTTAAGTTTCTTTTTTGTTTCGACCTGTCTTTCAAGATAATCCGCCATCTGCCTTAGTACTGTTTCAAGATTGCCGCCTTGTTCACCGGCAGCAATTGTTTTACGGTAAATATTCAAGAACGCCTTTGGATGTTTGCTCATAGCCGCCGATAATGAGTTACCGCTTCGTATGCTATCTACAACCTCTCCCAGGATACCACTCAGTGTTTTATCACCCACCTGGTCTTTAAGCAAATCGATAGCGGTAACAATATCTGTTCCCGTTTCCAAAAGAAGAGCCAGCTGTCGCGAGAACATAACGATTTCTTTTTGCTTAATGCCGCTTAAGTTGGTGTTTAGAATTTTCCAATTAATGAAAGAGGATTTCTCTTTAATACTGAGGACCTGATATCCGCTAACGCTTAAAAGCTTTCTTGCGTTTACTTCGTCATCTGCCGTAATATTACCCTGAATAATTTTTTTTTCGCTGGTATATGCCACGTAAGAATAAACCATTTGCATATACCTCACATTTCCAATTCATTATAGGCAGTTCTTAATATTTCTGACGGAGTAGTAATACCCTGTTCAACTTTTCGCATACCATCATTCACCATGGTAATCATTCCTTCTTTGATGGCTTGTTCTTTGATATCGCTGGGATTGACGCCTTTAACAATCAACCTCCTGACAGTATCGCTCATGGTGAGTATTTCAAAGATACCGGTACGCTTCAGGTATCCGGTATATGCACAGGCCTTGCATCCCGAACCGTATTTAAACCTTGAACGCGGCTTACCCAATTCCTTTTCATAGGCAATCTGTTCCAGCATCGGTGCTTCGATTTCCTGCTGGCAGTATGGGCATATTTTTCTAACCATTCTTTGTGATAGAACTCCTATTACAGAGGATGCAATCAGGAACGGTTCGACACCAAGGTCGATTAAGCGGAAAATAACTCCGACGGCATCGTTGGCATGGATAGAGGAAAGCAGTAAATGACCGGTGAGCGCAGATTGTACTGCAATCCTTGCTGTTTCGCTATCACGGATTTCACCTACTAGTATAACATCCGGGTCAAGCCTTAATATTGAACGCAGTCCGCTGGCGAAAGTTATCCCGGCCTGCTGATTGACCTGAATCTGATTGATGTTATCAAAACGATATTCGGCCGGTTCTTCTATGGTAACAATGTTTCTGCCCACAGTATCCAGAGAATTTACAGCAGCATATAATGTGGTAGTTTTACCGGCACCTGTTGGCCCGCATACCAGTATCATGCCGTAAGGGATTTTTAAAAGGTGCTCAAATTTCTTCCGGCTATCGGGAAGCATACCAAGGTCTGCTAAACCTATCATGGCTGTAGATTTATCAAGAAGACGTAAAACAGCCATTTCCCCGTTAACGGTGGGAGTTGTAGCTACCCTGATATCGATTTGTCTTCCGCTGAATTCCATGGAAAATTGACCGTCCTGTGCACGGAAGTGGTCGGCTATATTCATACTGGAGAGAATTTTTATGCGCGATATAAGAGCGGAATGCAGGTCCATAGGCAAAGACATCATATCCTGAAGAGTGCCGTCGATTCTATATCTGACCCTCAGTCTTTTTTCAGCCGGCTCGACATGAATATCCGATGCACGGGCTTTTATAGCTTCGGAAATTATTAAATTTAATGCCTGTACAATAGGGGCATCGATAACATTATCGTAAGACTGCTTTTCTTCTTTTTTTTTCGCGCCCGAGGAGATGGTGGAAATGTGTTTTTCAATTTCACCGAAGGCCTTATAATTGAAATCGATTGCTTCCTTTATATCCTTGACGGAAGCAATTACAGGCTTTATCCTCATCTTGCTTTGAATGGAATACGCTTCGATGGTAAGTATGTCGGATGGGTCCGACATTGCTACCTCGAGTGTTTTTCCATATATAGATACCGGGATGGCATTATGCTTTCTGGCCATGTTTTCCGGAATAAGCCTTATTGCTTCAGGTTGTACCCTTTGACGCAATTGCCTGCTATTGGAATCAATAACAGGTTCATCAATACTATCAGTATTACCCGTTTTTATAACATTATTACCTTCGGAACTGCTATTATCCAACTTGTCCATCCATATAAAATTATCTGTAAAGTTAATTATATATTCTTATATGACTCACGCGTTTAAAGTTGTGCTTTTTTCGAATACATTTAATATAGCAAGGATAAAAAACGATCTAGCTGAGTTTTATAAAGCCGTTCTTTATGGCTAAAACCACCGCATGCGCCCGGTCATTAGCATTTAATTTACGGAGAATGGCGCTGACATGGTTCTTAATTGTCTGTTCGCTTATCGAAAGAGTATTGGCAATTTGCTTATTGGTATTGCCATCAGAAATATATTTTAATATCTGCTGTTCTCTTTTGGTCAATGCGGCTACTACATTCTCGGCATGAGCGCCTATAGAAGACATATCCTCGAATTGTTTTAACACCTGCTGTGCTATCTGAGGTCTTGATAAAAATGTTTCGTTAATCGGATATTCGCCCCTGGATGCCTTATTTATTGTATCCAGCAATTCTTCAGAAGAAGCGTTCTTTTTTAAGCATGCTACCGCTGCACTCCTGATAACATTAAATAACTCTTCATCGTTGGGGTCCGGGCTAAGGATTATAACCTTGGTGTTTGGAAAGTTTCTGGCTATCTTTTTGCCAAGCTCCAGCCCGCTATGTGTTGCGAGGTCGGAACCAAGAAGTACAATGTCGGGTGATTGAGCTTCAATTGTAATCAGAGTATCATGGTCCGGATTACATTCCGATATTTCAAAGTTCCCCTGTTCAGACAAGGCCTGTCGAACCCCGGCCCGGAAAAAAGGTTGTTCATCTATTATCATTACCTTTGTTTTAGCCACTTGTAACCCCTTTCAAAATACAAATAGTTGCATTCAGTGTTCTATCTAATAGTACTACTTTTTAATAACAGGTCGTCTACATCCTGTTTTTTAAACCGCCGGTCGCCCCTGGTTCCAATTCGGTAGGCTTTTAGTATCCCGTTATTACTCCAGCGCCTGATAGTATTGACATGCAAATTCAATTTTTTGGCGACCTCACTTGTCGTTAGCATCGGCTCAATATCATTATATTCCATTGTTGGCCTTTCTTAACCATAAGTATACTATCTTTATTTTACTACCTTATACTATACTATACATTATTTTTTTTATAATATAAATATTCAAACCTGAATTATAAGAATATTTTTTAGTGCAATAAAACTATCCTTTTATTAATTGCTTCGTTATAATTATTGCACGTGGTAACACCAATGTACCGGTTTACTCTCTCGGAGCAGTAATCCGGTTGAGTTTAAACGGTAAGGAGTTGTCGGGTGCAGGAAGAGCAGAGCCTGGTACTTCAAGCACAAAAGTGCAATCAAGAGGCTTTTGCCAAGCTTTATGAGCAAAACTTCGATAAAATTTATCGTTATTTATCTCTAAAGGTTGGCAGTAAAGTTGAGGCTGAAGATATGACACAACAGGTGTTTATTAAAGCACTGCAGTCGATTTCCACCTATAAGTGGAAGGATGTTCCTTTTTCGGCCTGGTTGTTTAGAATAGCTCACAATCAGGTAATAGACTATTACAGGAAACAATCCCGACAGGCGACGACTCCGCTATATGAGTTTATGGCGGTTTCTGATTGCGACCCTGAAAAGTCGATAGAGGATAAAGCAGATGTTGAAAGATTACTGGAAGCTTCCAAAAAATTGACATCGGCACAACAGGAAGTAATAACACTTCGTTTTGCCGGAGAACTGCCTATTGCTGAAGTCGCCCGTATTATGGGAAAAACACAGGGTGCAGTAAAAGCATTGCAGCATAGTGCCATACTTGCTCTGAGAAAAATAATGATGGTAGATGATAATGTTTAAGAAAAATAATAACTCTATAGAAAATGCACTGGATGTTTGCCTTGAAAAGATTCTCACGGAGGGTAAATCCGTAGAGCAATGTCTTGCGGATTACCCTGAATATCGTGATGAATTAAAATCATTGCTAGATTTATCAATGCAAACGCATAAGGCAATAAATTCCATTGAGGCGCGACCGGATTTCAAGGCTGCTTTAAGATATCGGTTAACCTCAAGTATGAATACCTCTAACGCACCCAAGAGGTCGTCATTTAAATTCAGGCTTGGATGGGCGCCGATGGCCTTATCTCTTTGCATCGTCATGTTGCTTTCGGGAGGCGGAACAGTAGCAGCCGCCAGTAATAGTATGCCCAGTGATTCCCTCTATAATGTAAAACGAGCCTCTGAACAGGTACAATTGTTTTTTACCTTCGATGCCGCAGGTAAAGCTGAGTTATATTCTGAATTTGTCGGCAAGCGTGTTAATGAAATTGTGGCCATGGCTTCTGCAAGTAACGTGGAAGCTATGGAAAAATCATCATTTATAATGCAAAATCAGTTAGCGCTGATGTACAGTATTTCACCGACAGATAATTTATCGGCCTTTGTGGAACAGGGGGCAGAAGCGGTAGCTGGCGTGCTTACAATAACATCAACCGAAACGCAATGGCTTGCTCCTGAGGATACTGATACTCCCAATAAACACATTACGAAAACCGAATCTACTTCCACTCGGGAAATGGGGACTATTACTGTTACCAAAACAGTTACTGCCGCAGGAGCCGATGCATATCCGGTCCCCGAAAGCATTACGCAGGCACAGACATCGAGTGATCAATTTTTTGTATGGAATCCCCCTTCCTATGTCTCTAACCTCAGTAATCAGGAACTGGTTGATACACTATATAACAATATAATGACATTATATAACGCTACACTTAGTAATTCCGGCAAGGTATTGGAATCGTTGCTGGAAGCGATATCCATACTGGAAAACAGCTATAACATCGCTGTCGGTAATATAAACTAATCCATTTTAACTTTAATATACTACTGCTTATTCCTCACACTTAAAATGTGTGCGTTATAATAATTCTATGAGTACTCCAAAAATAATGCGGCCCCCTAAACTGACTTGTCAGAGCAATTATTTTACAATGTATTGACAGTCCCTATTACCGTGCTTATACTTATTCACAATAAACGTTATCTGTAATAATCATATAGAGGATAAAATTGTCTGCAATAAATAACAAGCCCGTAAATGTAAAAGCAGAAATAAAGAAAGTTCGTCGGGACGAAAAAGACGCTCTTATTAAAGCTGATGCCGAAGCACGTCGTGCGCTTAAAGATGCAGCAGAAACAAGGGAGCGTGAAATAGCATCAGCAAAAGAGACAGAAACACGTACGCTGCAAGAAATGAAAAAACAGTTCGATAGTTCCTTAAAAAATATCAGGGAAACGAATAGAAATAGACTTGACGAAATACACAGGACAATGCTCGATAATGTAAATGAAGCGAGAAATCTGGAAAAAAGAACTATCAGGGAAGCCCATGATGAAGAAGCGGCAAAAATCGCAGGAGCAGATAAACACACTGAACAAAAAATCAAGCATGAGACCTTGAAAAAAATACAAAAATCCAGGTACGATACCGAAAAAACTATTGATGATGCCCTGTTTGAAGAAAAACACGCCAGGCAAAAATTCCTCGACATTGCTTACAGGGATATTGTAAAAGAAGAGGAATTACAAAAACGCACCAGGGTGCGTACTATTATCAGTGCTCAAAATACACGTATTAAAGCCATTAATGATGCTGATATCCATTATAGAAATACGGTTGGAGAGGTCAGGAAGAATTATCGAAGTCATCTTGCAGATATAAAAAAACAGGCTGAACAGGACATCAAGAGTATTAAAAAAGGTACGCCGATATCTGAACGAGAAAATAGCGCACTAACGGCAGATTTCGAAAATACACAGCAGGAAAATGTTCATTCATCTCTGGAAGCTACGAACTCATCAATAATTGAAGAACAGACTGTATTAAATGAAACTGAAACTGAATTGTGTCCTATTTCTGAAGAAAAAGAGGATGCCCCGATTGAAGAAGATGTTGTTGGTCCTGAAACAATAACGCGGGTATTCGAAGTTGCCGAAGAGCAAAGTATACCGCATGAAGACGTTACCACCGTAGATATCGATGCGCAACACGCTAATGAAGCAATCACCGAACCGCAAGAAGTGATGCCGGTTGCTGACAAAGCGGATTTGGCAGAATCTGTCGAGGTATCTAAAGCCGGTATGATAGAACCGGTTTCTATTGCATCTGTCGAAAAGACGGAACCGTTAATACCTGTATCTGCTGAAAAAACAGTCGAGGTTCAAACCCAAGACGTCTTAATTCAAGCCTCCGAGCCTGCGGCAACTTGTGAAAAAGTTAAAGATGAATACGAATCCGTCAATAAACCTGTAGACGAAGTAGAAAACTTCCAGGCAGAAGAACCGATAGCTGAAG
>CAZJMW010000005.1:0-3070 GCA_964547375.1 uncultured Dehalococcoidales bacterium | reverse complement strand
AATAAACCTGTAGACGAAGTAGAAAACTTCCAGGCAGAAGAACCGATAGCTGAAGAAGGAAACGCGGATGCTTTAAGCATAGAATCTACCGATGAAACACAAAGTGTAATGCCTGAGGATACATTTAAAGAAACCCGGGAAGAGGAAGGTTTGATTCAGACAAAAGAATCAATAGCAGAAGAAGTCAAAGAGGATGTATCAGTTACTGTTGAATCACTTGAAGAAAAACACACAATCATAAAGGAACCCGTAAATACAACTGAAGAAGCAAAAAATGATGAGGTTTTGGCACATACGGACGATAATATAATTACAGAAGAAAAAGCCGAAACACTTACCGTACTTGCTAACGAGGTCAGAGATGAGGTGATAACCTACAAGGAAACTTCCCTGAAATCTAAAGAGGTTCTTTTTAGCGGAATAGTCAGGATTGCGGTAAAATCACCAGCCGACTCTCACAGGATTAAATTGCTGGGCGACGAACTGAATAAAATCGATAAGGTTAGAATGCTCTTTATCGGCGGCGAGGTAAACAAGGATACAGTTATCCATGTTAAACTGGATGAGGAGATGCCGCTTGCCGATAAACTTAAAATTTTGCCCGACGTCTCAGACGTATCGATAAAAGATAAGAATATTCAGGTAACATTAAAAACGGATAAATAATTTAGAGCTATCCGTTTAAAATATTTTTAATATTCCTGCCCCACTCTAACGCCCTTACCTGTTCGCCCTCTTTTAGAGGCCCCTTGGCGCTTTCTACCATGAAGGGTTCAGTCGGCACCACTATTTCAAAGCCCTCTTTCTTAAAGTAATCCGCCAGTTTTACGGCTGCAAAGCCGAATATTTTAACCCATTTTGCAGGCATCCTTGTATCGAAGACAGCAATTTTCGTTCCTTTTTTAATCCGACCTGAAATTGAATTTAAAAACGCTTCCGAAGGTTTGGTTTGCCTGCCGCCCTGAGTAGGTGAACCTACTACCAGTAAATCAACATCGCTGATATCCGAAATCCCGGCGTCCCCGGCTTTCATAACCTTAACATCTCCCGAAATTCCCTCAGCAATAGACTTTGCAATTATCTCTGTATTTCCATACATGGAATCGTAAATAACAAGGCTTTTCAATTTTTATTACCCCTTAGCAAATTATTTTAAAGTCAGACGAATTTGAAAATCCTTTCCAATTATACATCTAATATCGCTATACTAAAAGCTATTTTCTGAGGGGTTTTAAAAGATACTCCAATCCATTAGCCTTGATTTCATAGATAGCGGAAAGTTGCTCTCCCAGCTTACCGGCCGGAAAACCCTTTTGGCGAAACCATACCAGGTAAGGCTCAGGCAGGTCGCAAAGCAACCGCCCGGCGTATTTCCCGAATGGCATTTTAACCCTTGTCAGTTCAATTAACATTTGCGGATTTATTACAGGATTGTTTCCATCAGTATCCATAGTTATCCTTTACTTAAAATGATTACATATATTATAGCTGCCAGCGTCTATAATTTCTCAATATGGTATGATTTATGAGAAAGGCGGAATCATCATAATAATGAATGGAACACAGCGTATAGCAATTAAACCCGGCTTACGGGTCTCGATAGTATTAAAAGAAGACCAGCGCTCAGGAAAGCTGACCGAAGGGATAGTTAAAGATATATTGACTAACTCTGCGGTTCACCCCCGCGGCATCAAAGTCCGACTTCAAAACGGCCAGGTCGGGCGTGTTCAGGAAATTAAATAGGCCGGTCTTCACTACATCCCCGTTGAAAGAATAAAACATGTTTAAAATATATGTCGATGCCGATAGCTGCCCGGTTAAACAAGAGATTTACCGTGTCGCCGGACGATATGATTTAGAGGTCGTACTGGTAACCAATAAGGCTTTTAATATACCTGATGAAGAGCACATTGAGCTGGTTGTAGCTGACAATGGACAGGACGCCGTCGATGACTGGATTACAGAGAAAGTTAATAAAGATGATATCGTGATAACCGCCGATATCCCCCTTGCTTCACGTACAGTGATAAAAGGAGCGCGGATATTAAGCCCCAGAGGACTAGTCTTCACGGAGAGTTCGATCGGCGATACCCTGGCAACCCGTGATTTGATGACTCATCTGCGCGATATCGGTTTAGTTACGGGCGGCCCACCGGCCTTCGGTAAAAAAGATCGCTCACGGTTTTTACAGGCTCTTGACAGTCTTATCCAGGCAATCCGCAACGGGAAGTAGTATTTTCCACAAGGAGACATTACAGTTAATGGCGTTTATAAACACACAAAATATTACCCTGACTTTCAGCGACAACTTGCTATTCGATGAAATCGGTTTCAGCATCGAGCAGGGAGAAAAAATTGCCTTGATGGGACGCAACGGTTCGGGAAAATCTACCCTGCTCAAACTGATTGCGGGAATAATCAAGCCGGATTCAGGCACTGTCATTATCCAGAAAGGCATCCGCTGCGCCTATCTTGACCAGACGGTACCGGGTGACATGCAGGGTAGTGTGCTCGAAATTGTGGAAAAAGGGCTTAATAAAGATACAAAAGAAATAAAAGATGATATGGAACTTCATCGGCAGGTTGAAAAAACCATCTCTCAACTGGGGCTGGATAAAGAACGGATTTTTAACGACCTTTCCGCCGGTATGAAGCGACAGGTAATGCTGGGGCAGGCGCTGGTGGCCGAACCGGATGTGCTTTTACTGGACGAACCCACAAACCATTTGGATATCGAGTCGGTCAAGCGGCTAGAGGATATACTATTGCGGTTTACAGGAGCAGTTATACTTGTTACCCATGACCGCACCTTCCTGCAAAATATTGCTACACGCATCGTGGAAATCGACCGCGGCAAGCTCTTCGACCAATCGTGTGATTACGCAACTTTTCTAAATAGACGCGAAGCGGCACGGGAAGATGAAGCAATCCGTAATGCCCTGTTCGATAAGAAACTGAAAAAGGAAGAACAATGGATTCGTCAAGGCGTCGAAGCGCGCCGTACCCGCAATGAGGGAAGAGTCAGGGAATTGGAGAAGCTGAGGGTTGTCCGCCGCGAGAGAAGGGAACA
>CAZJMW010000004.1:0-35155 GCA_964547375.1 uncultured Dehalococcoidales bacterium | reverse complement strand
CATAAGGGCGGGCGACCATTGGTCGCCCCTACAGCTTAATAAATACGATAGCCATATTGTATTCAGCGGTAGAGATTGCTTCACTTTCCTTCGGAAAGATTCGCAATGACAGTATAATCCTATCTCCCCTTGGTGGTCTCACGCTTCGGCGGGAATTTGACCGACGAAATCTTTAACCTCAAATCGCATTGCAAACATCTATTCGCTTCCTTAACTGCCGCATCCTCGCTGAAGTTGTTTTCCACGACCTCGAAGCTGGTTTTTCTTTCTGCAATATCGATTAAAGGCAGTTCTTGGCGTGCTTGTGCGGCAAAGCCTTTTTCACAGCCGATGCAGTCGCACGGTTCGCTTGGCGGGGCTAACTGCTCATCTATAATGCCTTTGCCTCCCAGGTATTTATCTATGGCAATAGCACCCTGTCTGCCCGAAGCGATGGCTTCGATTATAGTGGCCGGGCCGCTTGCGGCATCGCCTCCGCCGAATATGCCCTCTCTAATGGTGGCATGGTCTTTTCCCACCGGAAGCCTGTTGCCTTTGGCGCACTCGATATTAAACCCGTCAGGTACATCGGCAGTCTGACCGATGGCAGAGATAACAGTGTCATAGCTTTCGGTAAACTGGCTGCCCTCGATGGGAACAGGTTTTTGCCTTCCGGAAGCATCCGGTTCGCCCAGTTGCATACGGACGCATTGGAGTTTTAAAGTTTTTCCGTCTTTCAATATCTTATCGGGTGCGGCAAGGTAAACCATGTTGACGCCCTCTTCTACACACCCCTCGATTTCCTCGTCGCTGGCCGGCATTTCCTTGAGCGTGCGGCGGTAAATCATATCGACCTGTTTGGCGCCGAGCCTGATGGCGGAACGTGCGGCATCGGTGGCGACATTGCCTCCGCCGATAACGGCTACCCTGTCACCCGTTTTAACCGGTTTGCCGAGGCTGATATCCCTCAGGAAGGTGATAGCGTCTACAACCCCTTTATTATCCTCACCATCGACACCCATCTTGATATCCTTGTGTGCGCCGACGGTAAGGTAAACGGCATGATAACCCTGTTTAAATAAGTCATCCGTCGATTCGATTTTATGATTCGTCTTTATCTCGAAACCGGCTTTTGCCATTTGCCTGATTTCATCATCGAGCACTGTCTTGGGAAGCCTGTATTCGGGGATGCCCACCTTTAACATACCGCCGGCAACCGGCAGGGCTTCGAAAACGGTAACTTTATGCCCCAGCTTGGAAAGGTAAAAGGCGGCCGTCAATCCGGCAGGCCCGGCGCCGACAACGGCAACGCGTTTTCCTGTCGATTCTGCGATATTTATATCATCGCCCCAGCTTGTCTGGTCAGTTTCGGCGGCGAATCTCTTTAATCCCTTAATCGAAATGGCTTCGTTGATATCCTTGCGGCGGCAAACCTCTTCGCAGGGGTGATTACAGGCATAACCCAGCGATTTGGGGAAGGGCACTTTCTCCCTGATAACGGCGTGCGCTTCGGCATATTTGTTTTCGGTAATAAACCTGATATAGCGAGGAACATCTATGCCAGCCGGGCATGTATTACGGCAGGGAACAAGCGCGGATTCGCGATTGCCTTTCCTGATAAAACCGTCTTTATCGGTTAAAGCTCCGGTCGGGCAGACCTCGATGCAGGCTCCGCAGAAGCGGCATTCGGCTTCAGCCAGCGGTTTATCGAAAGCGGTACCGACATAGGTTTCCTTGCCTCTATTGATAAATGACAGAATACCCACACCTCTTAGTTCGTAGCAGGCTCTGACGCAGCGTCCGCACAGGATGCACTTGCTCATATCATGATTAAAGAGCGGGTTAGCGGTGTTTACAGGCCGCTCGTTAATGCTGGTTTTCAGCCGTTTTTGGTCTACTCCTATATACTGGGCTACCGCCTGCAATTCGCAGTTAAGGTTTTGCGAACAAACGAGGCAATCATCAGGATGGGCGGCCAGTATCAGTTCCATGGCCATCCTGCGTACCCGTTTGATATCAGGTGTGTCCGTTTTAACCACCATTCCATCTTTGACAATAGTAGTGCAGGAAGTGGGCAATCCGCGCAGACCTTCAACCTGTACAATGCATAATCTGCAGGCTCCGAACGGGCTTAAATCGGGGTGGTAGCAGAGGGTGGGTATATAAATACCGTTATCCAGCGCTGCTTCCAGTACAGTCTTTCCCGATTCGCTCTTTACATCTTTACCGTCAATATTTAAAGTGATAGTATTCACAGTTTTTCCTCGGATTCAGTATTTTGCCAGCTGCCGACCGGAATCAGCTCATTCGGGGTTTCAATCTTTTCGCCGCTGACTTTGGTAACAGCATCGAAACGTTCAGGGCAGACATCCAGGCAGTTGCCGCACTTGATACACTTCTGCTGGTCTATGATATGTATCATGCGCTTATCGCCGGATATGGCGTCAGCCGGGCAGCCCCTCTTGCAGATGCCGCAGCCTTGGCACTTGTCGGGCAGGATATAAAAGTTAATCAGATTTTTGCAAACCAGTGCCGGGCATCGCTTTTCTCTGATATGCGCTTCATATTCGTCTCTAAAGTATCGTATTGTAGTCAGAACCGGGTTGGGAGAAGTCCCTCCGAGAGCACATAGTGACCCGGCTTGTATTGCTTTTGCCAGTTCCAAAAGGAGGTCGATGTCTTCCTCTTTGCCCCTTCCCTCCGTAATATCCTCAAGTATCTTTAACATCTGCAGCGTTCCCTCGCGGCACATAACGCACTTGCCGCAGGATTCGGCTTGAGTAAACGAAAGGAAGTATTTGGCGAGGTCTACCATGCAGGTTTGCGAATCGACCACTATCATACCGCCGGAACCCATGATGGCGCCGGCAGCCGCCAGCCTTTCATAATCCACCGGTAAATCGAGTGCGCCGGCCGGTAAACAGCCGCCGGAAGGTCCTCCGTTTTGGACGGCTTTAAAATCCTTGCCGCCGATAAGACCGCCGCCGATATCGTAGATTATCTCGCGAAGGGTCATTCCCATCGGTACTTCAACCAGGCCGCTGTTGGCAATCTTTCCGGTTAAAGCGAAAACGGCAGTGCCCTTGCTTTTTTCAGTACCGATCTTGTTATACCAGTCGGCGCCCTTGTTTATGATAACCGGCACGGAAGCCAGCGACTTAACGTTATTTATGGTTGACGGTTTACCCCATAAGCCGGATTGCGCCGGAAAGGGGGGACGGGAGCGGGGCATGCCGCGTTTGCCTTCGATAGATGCCATCAGGGCGGTTTCTTCACCGCAGACAAAGGCGCCGGCGCCTTCATTTACATGTATCTTAAAACTGAAAGCGGAACCGAGAATATTGTTGCCAAGGAAACCATGTTCTTCAGCCTGTTTTAAAGCGATTCTTAATCTCTTAACCGCCAGCGGGTATTCGGCACGGATGTAGATATATCCTTCGCTTGCTCCGATGGCATAGGCCGCGATGGTCATTCCCTCGATAACGGTATGCGGGTCGGCTTCCATAATGCTTCTGTCCATAAATGCGCCGGGGTCGCCCTCATCGGCGTTGCATATCATGTATTTAATATCGCTCTGTTCTTTGTAACAGAGTTCCCACTTCATTCCGGTTGAAAAACCGGCTCCGCCCCGGCCGCGCAAGCCCGATTTCTTTACTTCATCGATAACCTCCAGCGGGGTCATTTCAGTTAACACTTTTTTCAGCGCATTGTAACCCTCACGCTCCATATAATCTTCAATTCTCTCCGGGTTAATATGGCCGCAGTTGCGCAGTATGATGCGCTGTTGTTTGCGGTAGAAGTTGATGTCCTTATAGTAGGGAATCGGGTTATTGCTGACCGGGTCTTTAAAAAACAGCCTCTCGACCGGTTTGCCGTCCTTAAGATGTGACTGAACTATTTCTTCGACATCGTTAACGGTAAGGTGTGTATAAAAAATGCCGTCAGGTTCGACTATGGCGATGGGCCCCTGTTCGCAGAAACCGTGGCAGCCGGTAAAATCCACTTTTACATTTTTTAAACCCAGTTCTGCCGTCTTTTGCTCAAGAGCCTGCCGTATTTCGTGGGATTTACCGGAGACACATCCGGTACCTTCGCATATAAAGATGGTGTAATCCTTATTATTTGGCATCATCGGCCGCCTTATTTTTGGCATTTAATAAATCTGTCACTTTTTGAGGTGTCATGTTGCGCTGCACCTCGCTATCGACAACCATGGTCGGGGCAAGTGCACATGCGCCGATACAGGCGACGGTTTCCAGGGAGTATTTGCCGTCTGCGGTAGTTTGCCCCGGCTTAATCTTCAATTCCCGCTCTACCGTTTCCAGTACTCTGGCTCCGCCGCGCACATGGCAGGCGGTACCCTGGCAGACCTTAATGGTATGTAAGCCTGGTTTTATAAAGCGGAACTGTGAATAGAAGCTGGCAACACTGTAAATATCGTTTTGCGATATGCCCAGGTAGCTGCTTATTTCAGCAAGTGCTTCTGCGGACAGGAATTTTTCTTCTTCCTGAACTTGCTGAAGAATGGGAATCAGGTTTCTTCTTTCGCTGTTATATTCATTTAAAATATTGCTGATTCTGGTAGCCATTAAAGCTCCTTGATAGTATTTATTTTGCTTTGGCTTTCAAAATATTATAGAAATTGTAACCGATATGTTAATGTTACCACAAGTAATCCATTGATATAATGCGTAAACCGGTAAAAAACTATCCATCCTGTATTAGCAGGATGGATAGCGCAATAACAATATCAGGATATACAAAAATCGATTAGTATTAAGCTATATCCATCCCCTGAGCTTCATGGCTTCAACCACGCGTTCTACTGCCCTGACATAAGCTGCCTGGCGCATATTTATCTTGTATTCCTTGCTGGTATCCAGTACGGAATGATAGGCGGCAGTCATTTTCTTATCCAGCTTCTCACGAACTTCCGATTCTTCCCAGGTATACATATAGAAGTTTTGCACCATTTCGAAGTAGGAAACGGTTACGCCGCCGGCATTGCACAGGAAATCGGGTATGACGTGAACGCCGTTCTTGTACAGGATATCATCGGCTTCCGGGGTGGTGGGGCCGTTGGAGAGCTCGGCAACAATTTTGGCCTTAACTTTTCCGACGTTCTTGTCGGTGATACAGTTCTCTACCGCAGCCGGTATGAGGATATCTACTTCAAGTTCCAACAGTTCTTCATTTGAAATCTGGAGCATGCCGGGAAGGTTGCAAACCGAGCTGGTAGTATTTTTACAGTCATAGGCGGCAGCGGGGTCGATGCCCGGGGCGTCGCACTTGCAGCAGACGCCGCCCTTGCTGTCGCAGACGGCGAGAATCTTTGAGCCGAACAGTTCCTTGCATAACCTGGCGGCGTGGTAGCCGGCGTTTCCGTAGCCCTGTATTGCAACAGTGGCTTTCGAAAGGTCTATACCGAATGCCTTGGCGGCTTCCCTGATGGTAACCATTCCGCCCCTGGCGGTGGCATCGCCGCGTCCCGGGGAACCGCCCAGGGGTAACGGTTTACCGGTAATAACGCCGATTTGTGATTTTCCAGCAATGGCAGAATATTCATCCATCATCCACGCCATAATCTGCGGAGTGGTGTAAACATCGGGCGCCGGTACATCTCTTTCCGGCCCGACAAATTGATAGATAGCGCGTATATAAGCGCGGCTTAAACGTTCGAGTTCCGAGTTTGATAATTCCTTGGGATTGCAGATAATCCCACCCTTGCCTCCACCCAGCGGCAGGTCTAAAAGAGCCGTTTTCCATGTCATCCATGAAGAAAGAGCCCTGACCGTATCGATGGTTTCATCCGGATGAAAGCGGATGCCGCCTTTTGCGGGGCCTCTGGCGTCGTTATACTGAACCCTGAAACCTTGAAAGATTCTGACTGACCCGTCATCCATTTTAACCGGCAGTGACACATGAAGCTCCCTCATGGGAGTCTTGAGCATTGTCGTAACGCTGGGTGACAATTTTAAAATTTTGGCGCAGGCGTCTATCTGCTGTTTGGCAACTTCGAACGGGTTAATACCTGACATGTGTTTCCCTCTCCTTTAAAAAATACGAAAATTATTAATTAAAAGTGAACAATGCACTTTCTAATTTCTATAGCTGTGAAAAATCAAACATTGTTTTATAATCGACGACAGTGCTCATGGCGTGGCTTTCGCTGTTAATGCCGGCTTCGGCTGCTGCGGCAACCGGGTTCAACCCGCCGATTAATACTACACCGACACGGTTTAAGTCTATCGGTGTCTCACAAACAGTCTCGCTGACGTTTCCCAAGAGAAAGACTCCGCCCAGCCCGGCCTTTTCAAGTTTGGCGGAAACTTCTTCCGCTAAGGGGCGGCAAATGGAAGGTATTTCGCGGTAGTTGGCCAGAATTTCACCGTTGCCGTCTGCGGCTACCTTCAATACGGAAGTCATTTTAGCCCTGATGAATATTTCGGAGGGGTCCAGTGAACTGCCTTCATAGTGAATCAATTCGACAAAACGCAAGGGGGTGTGATTTCTAATCTGTAAAATACCGCCGAATTTGGAATCTATCGGGACGCCGGCTTTTAAAAGTGAACCGTTAACGGCGATACTGCATACGGTAGCAATGGCTTTTTTACCTTCGGGTACTATGTAGTCGCCGATGGATTCGCCTTCACCTGCAACGGAAACAAGCTTGCTGAGGCAATAAACCGATTGAAAGACCGGTTTCATAAATTTAAGGGCTTTATTGAAATCTTCCTTGCGGAAGACGGAAATGTTTACCGGGATAAGACCGGAGCATTTATCGAGGTCGAAATCGGTGCGGAAAGCGAGGGTTTCAATCCTGGTAAGAGCGGAACCTACTTTATGGGTAACCATGGCTTTTTTAAGTTCCGATATTCCGAGTTCTGTGATTACGCGGCCGTCCCGTCGGCCTGCCAAACTGGTGAGACCTCTTTCATCCATTAACCTGAGATGATACCTGACGGCTCTTTCACTGAGATCGATTCCCATCTCTTTTAATCTTTTGGCGATTACGGTGGAACCTACAGCGGTAGGGGAATCTTTTAAAGCATTAAGAATAGCTAATACCTTACGTTCTACATCCTGGGTTTCAAACCCCATAAAAACCTCCGGCAGATGGCAACCACTTGCCGAATATTATAGGCAAAAGAAAACCTACTGTCAAACATCCGGCACCAACAGGCACAGGGTTCTTGACAGCAGGTCTGAATATTAAATTAGTGTTATCAGTCGTTAATTCAAAACGTTACTTTATCTATTCATAAGTCCTGAAGCGGCGTGAAGTCCCGGCATAATTCGATAAAGAACCGAGCGATTCAAGCTCCTTGTGGCCGTTATTGCGTCCCTCCAGTATATCTATTGCTTCTTCGCGGTAAGCATCCATCAGGTAGGGTATGCCGGTTACCCTGGCGCACTCTTCTGTCAAGGACATCAGGTCTTTACGGCTGATTGCCGGCAAGCTGAAGCAGCGTGCACCGGCCATAATCTGCTGCAAACCTACTCTTAATTTCTCGCTGTAACTGTAAATGCCGATGGCTCCTAAGGGAATATTTTTAATCTCAGCCGCGCCGACAATATCCTTTACTTCTTCGTAGCAGACGAATATCTCTTCCGGTGTAGAGCCGAACTGGCTGACGGTGTTGGGCAGCTTGTTTTCTTTAATCCACTGGTCGATATTCTTGCCGACCATACCGGGAATCATCAAGGCTCTTCCCATGCATACCGCTTTGGTAAAGGGAGCACCCATTGCCAGCGCCTTGAATATACCGTCCTCGCTGGAGAATCCGCCGGCAAAGGCAATATCGGGCACTCTCTCTCCCCTGTAAGCCAATCGCTTGCAGAAATCATAAGCGGCTGCATGCAGGTAGAGGCTGGGCATACCCCATTCCTCCATCATGCGCCAGGGGCTCATACCGGTACCACCGCCGGAACCGTCGATGGTCAACAGGTCGATTTTGGCTTTCGAACTCCATTTGATAGCCATTGCCAGTTCGCGTAAGCCGTAGGCGCCGGTTTTTAAGGTTATACGTTTGAATCCGAGTTCGCGCAATCTCTGAACCTCGGCATAGAAACCTTCTTCATCTATAAATCCGAGTCTGCTATGACGCTCGAATTCTTTTAATGAGCCGTCCTGGAAACTGGCCTGGTTAATGGGATGCGACGGGTCGGGGGTTACGATGTAACCGCGTCTCTGTAATTCCAGGGCGCGTTCCAGGCTGTTAACCTTGATTTCACCGCCGATACACTTGGCGCCCTGTCCCCATTTCAGTTCGATGGTATCCAGCCCGTGCTTTTTACTGACATATTCTGCAACACCCAGCCGGGTGTCTTCAACGTTCATCTGCACCAGTATTTCACCGTAGCCGCTATAATATCGACGGTAAATTTCGATACGCCTGTCCATATCCGGAGCGGATACTATTTTCCCTTTACTGTCCAACTCCAGTTTGGGGTCGATACCGCAGACATTTTCTCCGCAAACCAGCGTGATGCCGCTGATGGCAGCGCCTACAGCAAAGTGTTCCCAGTTCTTGCGCGCAATTTCGGTAGAGCCGAGAGCGCCGGTAAAAACGGGCAGGCGCATCTTAACTTTTTTATCCCAGCCGTATTCGGTTTCGGTATTTACCGCCGGAAAAACTGCTGTATCGGAGTTACCGTCAACGTTATCAGGCAAACCTTTTGCTCCCAGCGCATAACCCTGGATGTTAAAATGAGAATAATCGACCGGGTAATTCTTGTCACCGCCGGCTGTAACCTCGCCGAAGGGTCCCGGGTAAATCAGTTCGCGGCTGCGGAAGGTGGCCTTAAAGACCTCGCAGTTTCCGGTACACCCGTCGACACATCTTGAACACAGTCCGCTGGACGGTACGACACTCTTGGAACGGTTGGTGCTTTTGGTGGCATCATTGGCATTCGGTTGTTGCAGATTCATTTTGTCCCTCTCATTTATTAATTTATATTCGATAAACCGCTTCTGTCGAAAATGCAGATAGCATTCCGATTCTGCGGGTCAGCGATAACTTTAGCTGCGGCGCCGTTTGCCGATAACGGCACGTCAATCACGGTAATAGTATTTACGAACTCTTTCATGTCGGGTAATATATCTGCCAGTACATTTTTTGAATTGTGAAAGAAATCAGAATTAAAATCGGAGCTTTCATCATCCGGGTAAACCGGGAGATATAAAATGTTCGATTCTATCAGGTCCTGAAAAAAATGGGTACCGTAGGATACTTCCGGACGCTGCCCGGCTTTTTCGCGCGCAATCTCTACCAGCACTGCCGTGTTATCTATATCGGCGTAACCGACATTGACACCCAGTTCTATATTGGTACTGCCCCAGCGCCCCGGCCCCATCAGCATTAGTTTTTTATCACTATATGAAAGCAACTTATTAAGCTTGCCGATTACTCTGCCGATACTCTTTTTGGTATCGATGGATGCTATTTCGGAATAGGCTTTAGGGTCTATGTAAACGATGTATCCGATACTTTCTACCAAACCGGCATTGATAGCCCTGTTTGAACGGAAAAGCACCTGTTCCCTGGGCATAATTTTCGGTATGCTGACACAAACACCGCCCAGGCTGGGTACATGTAAAGAACGGCATTGCAGCAGATTGATCTTGACATTGTTATCACCATCGACATAAGCTGTGAATTCGATATCGACCGGCTGTTCCCAGGCTGTTTCCAGTTTATTTAAAATATCGCCCAGCATATTAACAAGGTCGGTCCGGTTGATGACATTATTGAAGGTTAAAACCAGGTTATTACTTTCCTTAGGTTTTATAAACCAGTCTTTTACAAATCCATCAGATATATCCGATATAAACATATCGATGGACGGGAAATTCAAATCGGCGCTGATATTCACAAATGGAATTGTTTCGAATTTGTTTTCGCCGGTATTAATAACGTCTACCATGCGTTGGGAATACTTTGATACTTCTATTCCGGTTTCCGGCCTGATTGCCGGATGGCTAACAGCTATCATCCTGGGATAGTCGCCGCTGACGCGGTTAACGGCACGTGTGCCCATGCCGAATACCAGGCGTATCATACCTTTTTGCGGGTCGATGCGGTCGGTCCAGGCAAACAGATTGCGTGAAAATGCAACGCCGGCCAGGGGCGGAAAAAAGTATTGACGGTAGGGTGTTCCCGATACTCTTTGAACCAGGATAGCCATTTGTTCGTCACCTTCCGAAAAGCCGCGCTTTTTGCGGTAAGCCAGCGCATCCGGGTTTAAGGCGCTGGCATAGACCAGCTTGATAGCCTTTAAAAGTTCATTGAGTCGGGATTCCGGGCTGCCCTGATTGGCGCAGAATTCGCTGCGGTATTTTCCGGCAAAGGCGTCGGTAAATCCGTCCTCTAAAAGGCTTGAGGAACGCACGATGATCGGCGCCTGCCCGTAATAATCGATCATTCCGCGGAACTGTTCAAGTATTTCATCTTTAAAGTGCCCGGCCAGAAATCGTTGCTCCAGCCTGTCAAATTCGTCCCATGAAAGGCTGCCTTTTCTTGTAAGTTCCAGTCGGTCTAAAAAGAGGTCGTTATTAATAAGGAATGTAAAGAAGACATCCGAGCCGATGTAAAACGAATCATGTTCTTCCAGTACATTGGAATAATCAAAGGTATCTTTTTTAGAACTTAAAACACCTCTTGCCAGCAGCATCCCGGCCGATTTGCCTCCGATGCGGCCGGAACCGATCACACGCTGACGTATCTGGAGCAGGTTTTCAAGCGTCAAATAACGGTTCGATAACTGCACCAGTTTCCGGTGGTTTCCGATCAGCATACGGGATAATGCTTCTTTTAACTCCCGGATTTCTGTTTTGGAAAATACACCGCCTGTTTCGTGATATTCAAGCAGTTTACGATAAACGGAATCCCAGGGAGCTATCGATTCATTCCTGATGTTTAACGGTTGTTTAATCGCGGAAGAAAGCAGCCTGGCGGCATCACCGCTGCGGGCTACCGGTTCCCAGACCCCGGCAGCAATCAGGTGCGGCAGGAACATCTGCCTTGAGAAACGTCCGGCCACTTTTAACGGCTGAATATAGGTATTCTTCTCAACACAATACACATCGATTAACACCTGTGTGGTTTCTCTTATCCTGGATATGGCGCTGTTGCCGTGCTGACCACGGCGTAGGGCAAAGTAGGCTACCGCTTCGATTTGATAAAGGAAAGGGCAGGTAACCTGGAAAAAGTTGGCCAGCAGTTCATCGGTAGCCCATTCATCGACCAGGTCGGAGAGGCTGTCGAAAACATAGCAGCACTTACGGCCATGCTCTTCGATTATGCGATGTACCTCGCCCGAAAAATAATCGAAACCGGGTGCCGGGTCGATTCTGATAATCTCCAAACCCTCGACCGGTTTTAGAATAGGTGAATGTGCGGCAAAGCTGAGGTAAATGCAGTCATAACCGTCTTTGATAGACTGTTCGATAAAAGCGCCGGCAAAGTAGGGGTAATCATCGAGATGGTCAACCTGCCAGACAACGTTATCACCGGGCAGCAAACCCTGCAAAAGGCTGTCGAGTTGAGGCAACCCGCTGCAAAATGTCCCGGTTAATACCTCCTGAGTATCCATTTTTCCATACCCTCTCATTATGGATTAGGAATACGGTAACCACTTGCCGTATATTATTATAATATCATTGGGAATGTGAATTTGTCAATTGGTAAAAAATTAATTTTTTTAGAAAGGGTATTGACAACGGCTCTTGCTAACATTTATTATGCTAAATGACACCATCCTGTTTGAGGTATGGATATGGCTTCTCATTACAGAAGAGGACAGAAAGTTGTAATAGTACCGGCACAGAATCAATCTGCTGCAGCCCGCGATTCCAAGCTGGAACCATTTGCCGGCAGGAGCGGGGTAATCAGGGATTATTACTGGCTGGATTTACCCAACGGTAATAGTGAACAGGTCTTCATCTATACTGTTAAAATGAAGGATGAGGACAGGGAAGTGGTGGTTTACGAGGACGAAATAAAGGTCTTCGTAGACTGAACGAAAACCTGCTGACTAATCCGGATATTCTGTTTTCAGTTTTTCCTGTTTTTTGTTTTCCTGCGGTGTAAAAATATACAACAGGCACGGCATTACCATAACTGCTACCATAAAAGACATGACAATCATAAGCGCTGTCAATATACCGAATGTAGCAAACATCGGCATCGGGGCAAATGCAAGAACGGCGAACCCGGTGGCTGTCGACAAACCGGAACCGAGAAGGGCAATGCCTGTGCTGCCGGCCGTATTTAATAAGGCCCTTTTCTTATCCGGCAACCTTAAAAACTCCTGGCGGAAACGCTCCGTAAAATGAATGCAGTAGTCTATTCCGATACCAACCGAGATGGATGCAATGGTAGCCGTCATCAGGTTTATTTCATAATCAAGGACATACATCAATCCGTACAGCCAGCAGACTACCAGTACCACCGGTATCAGTGTAATCAGTGAAAATCGCAGAGAGCGGAAAATCACCAGTAACAGCAGCATGCAGGCGCCGATGGCAATCATAAAAGAGTTGCTCATAGAGTCGGTTATGGCGCTAAACTGCGCATCGCGAACATAAGCATCTCCGGTTAGCCCGTACAGAGAGATACTTTTTACATCCTTCATCGCTTTATCGAGGTCTGAGTTCAATTCTATTGCAGATTCCTTAACCACAGCCTGTTCAACTGTACCGGGAACCCCGATACTGATTAGTGTTGCAAATTCACTTTTAGCATTGTCATAAACAAAAGATTCCTTGATATCTTCAGCAGTATAAAGCGTTATGGTTTCTGACAACGATATCCCGTTTTGGATGATATAACTATAAACCGCCTGCAGTTGTCCGGTAGTATCAGGTATTCCGTCTTCATCTGTATCCGTTATAGCTGTCCCGGATTCAAGTTCAATCACATGCTTCATATAATCGCTGTTCACGGCAATATCGAGAAATGATAAAAGCGGCGTATTAACATTCAAGGAACCGTCACCTGTAAAGCGGGCTACATACTGATTGTCCTCAAGCTCAAGAACCAGGTTGTTCATTGCCTGCAGCGACTCATACTCGGTAAAGTCTCCTCGTATGTAGAAAACGGCTTCTTCGCCGGCTTGCGTGCCGATATGTTCGGTGACCTTATCGAGGCCGATAACGAAGTCGCAATCCGGGGAAAGCGCATCCTTGGCTTCCAGTTTTGTTTCCAGGTTAGCCCAGCCGATTGTTCCTGCAATTGTTAATAATACCGCTAAAGAGAGTGTGATATAGGGTTTTTTAGTAAAAAATAATACCATGTTACCGAGAATGGAACTGCGCCTGGCGGCGCCGCCTTTAATATAGAAGACGCCGTTCTTCTCCTCTTTTCTGAGGTCTGCCCACATTACAAGGGTAGGCGCGAACAGGCCCAGTATAACGTAGGTGGAAAATATGGCAAATGACGAGGCAACGGCGAAATCCGTAATAGATTCTATATTCGATACGGCATTAGCTATAAAGGCAACGATAGTGGTAAGCATTGCCGTAACCAGGGCATTTCCGACTCTGCGCGTCGAATTCCCCAGCGCCTGCTCGGGCGGATAGCCTTTTCTTCTTTCTTCCCTGTATCTATAGATAGCATGAATGGCATAATCGATGCCGAGTACCAGTACCACGATGGGAACAACCAGGTCGACGATAGTCGAATTTTTAATGCCGATAAGGTTTTGAAATCCCATCAGCCATATAAGAACCATAACAAGTCCGCCGCCGCAAATGAGTGTAATTATGAAGGAACGGAAAAATACGGCAACAATCAGCATTATGATGATAATAGCCGCTATCAGCATGGGTATATTGATGCTGCCCTGGTCTTTTATTTCCAGCTGCATATCGATATTTACACCCCAAACCTGAAATGCATCCTGCTGGCTGCGCAGTAAATCGAGAACATCCCTGCCGAAATGCTCCAGAACGATATTACCGGAATAATTCTCGCCGGTAATCGTTGGATACTGGCTGATTATACTTTCTTTATCGGTATATACTATGATTGTTAAAGCCGGGGATTCCCACAAGCGTACGCCTTCATCCGTGTCCTCATAAGTCGCTTTTATCGAGAGCATCTGCTGGAAGCCGGAGGTGTCGGGATTGGAAAGAATCATGTGTACTGCCTGTTTTACCTGTAAATCGCTGGCATTGGAAAGGTCGATAGTGTTTCCGCTCTGCATAATCAGCAATGCGTTGATAATATCTGCCAGTGAATATGCCCCGGTAGTTATCGTTCCCGTGTTGCTGTTGATGCTTTCATACAGCATGGGCGACATTGCGCTGTTTTTCAGCTCTTCTTCTTTTTGCAGGAGAGCATAAAGGTTTTCCTGTGTCAGCATGTCGCCATTTTCGGCTTCTAAAATAAAGATAAGCGAATACACTTCACTGGGGAAGGTTTCTTTTACTTCTTCATACCATATTACGGTATTGTTACCGGTCGGATTATCGCTGGCAGTTTCCGTTGGTTGCATCAGGAAGAGCGGAAACAGGAAGAGCACGGTGATTATCGAAATGGATATCAAAAAGCCGCGCGGATGGTTTTTCAGAAAATCTCCCAGCCAGTGGTAAATCGTTCTGCCGTAATTTGCGTATCTGCTCATAGTTTAAAAAATCCTGGCGAAAGTCCTTGGTAATCTTGAATCTTAATTTTAACAGGGTAGGAACTGCGATAAATTATATATGATACCCGGCTAACAGTAAAACCGCTCTTATATAATGAGGGAAATGGTCAGTGCTGTGCTTTGCGGTTGAGAATTTCCTATTTTATGAGCGGTTTATGCTATAATACAGTACTAAAATGAGCACAAATAAAAAATTACTCTCCGGAAATGAAGCCATAGCCATCGGTGCCTATCACGCCGGTCTAAAGGTTGCCTCAGCTTATCCGGGTACACCCAGTACCGAGATACTGGAGAACCTGGCTGAGTTCAAGGACATTTATGCCGAATGGTCGACCAATGAAAAGGTGGCCATGGAAGTGGCAGTCGGTTCCTGTTACGCCGGCGCCCGCACCCTGGTATCCATGAAGCATGTCGGTTTGAATGTGGCCGCCGACCCCTTTATGGCGGTTGCCATAACCGGTGTTAACGGCGGATTGGTCGTCATATCTGCCGATGACCCCGGGGCGATGAGTTCCCAGAATGAACAGGATAACCGGCACTTTGCCAAACTGGCTAAAATACCCATGCTCGAACCTTCAGACAGCCAGGAAGCCTACGATATGGTAATGGCTGCCTTCGATATCAGTGAGCAGTTCGATACGCCGGTATTGTTTCGTACGACAACCCGTATTTCACATTCGAAAACAGTTGTCGATATTGAAGATAATGCACGCAAACAAGCGGAAGAAAAAACTTTCAAGCACAATTTCCGCAAATATATAATGCTGCCGGCCAACGCACGCGGCAGACGTCCTTTAGTAGAAGAAAGGGTCAACAAACTTGCTGCATTCAGTGAAACATGCGTCTTCAATTATATAATTAAGGGCAGCCCCGAACTGGGAATAATCACCAGCGGAATGGCGTATCAATATGTAAAAGAGGTCTTCCCCGAAGCATCCATACTTAAACTGGGTTTTTCGTACCCGATGCCGGAGGGATTAATCCGGAATTTTGCTTCTCAGGTAAAAAAATTGCTCGTCATCGAAGAACTAGACCCGTTCATCGAAGAATATGTTAAATCGCTTGGCATCGAAGTAACCGGCAAGGAGTTTATTCCCATCATAGGTGAATTAACTCCTGATGTAATTGAGAAAGCCGGACGCAATATGGAGCTGTTGTCGGCGCTCACCGGCTGTAAAACGGAATATACGATGCCCAAATTGCCGGGCAGATTCCCGTTATTATGCCCGGGATGCCCTCACAGCGGTCTTTTTTATACACTGGGAAATATCGGGCAGCGCAGCACTATACCGGGAAAGAAACAGCGTGAACCGAAACTGATAATTACCGGCGATATCGGCTGTTATACGCTGGGGGCTTTGCCGCCGCTTAATGCCATCGATACCTGCGGCTGCATGGGCGCCAGCATCGGAAACGCCATCGGCATGCAGAAAGCCGGGGTGGGCGAAAAACTGGTAGCCATTATCGGCGATTCCACCTTTTTACATTCGGGGATTACCGGCCTGATAGATGCCGTTTATAACAAAGCTAAGTTTACACTGGTGATTCTTGATAACCGTACTACGGCAATGACCGGGCACCAGGAACACCCGGGAACCGGAAAAACAGCCCAGGGAGAAGATACATACGCCGTGAATTTAGAAGAAATAGTGAAAGCCTGCGGGGTAACCAATTTGCAGGTTGTAAATGCCTGGGACGTTAAAGCTTTAAAAGCGGCTTTAAAGGCTTCTCTTGAAAATGAAGAACTTTCGGTTATCATATCGAGAGGTCCCTGTGCAGTAGCGGTCAGGCGCGGAATCAATCCCAGCAAAGTTGACATAAATAAATGTACCAACTGCGGTTTATGCCTGTCTATCGGCTGTTCGGCGATTCAGAAGGATGTAGATAAAGTTGTCATTGACGGCTCGTTGTGCGCCGGAGATAACTGCCGCCTGTGCGAACAGATTTGTCCTGTTAACGCGATTTTCCCGGATAAGCCCGGCCTGACCGGAGGCCGCGATGAATAGTTATAAAATTATTATCGCCGGTGTCGGCGGGCAGGGAGTGATTCTTGCCGGTAATATTATCGGGGATGCCGCCATTGCATCGGGATACGATGTCAAGAAAACAGATACGATTGGCATGGCGCAGCGTGGAGGCAGTGTCATCAGCCACTTGAGAGTAGCGCCAAAAATATATTCACCGGTAATCGGTGACGGACAGGCAGACATTGTACTTTCATTTGAAAAAATGGAAGCGGCCAGGTGTTTCAGCTTCTTAAAACCGGGCGGTATCGTCATACTTAACAACCGTGAAATGCCTCCGCTCTCCGTCAGCTGCGGAATGGAAAAATATCCATCCGATGAAGAAATTATATCTGTTCTTAAACAAAAAACCGACCGCGTTTATTTTGTGGGGGGCACTAAAAAATCCGAAGCCATTGGCAACATAAAGGTATTGAATATCTTCATGCTGGGTTGCCTTTCACAGTTTATGGATATCGAAGATAAAATATGGCGTGAAAGCATAATTAAGAGCCTGCCGGCAAAAATAGTCAATATCAATATTACTGCTTTCGAGGCAGGTATAGCCTCGGTCAAACTCTAGGAATCGAAGGGAATCTTCCATGACGTCAAGCAAGGAAAACAAAGAGGAACAAATCTCTTTATTAACCGATAAAATCAGGACAGAACCGATTACCTCTTTTTTACAGTCGGAAATCATCGAAATTTCTGAAGGTCATTCGAAAGTTTCACTGGTAATGCGTCCTGAATTCCAGAACTTTCACGGTATTATTTTCGGCGGCATCATCATGTCCATCGCAGACCAGGCATTCGGCGCGGCCTCCAACTCGGTGGCTTATCCCAGCGTTGCTTCCAATCTGAATGTCTACTTCATCTCCAGCGCCAAAGTGGGTGACACGCTGACGGCAGAGGGCAGGGTAATCAAGAGCGGCAGGAAAGCCGGGTTTACCGAGGTAACGGTTGTCAATCAGGATAACAAGCTGATAGCCAGGGCTACCGGCGTCACCATCCCCACCAGGCAGGGTGAGTAGGCTTAACCTCTTATCAAGTATTATAATTAATCATTAACTTTTGGATTATAGTAAAGCCGTTCTTAGCAAGTCATATTATTGACCGTTCGTAGTCTTATCCCAGTGCAACGCGGGATGAGCTTGTCGAACCATAACGGCGGGGAATCATTTACATCAATTACAATATAATTTCTTTATCATAATGTAAATTTACTCTTAGATAATTAATATTCTGTTGATATGTGCGCAGTCATAAAGCATATTGAGACACCTGGATAATATTGCCTACCATCATAGGAATAT
Organism: uncultured Dehalococcoidales bacterium; assembly: GCA_964547375.1. Taxonomy (GTDB): domain Bacteria; phylum Chloroflexota; class Dehalococcoidia; order Dehalococcoidales; family UBA5627; genus UBA5627. The sequence continues at coordinate 17,211 of CAZJMW010000004.1, read as the reverse complement.
TCAGGGATAAGAGTTTTTAATGATTCATGTCCAATTTGTCTCAGAGTAACTGCGACTGGAGAAGGGGTTTCTACTTTTTTGAATACTTTAGGGTCATCGGTTGGAACAAGGCGGATAACGCCATAGTTTCCCTCGCGAGTAAGCTTGTAATAATTTAAATCGAGATGTGAATCTACATGTGCCCCCCCGTCAGTGTTTGCTATTGCTAAAACTAAATCCTTACGAGTAAATTTATGGCCTTCGCTATCCGATAACACAGAGCCTTCCCACCACTCCAATAATGTACATTTAGATAAACCTGAAGGTCCATAGTCAAAGAGAGGGCTATAATTTCTGTTTCCACCAATGGCGAATAAACGACGCTCATCTGAGATGGGAAGTTGCTGTTCATCGACAGTAAATGTAGGTGGAACAATAAAGGAAGTATCTACTACTTTATCTATTAAATTCAACTGAGATACCAATCCTTTGCTCGTTTTTGAGTTATGCCAAAGAATACGTAGATGAATTGCTATATGATTTGCTTCAAGTATCTCGCCTTTATCGAAGTTTTGACAAGATTTATTAAGCATGGACAATTGCTCCTGAAAAGCTTTCTGGAGTTCTATCTTGTTTAATTTATGTTTTTCCATTGTTTCTATCCTATTTATATAATTTGGCGTCAGATTATCCAAGTTATTAAGTATGGGTATACCGTTCTTATTTTTTCTTATCCTTCCCCCTCAAATAATCTATCATCGGCTGGGTACCCATAGGAAACACACTCCTCGAAATTCTGGCAGAGATATGATCGCTGTCTGTCGTCCTTTTTTTTACATCTTCCCACACGATATATATTCATATATACTGTAGTATTATCTAAGCGTGTTTTCAATACTTTTTTAAAATTTATTATATTTTGTTTCAGCTGTTTTTTGTCAGTGATTCATTATTGAGTTATAATGCTGGTCACGATAAATAACAAAGGATTGCATATGCTGAATCTAACCGATAAGCAAATAATCGAATACTTTAAAAAGAGCTACACATCCGTTGACGGACTGTGGTTTATGAAAGCCGAAGAAAAATGCGATTTCGAGGCGGCTCTTCAAATGGATGTCAAGGTCTGGCAGGTTATGCCTAAAATTCAGGCGCGAATGCTGAAGCCGCTCGCTGATTCGGGTAACAAACTGAAAGATTTAATGGAATGCCTGGCAACAAAACTGGCCCTTGAAGATTTCTCCTTCACGACAGAAGATAATACGGATTCAGGTTATTTTTCGGTAATCATCAGCAACTGTCCCTGGCACAATTTAATGGTCAAATCGAACAGGGAACACCTTTCTGCTAAAATCGGTTCTCTGGTATGCCAAAATGAGTATGAGGTTTGGGCAAAGGAATTCGGTGCCGATATCGTTTTCAAACTGGACGGGCAAATCTGTGCCGGTAATGAACGCTGTATTTTAAGCTTTAATCGCTGATAGTCTTTGCTATCATTTATACTACACTCTTGTAGGGAAAATAATGTATCTATCCTGTAGACAATCTCGTCTTGGGGTGGTATTATACTGGAAACGTTTTTCCGAACGTTAAATAAAAAAAGGAGGCTCGATACAATGGAAATGAATAATTATCATTTTCGAACGGAAATCTTCTACAACATCATCTATATGTCTTTCCCGGAAGGTGGCTACAAATGAATAACATAAAAAATGAACAGAATGGTGTTACGCGCAAGGATTTTTTGAAAGGAACCGGGGCATTATTTTTAGGAGCAGCCGGTTTTTCTGCTTTTGGAGGCGCCATGTCCCTCTTCGGAAGCAGTTGTAACAGTAATACAGGGGACACAATAAACCTCACATACAGCAATTTCTTTCCACCGACGCATCTCAATTCCATACTGGCGGAAGCCTGGATTAAAGAGATAGAAACACGCACTGACGGACAGGTAAAAATAGATTATTTCCCGGGAGGCAACCTGACTCCTGCGGCTCAAATCTATGACGGTGTAGTAAACGGTCTTTCCGATATAGGAATGTCATGCTTTGCTTATACTGTCGGACGTTTCCCGGTTAACGAACTGGTGGATTTACCCCACAAGTATCCCAACGGATGGGTGGCAACAAAGGTTGCCAATGATTATTACAATGAATTTAAACCCGCAGAAATGGATGAAACGCATCCGCTATATTTCCATGCTCACGGCCCCGGTGTTATCATAACCAAGGATAAAGCAGTGAGAAAACTGGAAGACTTTAACGGATTGGTAATCAGGGCGACCGGAGTAGGAGCCAAAATCGTACAGGCTCTCGGCGCCAGCGCACATGCCGCCTCACAGGGAGAGACCTATGAACTTTTATCGAAGGGGGTTGTTCATGGCAGTTTTACTCCCAGAGAAACCCTGAAAGGCTGGAATCATGCCGAGGTTACCAAGTATGTAACCAACTGTTATCAGCTGGGTTACACTACCGATATGTATGTTGTAATCAATAAAGAAAAATGGAACAGCATGCCGAAAAATATACAGAATATAATTACCGAGGTTAGCGAGGAATGGATAGAAAAACATGGCAAAGTCTGGGATTATTATGATAAAGCTGCCATTGATTACTTCCTCAGTCTCGGTGGCGGACGTGAAGTCATCGAAGTAGAAGACAATGAGATGACAAAATGGCTGGCAGCTGTTTCCCCGCTTGTAGACAGCCAGGTAGAAACGCTGAATACCGGCGGTTTATCAGGAAACGAATATGAGCAGTATTTACTCGAAAGGGTAGAATACTGGAGCGATAAATCACCTTCGATGGAAGAAAGCGTCGCCTGGGTCGAATCGGAGGTTTTACCTTTAACTACGACCACTGCGACAACATAGCATAAAATTATAAAGGCTGGGAATCAGCATTCCTGCCCGTGTTTAAAATTTAAAAACATGGGCAGGAAGGGTTTTGTTTTTTTATTATGGCTATTATTGAAAAACTTGAAAAATGGGCTAAATTAGTAAGCAAATGGATTGCCTGGGTAGGCGGGGCAGGTGTGGTTGTCATGCTTGGGCTGACTATTGCCGACATCATCGGCATCAAGATACTCAGTACTCCTGTTCCGGGTGGAATTGAAATAGTTGCCTTTCTGGGGGTAGTAATTACAGCCTTCGGTATGGCTTATACAGAAGCCGAGCATGGCAATATCCAGGTAGAGTTCTTTGTTACCCGTTTACCTGATCGCATCAGGGCTATCTTTGGTGTTTTTACCTCACTTCTGGGCTTTATCCTTTTTGCACTGCTGGCATGGCAGAGTGTTAAATACGGCATAAGTTTACAGCAGAGCGGCGAGGTTTCCATGACGTCGCGCATTCCTTTTTATCCCTTTGTCTATGCTATTGCCTTTTGCTGCATCCCCGTTTGCTTTGTTTTAATGGTTAAAATAATGAAAAATACTCTGAAAGTTGTAGATAGATAGATGGACCCTGTAATTATCGGTATTGTAGGAATAGTAATCCTGATAATATTGTTTATGCTGGGAATGCCGGTCGGTTTTGCTATGGCATTTGTCGGTTTTGCCGGATTCAGCTACCTGGTTAGTCCTTCAGCCGGACTAGGGCTGCTGGCGCGTGATGTTTTTACCAACCTGTCATCTTATTCCCTGACGGTTATACCTATGTTCCTGTTAATGGGTTCGATTGCCTTCGCTTCGGGAATCAGTACTAGGTTGTATGCCGCCAGTCATACTTTACTGGGTAAGGTACGCGGTGGTCTGGCGATGGCGACTATCCTGGCGTGTGCCGGGTTTGCCGCCATCTGCGGTTCAACCAGCGCTACGGCTGCTGCCATGGGTAAAGTAGCCCTGCCTGAAATGAAAAAATACGGATATGCCGATACACTGGCAACCGGTAGCGTGGCTTCGGCGGGAAGCCTCGGTATACTTATTCCGCCAAGCACAATTTTTATCGTCTATGGTATATTGACACAGCAATCAATCGGCAGCCTGTTCCTGGCCGGGATATTCCCCGGAATACTGCTGACTATTTTATTTATTATCGTGGTAGTTCTTTTATGCAAGCGTAATCCGGCTCTGGCGCCTGCCGGGCAGGCATCCACTTTCAAAGAGAAGATGGTCGGGTTAGCCGGTGTTACCGAGATGCTTTTGCTGTTTATGCTGGTGATGGGCGGCCTTTTTGCCGGCTGGTTCAGCCCGGTGCAGGCCGGTGCTGTCGGCGCAGCCGGGGCATTGTTAATCGGATTGGTACGCCGCAATTTATCATGGAAGGCCTTTAAAGATGCTCTTATAGAAACGGTAAAAGTAACCTGTGAAATCATGATTATCGTTACCGGCGCCGTTATTTTAGGGCATTTTATTGCAGTTACCACTATACCCAATATGCTTTCCGGATGGATATCCGGCCTCGGTTTACCTGATGTAGCTGTCATGGCAATGATTATTTTAATGTACCTTATCGGCGGGTTGTTTATGGATTCGCTGGCTATGATAACACTAACAATTCCGATTATCTATCCGCTGGTATTAGCCCTGGGTTTCGACCCGATATGGTTTGGTGTTATCATTGTACTGGTTACCGAAATGGGTGTTATCACTCCTCCGGTAGGTATCAACGTTTATGTTATTAAAGGCATTACAAGGGGTATATCACTGGAAACTATATTCAAAGGGGTATTACCCTTTATAATAGCAATAATTATTTGTGTTGCATTACTATTGGCTTTTCCGAAAATAGCCACCTTTTTGCCGGGCATAGCATCATACTAATTACATCTTCGGAGGCTTTATAAATAATGACCATAGCGGATATGCTTGCAAAAAATGCCAGATTATATCCGGAGGATACTGCTCTTGTCGAATTAAAACCGAGCCTGAACTTCAGGAAGGAAATTACATGGCGGGAATTCGATAACCGGGCAAATAAAATTGCCAATGCCCTTTACAATATGGGGATACGAAAGGGCGATAAAGTAGTTCACCTGATGACCAACTCCATCGATTGGCTGATTGCTTACTTCGGTATTATACGCACGGGAGCCTGGGCAGTACCGCTGAATTTCAGGTTTACCGCTAACGATATCCTGTACTGTACTCAAATAGCTGAGGCCAAAGCCTTCATTTTCGGGCCGGAATTTATTGAACGTGTCGATGAAATCAGGACGCAGTTAATTAGCATACAAAGGTTCATATTTGCAGGCGAAGATACCCCTGAATGGGCGCAGAATATCGATGATTTTACTTCCCGGGCTACTACTAAACCTTTGAACGTGGCGCTTGAGGGCGATGACCCCTGCGGATTATATTTTACCTCCGGAACTACCGGGCAACCGAAACCGATACTTTTAACCCACAAGAACATGGAGCAAGCGGCTATTTTAGAGAGTGTGCATCACGGGCAAACCAGGGATGATAATTTCATATTGATTCCCCCTTTATACCACACCGGTGCTAAGATGCACTGGTTCGGCAGCCTCTATACCGGCAGCAAGGCTACACTGCTGCGTGAGATCAAGCCGGCTCATATTTTCGAGGCGGTTAGCAGGGAAAAAGGCACCATTGTCTGGCTGCTGGTTCCCTGGGCGCAGGATATACTGGTGGCCTTGGATAACGGTGAACTTAAAAAAGAAGATTACAAACTTGAACAGTGGCGCTTGATGCATATCGGTGCGCAGCCGGTTCCCGAAAGCCTGATAAAACACTGGAAAACATATTTCCCGGATATGCTTTACGACACCAATTACGGGCTGAGCGAATCGACCGGCCCGGGATGCGTCCACCTGGGCGTTGAAAATATACATAAAGTAGGCGCTATCGGCAAACCGGGTTACGGCTGGCAGGTGCGCATTGTAGATGATAAAGACGAAGACGTTTCTGTAGGCACGGTAGGCGAGTTGGTGGTAAAGGGCAACGGGCTGATGAAGGAATACTACAAGAATCCGCAGAGAACCGCTGAGGTACTCAGGGATGGGTGGCTGCATACCGGCGACCTGGCAAAAATGGATGATGACGGTTTCATCTGGTATGTAGACCGTAAAAAAGACCTTATCATCACTGGCGGCGAGAACATTTTTCCGATAGAGGTGGAAGAGGTATTGCTTTATCATCCCAAGGTATATGATGCGGCCTTAATCGGCCTGCCTGATGTCAGGCTGGGGGAAATCGCTGTTGCCGTAATCGATCCTAAACCGGATGTCGAGATTACAAAAGAAGAGATAGAGAAGTATTGCAGCGAGAACCTGCCGAAGTACAAGCGTCCGAGGATAATTGTTTTTGACAAGGTACCGCGCAATCCTACCGGCAAAATCGAGAAGGTCAAGCTGAGGGAAAAATACAGCGGCTTGAAACCGGGTCGTTGATTGATTAATGAAATATCCGCAATGCTTATATTTTAACTTAACTGTAATGATTAACTGAACAGCAATGTTTGTATAGTATCTGCAGATTATTAAGAGAGGTGAATTATGATGAATAAAAAAACTTTCGGTCCGAGCACTTTCGTGTTTCCGGAGCCGGTGTTCCTCGTCGGTGTTAATATAGATGGTAAACCCAATTTTATGACGGTTGCATGGGGCGGAATGGCATGCGGCGCTCCTCCGATGTTAACGGTGGCGATAAGGCATCAGCGCTATACTATGAAGGGGATAACAATGGGCGGCAGTTTTTCTGTAAATCTTCCCGGCACGGATTTGGTAAAGCAAGCCGATTTATGCGGTATTGTTTCAGGGGTAAAGTTGGATAAAGTAGCAGCCTGCGGCTTCGATGTATTTTACGGGAAACTTGAAAGCGCTCCGCTTATCCGGCAATGCCCGGTAAACCTCGAATGCAAGGTAGTACACATCTTGAATCTCGGCGGACATGCACTGGTGGTTGGCAGTATTGAGGAGACCCATGTTTCAGAAAGCTGTTTAACCGATGGCAATCCTGATATCGAAAAAATTAAGCCTATATTATATTCGCGGGGAGTAGCACCGCTATATTATGCTTTCGGAGAGTCGCTTGGTGAGGCTTTTAATATCGGTAATGAGCTCAAGGAATAGTATCTAATCTTGGAATACTATGGATTACTATTCTTTTAGACGTAGCTAAAAACTAATGATTTGGGGTATAATTTAACGAAGGTAAATTTAAAATTATGACCGACTGGAAACTGACGGCAACCACAATATTCTGTGAAGATATGAATGATGAAGTTACCATCATTGTTTACAAGGATGGCAAGACGCGCTGTACCGGTTATGACCTTTTTACAAAAATGAACGCTGATGTGAAAAATAAAAAGGAGCTTATCGGTATTGAGTGTCAAGGTCCCGTCTGTCACAGGGTAGCGGCATATAAAGAAAAGCTCTTTTCCGAAGAAGAAAAAATAATACATAATTCAAATCAGGAAGATTGATTTTGGATAATACGACGAAAGAAAAAAAGGTTGTCATCAGGGCGGATAAGCTATCCCTGTCATTCGGTGGAGTGCGTTCCCTCATCGATGTCAGCGTTGATATTAAGGAAAATGAAATCCTGGCGATTATCGGTCCGAACGGCGCCGGAAAAACCAGCTTTTTAAACTGCCTGAACGGGTTCTATAAACCGCAGGAAGGTACAATCACTTTCAACGGCGAGAATATAACCCATATTCGTCCCGACAAAGCCGCAAAGATGGGGTTGGCACGCACCTTTCAAAATATCGAACTTTATACCGGTTTAAGCACCCTCGATAACCTGATGGCTGCCAGGCATGTACTTATGAAACAGAATGTCTTCAGCAGCGCCTTATATTTCGGGCCGGCGCATACGGAAGAAATCAAGCACCGCAAGACCGTCGAGGACATTATCGACTTTTTGGAAATTGAACCCATTCGCCAGCAGACGGTCGGCTCTCTGCCGTACGGAATGCGCAAGAGGGTGGAATTGGGCAGGGCCTTGGCGCTGCAACCAAAGGTTTTATTACTTGATGAACCGATGGCGGGGATGAACCTGGAGGAAAAAGAGGACATTGCCCGTTTCATTATCGATATTTTTGAGGGGCAGGGCGAAACCTATCCCGATACGCCTGTACTTAGAGACGGTGTCAACTGCATCGTCCTCATCGAACATGATATGGGTGTGGTGATGGATTTGGCTGATAGAATCGTTGTGCTGGATTTCGGGCGTAAAATCGCCGAAGGCACCCCGGAAGAAATCAGTAAAAACCCCGATGTCATCGCTGCCTACCTGGGGGCGGGGAAGTAATTCAATATTTTCTTTGAACAACTGTAGTGTCTGCGGTACTTTCCCTCTTCGGAAAAGAGTAAGTAAGGTAGATTGGCTACATATTAAATTATTGATTCGGATAGCTTGTTAAAAGCCCTCGTAACCGCCCTTTGTGAAACGGATAGGATTGCAGTACATTAATTCGTTATTAATCCCCACCCCGGATGCTTAGTTTGACCACCACGAACTCAGCATGACAGAATAAAATCCGCTCGTCACCTGTCCCAGACTTGGGATGAACATGTCGAAGGATGTACGATTTATTGACTGTTCTATTGTGGAATATAAATTACTCCCACTTTCTGAGGTCAATGATGGCTTTGCTATCTTGAGGCAGGGTGCCGGCAGGAACAAGGTCTATTTTATCGGGGCTAATGAGGCAGATGCTCTTGAACTTATTATTGATTTCCTCTGCCAGTTTTATCTTATCACAGGCATCGTCGCACAATTCTGCGATTATTTTCATTTCATCTCGCTGAGCGGTGCGGTTTACCGAAATCTGCCATTTGGCGAGTTCTTTAAACTGAGCAAAAACGCTTTCAGCCTGCTTTGCTACCACAAACATCCCTCGCACTTTAACTGCTTCTCCGATTCTGCCCTGAATGCCGGTCAACTTTTTCGAAGTTCTGCCACAGGGGCAGACATCCTCGATAATAGAAGACAGGTCGCCGGTGCCGAAGCGGATAAGTCCCCAGGTCGAATTGTGCACGGGTGTAACCACAATCTCGCCGACTTCGCCATTGGCTAATTGCTTGCCGTTGGCAGGGTTGACGATTTCCACGATGTATTCGTCCATCAGATGCAGCCCGTTTTTATTGCTGCATTCGTAGGCGATAGCGCCGCCGGGTTCGGTTACGGCATAGGCCTGATAGGTATCGATATTATAATCTTCCTCCAGCGTCTTTCTTACGGATGGAGCCAGCATTTCGCCTGTGAACCAGGCGCGTTTTACATAAAAATCCTTCTTAAAATCATAGCCCATCTCTTCCGCCTGTTTGATGACCGCCATTAAAAAGCTGGGCGTCCCGACATATGCAGTCGCCTTCAAGTCCAGCATTGTTTTAACGGTTACTTCGGTATGCCCGGTTCCCACCGGAACAGCGGTTGCCCCGCAATCCCTTATAGCTTCGTGGCAGAGTATGCCGGCAGGGGACATATGATAGGTGAATGTATTAACGACTACATCGCCCTTGCGGAATCCGGCAGCCCAGAATGACCTGGCGAACCATTTTATTCCGGCATGCTGTATAGGTTCATAGATGGGGCCGGGTGAAACAAACACTCGCTGCACTTCGTCTTCCGGAATACATAAAAAACCGCCGTAGGGAGGGTTATTCTTCTGCATTTCGATGACATCGGCTTTACGCGTCACAGGAAGCAATTCCAGGTCTTTTAGCGTTTTTATTTGCGAAGGGCTTACTCCGGCTTCATCCAGTATTCTTTTGGCGGCAGGGGCGTTTTTATATGCGTTGGCGACGGTCTCCGCCAGTCTCTTTTCGAAGTAAACATCCCTTTTTACGGCGGGCATCGTTTCGAGTTCATCGAAGTATTCGTCTTTTCTGATTTGCGGTTTTATAGCCATCGCTTGCGCCTCTTGTAGTGTTTGATTTCACGGTAGTTCTTCTTGTCCCCCATTGCCGAAAGACCGATGTAGAATTCCTTGACATCCTCATTATTTTTCAAAAAATCGGCATCGCCGTCAAGCACGATGCGTCCGTTTTCCATTACATAACCATAGTGGGCGATGCTCAAGGCAACACGAACGTTCTGTTCGACAATCAGCACCGAGGTCTTTTGTTCCTCATTGAAACGCTTGATTATCTCGTAGATTTCTTCCACCAGCATGGGAGCCAGCCCCAGCGATGGCTCGTCCAGCATCATCAGCTTGGGAGTTGCCATCATGGCTCTGCCGATGACCAGCATCTGCTGTTCCCCGCCGGAAAGGTAGCCTGCCGTATTTTTTCGCAGGTCTCTCAGGCGGGGAAAATATTCATATACCATTTCGATATCGCGGTTGATTTCGGCTTTATTGCGCCGGTTGAAAGCGCCCACTATCAGGTTTTCTTCTGCCGTAAGGTGTCCGAAGACGCGCCGTCCTTCCAGCGCCTGAACAATACCCAGTTTGCCGATGTCTTCCGGGTTTTTCTTGTCTATTCTGACATCGTCCCATTCGATACTGCCGTCGGTTACTTCTCCTTCTTCCACGTGTAAAAGCCCCGATATCGCCTTTAAAGTAGTGCTCTTGCCGGCGCCGTTTGCTCCGAGCAGGGTAACAATGGAGCCGTCGGGCACCGTTAACGATACACCGTGCAGTACGCGTATGACATTCAGATAAGTAACTTCTATATTGTTCAGTTTAAGCATTGCTGTATTTCCATATTATATTCTTTTTTTACACATCCGAAGTGGTTTGGTTATTACCCTCATCCGTCATCCCGATTTACTTCGGGATGACACCTTCCCCAGGGGGAAGGCTGTATTTTGGCTTCCCTCGGGGGAAGCTGTCGAGCGTTAGCGAGACTGATGAGGGATGATAAAAGTTAGAGATTGTCGTATTACTCTCACCAATATTACCAGCCTCCCGCCTCAGAATGACAGTTTTATTTTATTTCCCGAACCAGTCGAAATCCTCATACCTGATAACGGGGGCTTCAATCCAATCCGTTATTGCTTTGATTTCCCCGCTCTGCACTTGGAACACCCTTAACGATTTGGAGAGCCGGTTATCGCCCTGGTCATAGTTTACCGGGCCCTGCAAGCCTTCGACATCATAGTTGTTGAGAGCCTTGATGCCGTGTTCTTCTATGGCTTCCCACGCTTCCGCTCCGCCTTTTGCCAGGACATCGTAGCCAACCGCATCTACAGCCAGAGATACTATTTTTGCCATGGTAAGGCTCTGGCACCATGAAGTGATATATTCCATGTTCTGATAATCATCGGGGTGATTGGCCTGGCAGTACTCGGTCATTTTGTCCATACCGGGAACGTCGTCACCCCAGCTTACCGTGGGGAACATACCGTAAACGCCTTCGCATTTATCGGCCCCCGCCAGGTCTACCAGCGCTTTGGTCATAGCGGCATGCCCGCAGGCAATCACCATTCCGCTGTCTGTCATTCCAAGTTCCATGGCATTTTTAATGACAATGGAACTCGGTTGCGGTGTACTGGCAATATACAGGACATCCGGGTTCATTGCTTTCAGCTCGGTAAGGCTGGTAATTTCCGATGTCGTGCTGGCGGTATGCTCCCTGACTACGATATCGATGCCAAGTTCTTCGGCCATAGCGGTAGCCCCGTCTTTAGCGCCGTAACCGGTGGAGTTGCTGAGTATGTGCATTGCAAACAAAGGTTTGCCTTCTCCATGCCACAGGTTTTCGAGGAAGTAATTGGCAAAAACTACCCAGTCGTCGCCATAGTCCGGCATCTGTCCGTATATATGCTGCGGTGGCCTGTATATAATAGGCGCGCCGTATGCCGCCAGACCGGGGAATCCGTTCTGGTTGGCTACCGTCATGGCAGCAGTCATCATGGCGGAAGATGAACATCCGAACATGACGCAGCCGTCATCCATAAATTTATTGACATCGCTGACCATAGTGGCTGCATTATAGTTGTTGTCCATCCAGACCAGTTCCAGTTCATAGCCTCCCACTCCGCCCATTACCTCATTAACGTACTTGATAGCGTCCTTGTTGCCGTGCTCGAGTACTTTGCCCTTTTCGGCGGCTACACCCGTGCTGGGGGTGGCTATCCCTATTTTTATGCTTTCACCCTTTGTACTACAGGCAGTTGAAAATAAAGGGAGTCCGCCCATAAACAGGAATAAGGATGCCGCACCTGTTCCGACAATGAAATTTCGCCTTGTAATCCCCTTTGATTCCTTGTTTACCATTGAAAGCTACCTCCCCTTTTTATTTTTTATCCAAAATACTTAATATGAAAACGGCCATATACGATATGAAGTCTTAAACAGCTGCCACCTGTGCGCCAGACCCCTCGGTTCCAGTATAAGGAATAAAACAATCACGGCACCGAATATCATCGGTTTCAAACCGGACGCCCATCCCGATTGGAACAGGGTAACATGCGATTCCAGGAAAGGCACGATTTCCAGCGATAAAATGCTGTCCAATAGTCTTATCAATATCACGCCGAATATCGGTCCGACAGAAGTGCCCAATCCCCCGATAATTATCATTCCTACGTATAAAATTGATTCCTTGAAATCGAAGAATTCCGGGTTTAAAAAGCCGTAATAGCAGTGTGCCAAAAGCGACCCGGCAATACCGGCAAAGAAACAGCCGATAAAGAATGCCAAAAGTTTGTAACGGAACAGGTTGATTCCCATCACCTGAGCCGCCAAATCGTTATCTCTTATCGCCACAAAAGCCCTGCCCGGCCTGGTTCTGGCCAGGTTCTTGGCAAAGAATATCACCAGTATGGTAATTGCCAGAATCAGGTAATACTTGCTGGACTGGCTGGTGAAGGAATAGCCGAAGATTTCAGCAGTGGGAACGCTTAACCCGATATTGCCGCCGGTTACATCTGTCCAGTTCTTAATTACCCACATGATGATAAACTGCGCTGCGATGGTGCTTATCGCTAAATAGAAGCCTTTGACACGCAGTGATGGCAACCCGAACAACATACCGATCAATCCGGCCATCAATCCGCCGCAAATCATCGACAGTAAGAAAGGCACTCCCATTTGACCGCTGAGTATGGCCGAGGTATAGGCGCCGACAGCGATAAAACCGGCATGCCCGATTGAAAGCTGTCCGCAGTAGCCGGTCAGAATATTCAAACCGGTAGCCGCAATAATCGTTATGGCGATGATGTTGCAGACGCTCAGCCAGTAATTGCTTAAAAATGACGGCATAACCATCAAAAGGACAAGCAGCAATCCCAAAAGCACCCACTGTGTTTTGGTGCGAAAAATCGCCATATCCTGTGCATAACTGTAATTTCTTACTCCGGCAGGTAAAAACACTTCTATATCCTCTCTATACGGACTTCACCGAATAGTCCGTACGGTTTAATCATCATTACGATTATAATCATAATAAACGGAATCACCTCTTTGACACCCGGCCATGTCAGCGCCGTCAGATAGCCTCCGCCGAGGTTTTCCGCCAGCCCGATGATTGGGCCGGCAACCATGGCGCCCAGGAAGGAATCCAGACCGCCCAGTATAACCACGGAAAATGATTTCATGCCGGTATCGATTAAGCCATGTCCGATGCCGCCGATGCTGGACATTAATATGCCACCGATCGCAGCCATGGCGCAGGCCAGCATCCATGAACGGGAAAAGATTTTAGTTACCGGAATACCGCAGGCCTGGACTGCCATCTGGTCGTCGGCAGTGGCTCTCATGGCAATTCCCATGCGGCTGTATTTAAAGTAAAGGGTTAAAGCCGTAAATAACAACAGTGAGATTCCCGCTGCCCACAGGTATTCCTGTGAGACGACCGCCGTTCCTATATGAATTGTATCCTGCGGGAAGAGGCGGGGCAGGGCGTCGACGCTCCAGGGCCAGATGAAAGTGATTAATCCATCTAAAAAGTAAGATAGACCCAGCGTTACCGCAATTAAAGATAAAATCGGCTGCGCAATCAAAGGGCGCAGCAGGAATCTTTCGATTACCCAGCCCAAACCGAATGCTATTACTATCACTATCGGAATACCCAGCCAGGGCGGAAGCCCTGCCTGTACCAGTATGGCATAGGTTATCCATGAAGAAATAAGTACCAGTTGCCCGAGGGCCAAGTTAGCTACTCCGCTGGATTTCCAAATCAGTACGAATCCCATAGCAATCAGGGAGTAGACCATACCCACGGTAATACCTGTTATTGTAAATTGCAGCAAATCAGCCATCAGTTATTTGCTCCTTCGGTTACTGTTCTAACTTTGATGCTGGTGGTTACCACGCCGCGGCGTCCGTCACGGTAGGTGACCGGAGCTTCTACTTTTACCTCTTTACCGTCTTCGTACATGGCTTCAATCAATTGTTTATAGCGTTCTTCCATGAATTCCCTTCTTAGCTTGCGCGTACGGGTGAGTTCGGCTTCGTCGGCATCGAATTCTTTGTGCAGGAGCACGAATTTTTCCACCCTCGATGTTTCCGGCAGGTAACTGTTTACCCTTGTTAAATCCTTTTTTATCAACTCAGCGATTTCTTTCTTCTGGGAAAGGTCAACAAATGTGGTATAGGGGATACGATTGCGCTCCGCCCATTTGCCCACCATGGCGAAATCCATGTTTACAATAGCGGAAACATAGTCTCTCGTCTTACCGCCGATAACCATGGCGTCTTTGATATAAGGACTGAACCTTAAGCGTCCCTCTATGTATTGTGGTGCGTATTTGACGCCGCTGCTCAACTCGCCCATGTGTTCCAGCCTGTCCATGAAAATGAGGTGTCCGCGGTCATCCACATTAACAGCGTCGCCGGTATGACACCAGCCGCCTCGCATAACATCCTTAGTTTTATCGGGGTTTTTCTGGTAGCAGGTGAACATACAGTTCGAGCGTACCAAAAGTTCTCCGTTATCGGTTATGCGCACTTCCGTGCCGCGCGCCGGCCTGCCGACGCTCTCGAAACGTATTTCGTTGCCGCTGTGAGAAGAGATATACCCGGCTTCGGTGCTGGCATAATTCTGCCTCAGCTCGATGCCGATGGCATGAATCAGACGGAAGGTATCTAGGCTGAGTACTGAGCTTCCGGTAACCGCAAATCGAACCCTGCTGAGTCCCAGCCGGTCTTTCAAAGGCCTAAATAAAGCATAGTAGGCTATGCGGTAAAGTATTCTCCAGAATACATTGGGGGTTTTTCCCGCCAGTTTCATATCGGCGAACTTGTAGCCAAGCGGCATGAAAAGGTTATAGACAAAGCGTTTCAGCCAGTGGGCATCTATCATCTTTATCTGTATTTCGCTGACCAGGCTCTCCCACTGGCGCGGGCCGTAGATTACGAAATTCGGCCCTACCTCACGTGTATCTTCGGCAATCGTTTCCGGCTCCTCGGGGAAGTTAAGCTTGGCACGCGTCAAAATATGCGGCAGGGTAGCGAAATAACTGTCTCCCACCCAGGCCGCCGGGAAGTTGGATATCAAATTATCCTTTTCGGTTAACGGATATCGGTCTATGAATGATTTAGCGGTCGTTATCAAAGCGCGGTGGCTAAGACAGGCGCCCTTCGGTAAACCGGTGGTGCCAGAGGTGTAATAAATGAAAGCGATATCATCCGCTTTCCCTTCCGCAAGACGCTTTTCGAACTGACCCGGGTTATTTTTCTCATATTCCTTGCCCAATTTTAGAACATCGGGGAAGGATATCAGCAGCGGGTCGCTGTAGTTCTTCAAACCCTTGGGGTCCCAGTAGATTACTTTTTGCAACCGGGGGAGATTTAAACGTATTTCAAGGAACTTGTCGGTTTGTTCCTGGTCATTGACGATGGCGAATTTGGCATCGGCATGCCTGGCAACATATTCGACTTCCGATGGAACCGAATCGACGAATATGCCTGTGGCAATACCGCCGGCAGCCTGTACGGCGAATTCCCCCCAGAACCACTCCGGTTCGTTATCCCCGATGATGCAGGCAACATCGCCTTTTTCAAGCCCGAGGCAGCGCATACCAAGCGAGAAGTATTTTACGGTATTGTAATACTCTTTCCAGCTGTAGCCTTGCCATATCCCGAATCTTTTCATGTACATGGCAGGCGCATCGCCCCGGTTTTGGGCGTTATGTGCTATTAGCTGGGGGATGGTGCAGTCACCGCTATCTATAGCGGAGATTGTCTCGTTTTCTGATTTATTACGTTTAATTTTTAACATTCTCTAAAAAACCCCATATATAAAAAAACCTCCCCGCTGAGGGGGAGGCATTTAATGTACTGTTTAGTTATATTTTTATATTTAAATAGCTAAACGTCTAGATACACAGCCCTCCCAGCGCACCTCCGGTGCGCGTGATAAACGTGAAGCTTATGGTGACCGTTATCTTGTTTAACATCATCTTATCCTTGAATAAATGGCATTCTATCATAGCCTTATTTACATGTCAACTGTTTATTTATTAAAAATTGCATATATTCTGAATTTTTAGTGAGCTTGTTGTATAATGGGAGCGGTTATAATTAAAAATTTTCAGAAAGGAAGAAATATTTATGACACCCAAAAAATATTCAAACGTTCCGGCTATGACAATAGATAAGACCAGGAAATATACGGCTACCCTTGAAACGGCAAAGGGCAATATAGTGCTCGAATTATTTGCCTCCGATGTTCCCAAAACCGTCAATAACTTCGTCTTTTTGGCGCGCGACGGTTTCTATGACGGTACTACTTTTCACCGTGTAATCCCCGGATTCATGGCGCAGGGCGGCGACCCGACCGGTAGCGGTTGCGGCGGCCCCGGCTATTCATTTTCCGATGAGTTTACAGATCATACTCACGTTGCCGGCTCTTTATCAATGGCCAACGCCGGCCCCAACACCAACGGTTCGCAGTTTTTTATTACCTATGCTCCTCAGCCCCATCTAAACAGGCATCATACCGTTTTCGGGCAGATGACCAGCGACATGGAAATTTTGAAGAGCATTAAAAACGGCGACGTCATCACTAAAGTTACCATAACGGAAGAATAAACTTTTACGGTTGGAATCGGGTATAATTAAGGCGGATGGCTCAAGCTATCCGCCTTATAATATACGGCAGGGGATTGTATGGCAAAACTGGTTCTGGATTTACACGACATATTCAATAAAGGCGCGTCCATCGATGCGGAACTCAACCGCATTATAAATGACGCAGTTTCAAAGAAGATTGCCCTGGTGGAAATTATTCCCGGCAAGGGTTCGGGGCAGTTGAAGAAGCGGGTATTGCGCTTTTTAAACGAACCTGACATAAAGAAACTTTACCACCGTCTGGAAAAAGACGACAAGAACTTTGGCAGGATATTCGTTCATTTCAAGTTTTAGATATTAATTCCTTT
>CAZJMW010000003.1:0-37222 GCA_964547375.1 uncultured Dehalococcoidales bacterium | reverse complement strand
ATATAAAACGGCGCAAGAATGAGGAAGCCCGTCTGCGCAACGAGTATTTTCGCCGTTCTAAAGCGGTAAAAGACGAAATCGAAAAAGTAGAGCATGAGATATCCCGGCTGGAGGAAGAAAAGAGCGGCATCGAAGCGCTGTATGCCGATGAGACGAAGTGTAATGACGGTTCAGCCATCGTAGAGGCTACGGCAAGGCATCAGCAGGTACTGGAGCGCATTAAGGCTCTTGAGAGCCGCTGGGAGGAACTCAGCCTGCAGGATGAAAACATGAAGCAGGAACTTGACCGGGCAATGTGCTTGCTGGATTCCCGCTGATTTAATTTCCGGCGGATTGCTGGTTCTTATCCTCTGACATACTGAAGAGAATCCATTCCTGTCATTTCAGAGGACGCCGCAGTCGGCCGAAGAATCTGGGGCGGAGTAAAGCTGTCATGCTGAGTTTATGTTGCATTACTCCGCAGTTCTATCCATTCAGCAAACGGAGACCAGGAGGGATTTTGGTTATAAATTCTTTTATTGTACAAAGTATAAGGGTATAGCTCGTTTAAGTCGTTTCAAATCTCCCTCACTCCCTCGTTTCCAAAGAGGGAAAGCACTGCAGTCTTTTTACAGTTCTTAACAAATAAATCTATCCAATCCCCGCGTTATACGTTATATATATAAAATAAATCGGGAATTGCTATTGATTCCCGGCTTTTATTGTACTAAGCTATTGGGGGAAGAGATATGAGACAAATTGTACTGGCATCCGCATCACCCCGCAGAAAAGAGCTGCTCGAAAAATTCGGGCTGCGCTTTACGGTAGACGCAGGCATTTTCCGGGAAGACCTCTCCCAGGGGATGGAGCCGCATAAACTGGCAAGGGAAATCTCCCTCGGCAAAGCTGATTCAGTGGCCTGGAAGTATCCTGACGCCGTTGTTATCGGTGTGGATACCTTCGGCATTCTGGGAAACAGAATCCTTGGTAAACCGGAAACGGAAGAAGAGGCATGCGAAATGCTTTCTGCCATCAGCGACCGCTGGCACGTGGTAATAACCGGTTTTACCGTTATAGATACGGCATGCGGCAAAATCGTATCCCATTCGGTTGAAACAAAGGTTTACATGCGGGAAATATCGCCGCAGGAAATTGAGAATTATATCAAAACTGGGGAGCCGCTGGATAAAGCCGGAGGGTATGCCATACAGGGGTTGGGAGCTTTATTCGTGGAAAAAATTGAAGGGGATTATTTCAATGTGATGGGGCTTCCGGTTTTTGCGCTGATGAGTACTTTAAAGGAATTTGGTATCAGCATATTATAAAGAACTCTTTTAATATATAGCGTTTTGGGGCGATATTACCCCACCCCGGATGCTTCATTCGTCCATTACGAATTCAGCATGACAGGACACCCCCTCATCCAATCCCCCGAACAAAACTGGCGGCGCTTTCACCCGCTACGTACCCTGTAGAAAAGGCCGCCTGCAGATTATATCCACCGGTTTCGGCATCGATATCCATTACCTCGCCGCAGAAATATAAACCTTTAACCAGTTTCGAACCCATCGTGCGCGGGTCGATTTCTTTCAAGGAAACCCCTCCGGCAGTCACCATAGCCGAGGATAGGGGCAGAGTCGATTTTATATTGAAGCGCAGCGATTTTAATAACATCAGCAGTCGTTCCCTTTCGGCAGCGTTAATCTGGTTGCCGCATTTATCGGGTTGAATGCGTGACATCTGAACGTACGGGTCGATAAGCTTCTGCGGCAGCAGTTCCCTGAGTATATTGCGATAACTGCGCTTGCTGAACTCATCGAAGTCCCGTTGCAGCCGTTCTCCCAGTTCTTTAAAACCGATGGCGGGTTTGAGGTCTATGGCTACGCTGACAGGACCTTTTTCCAGGGCTTCCGCAACCGATAAGCTCATTAGCAGCGTAATAGGCCCCCCGATGCCGAAATGCGTCATCATCATGTCACCCATGCGGCTTTCGATTACCGGGTATTTCGGGCTTTTTCCGGGAATTCCGCGCCCGCAATCTTTTAACGGTGTAATCGAAGTGTCTATCTCATCCGAGCGGCACTGATATGCCGTCAGGCGCACATTCTGTAATGTTACTCCCTGCATGCTTTTTGCCAGCTCGATCTCTTCCACTACCAGTGGTACCAGTGCCGGCCGCAAGGGAACGATGGTATGATTCAAAGCTGACGCCAGGCGGTAGCCGTCTCCGGTCGAACCGGTAGCCGGATATGATGCTCCGCCGGCGGCAATAATAACTGCCTTTGCCGGGTAAAAATTCGTTTCGCTTTTTACGCCCTTTATCTGACCTTCTTCCGCTACAATACTAACAATCTTAACGCTTGTTTGCAGGCTGACATTGTTATCTGTATCGTATTTTACCAGCGCTTTAACGACATCCTCGGCATTATCGGAAACAGGGAATACCCGTCCCCCGCGCTCGGTCTTGGTTTCGACTCCATACCTTTTTAACACTGCCAGCAGTTCATCTCTAAAGAACCTGCCGAAGGCATTGTAGAGAAACCGGCCGCCAGACCCGAACATAAGTATAAACTCTTCAATCTCTTTTGAATTGGTGATATTGCAGCGTGTTTTGCCGCTGATGAGGATTTTGCTGCCGGGAGAGGAGTTTTTTTCCAAAAGCAGCACATCTGCCCCGGCTTCTGCCGCCCGGCCGGCTGCCAGCATACCGCCCGCTCCGGCGCCGATAATAATTATTCGATTACTTTCCATCGTTATACTAGTGTACCGATTTTTTACTTTTATCACAATAATCGACTGCCAAATCCCCGCTTTATCCTCTTTTTATACCTATCTTTGTATTAATTGCGGACATAGTGTACAATTAAGGAAGTTTAAGTTGAAGTTATTACAGGAATACAGAATTATTGTATATTCTCATCCCCATTGGATGACTCAGACTCTGAACTAAAAATTTTAAGAGAGGAGGTCATTCAATGAGTTTTCAGGACAAATCAATCGTATGTTCCGATTGCGGCGCTACATTTACTTTCAGCGCTGAAGATCAGGAGTTTTTCCAGTCAAAGGGTTACACTAATGAGCCCAAGCGTTGTCAGTCATGCCGTCAGGCAAGAAAGGCTGATCGTGGCGGAAGCAGCAACAGCTATTCTTCGTCACGCCAGATGTATCCTGCCACCTGTGGCAGCTGCGGAAAATCTACCGAGGTTCCTTTTCAACCTCGCGGTGACAAACCGGTCTATTGCAGCGATTGCTATAGAAAAATAGGCCGCTAAATTCAGCGGTTCTAAAATGAATAAAAATGGGCTGGGTTCCAGCCCATTTTTTTTATGGCATCCTCTAAAGGTAAAAAGGAGCCCTGTAATGAGACGCAGATTAATGGATTCCCCTCGCAGGTCAAGCAGGATTAATTTATATGTAGGCAACCTGGCGCTCTCTGTCACCGAAATCCAGCTGAAGAAGGTGTTTTCGACTTTCGGGCCGGTGATAGACGTAAGTATAATGAACGATGAGTATATAGGCAGCGGACAGTCTCGAAGATATGCCTATGTAAAGATGGAAGAAAGAACCCAGGGGGAAGCCGCAATCCACAGCCTTAACGGCAAATCGTTAAGCAACAGTGTTATCGGTGTTATCGAAGCTCTGCCGCTCTCTCCCGTCGATATTACTCCTCCCTGCAATAAGTACAGGCACAGAAGCTAGGTTTATAAAAATCGTTTTTAAACTTTATTAAACCCATTTCCTCTGCTATCATAATAACTATGAAAGAGAAAGAATACGTTCATGGTTATTCCGAGTCGGAATCCCAAAGACTCTCCGACCAGGCTTCTACTCTGAATAATTTGCTCCACCATGATTCTATTTTTACTCCCCCGGGCCTGGTACTAGAAGCCGGTTGCGGAACCGGCGCCCAGACAGTTATCGTAGCACCGCAAAATCCAACTTGCAGCTTTATATCAGTTGATATTTCCGAAGAATCGCTTGCCTATGCCGGGAAAAGAATAGAACAGGAAAACATTACTAATGTCAGTTTTCAACAGGCTGATATATTCAATCTTCCCTTTGAAGACGCATCCTTCGACCATGTATTTATCTGCTTTGTGCTGGAACACCTCGAAAATCCGATGCAAGCGCTCGAATCGTTAAAAAGAGTGCTTAAAAAGGGTGGTACGATTACAACTATCGAGGGAGACCACGGTTCCGCTTATTATCATCCCCACAGTGCCGCCGCTCAGGCTGCCATACAATGCTTGATCGAGCTTCAGGAAAAAATGGGAGGCAATTCGCTTATCGGGCGTGAACTCTACCCCCTGCTCGCTGCCGCCGGATTCAAAGATGTCCATGTTTCCCCGAGGGTGGTATATGCCGACGCTTCGCGCCCCGAAATGGTTGACGGTTTTACAAGGAAGACCTTTATCGCCATGGTGGAAGGAGTAAAGGAACAGGCAATCGCCAATCACTTAATCACCGAACGGGAATGGAATCGCGGCATCGCCGAACTTTCCCGCTCCGCCGAACCGGGCGGGACATTCAACTATACCTTTTTCAAAGCAATCGGGAGGAAACGATAGCCGCTTTTTGATGTGTTCAAGAGCGAACTGTCGAATTTTTATCTGTAAAGTTAAGGCAACTAAGGTCTTTCCCAAGCATCAATCACGTATACTCCGTTTACATATCCAGCATAACATTTACTGATATTAATCAAATCGTTCAGTATAATGAACATGTGTTCAATATATTGAGCAAAGATTATTGGAAATAGTATGAAGGGTTTTTCTTAAAAAATTATTTTTAAACCCGCTATCACTTTATACAAGACAGTGCTATAATACCCATCAGAGGTGGTAATCATACGCTGTCTCTTAATTCAAAATCAAAAACGCTGACGATACATAAAGTAGACGAAAACATTTTCGCCGCACACTGCTCTGCGCACTGCATGGAGTACGGTTGCAACGACAGCTGCTGTGCTTATGGCTGTTCTGCCGACATCGCCGAGATAGACCGCATACTGGCTTATAAAGATGAACTTGAAAAACGGCTGGGTATATGCGCTGCGAGGTGGTTTACCGGTGATGTTATTGCAGATGTCGATTATCCTTCGAAATACTACAGGCGAACAAGTGTCCTTAACGGGCACTGCATTTTTCATAATATAAATGCGCGCGGCTGCCTGCTGCACTCCATGGCCATCGAAAAAGGCATCGACCCCCATCTTATCAAACCTATGATTTGCTTTCTGTTTCCGGTAACATGGGAATGGGATTATTTACATATATCCGATTTCCTGGATGAACTCTGTTGTAAACAGGACGGAGATTTTGTTTTAGATTCAATCATGCCCGAACTCAGGTATTACCTGGGAGACGAGATGGCTGATGAATTGGAACATATCCGGGCTAATTTATCCGAAGGTATCAAAAAGCCTGTTTAATAAAATAAACCTGCTCATGGTTCTATAAAGGGAAAACCGTCCTGATTAGAATCATGTAGCACAGTGTACCGCCGGCGATGCTCCAGAAGATATTTTTCCTCCACAGGTGAAGAATGACGACTACTGCCACCGAAATCAACTCTGCCAGTCCGAAGGGGAACTCCGTCAGGTCAATTGACTTCAGGCAGTAAATCACCAGTGTTGCCATAATGGCGCCGGGAAGAACTTTCCCCAGGTAGGTTACGAACTTCGGCAACTCTTTTCTTTTACCGAATACCACAAAAGGCACCGCCCTGGTAATCCAGGTCATAACGGCGGTTACCGCAAATATGGCGACGGCGTCCCATACCGGAATATTCATGTTGCAGCGCCCTCTTTAACCGTTTCAATACGCCCCTTTAAAAATGTCAGAGCCAGTACCGTAAAGCATAGCGACGGCAGTATGAAATTATCCGCCCCCATTATGAGCAGGAACAGGATGGCAGAAATAAACCCGATGATAACCGGGGTAAATGCTTTAACCTGCTTCACATGGTTTATGAGCAGGATGACAAACAAGGCCGTCATACAGAAATCTATTCCTGTTAAGTCAAAGGGAATCAATGTGCCTGCCAGAACACCCAGAACAGAGCCGGTTATCCACCAGCAGTGATTGAACATGGAAATCAAGAAGACAGCTTTATCGCGTTCTACACCCTCCGGGTATTTACAGGTGCTCAGTAAAACATAGGTTTCGTCCGTTAGCGACAATACCATATAGGGGTATTTCCAGCCCATGCGGCGGTACTGGTCGATAAATCCCAGCCCGTAAAAAATATGCCTGGAATTGATTAGAAGGGTCATCAAAGCTACCGTTAGAAGCGGAGCGCCGGTAACAAGTAAAGGTACCATGAAATACTGCATCGAACCGGCATAAATGAAAAAGCTGCCGAATAAAGCCCACAGGGCATTATAGCCTGCTTCCTGAAGCATTATTCCAAACCCGGTCCCCAGAAAGAGGTAGCCGAAGATAATCGGGATGGTCTTTTTAAAAGCGAATACTACTGTCTTACTGATTTTACCGAAACCTCTAACTTTATTAATCGTGTTCTTATTAAATCCGATCGTATGAGCAGCGGCTTGACGTAATAAGAAGTTATCATTATAACACCGAAGCGTTAATCAAATAAACAGGCATAAGAGTAGGGCCTCCTTTTTACATATATTTCCGGCATTATGAACATTCATTCTTATGTTGTCTTTTTAATAAACTCATTAAAAATATTTTTAAAAGTAGTACCAAAGTTCTTATTTCTGTGCTAGTATTTTATTTAACATTTCAAATATTTTGGGCTGACATGTTTCAGTAAAAAAAATTCTTTACATTTTTAAAAAATACTGATAATAAGTCAGCCTGAATTGTAAAGGAAGACTCAGACTATGTCTGATATTAAGCAGGCTATGGTCTCTGAGATTGCGGCTAAACTGGCGCAGATGGGTGTCCCGGCAACCTATGGCAACGGAGCGGACATTTTAATCGATGCTACCTTTCTCGATGCCAAATGGAGCACAGGCGGGAAACAGGTGCGCTTCGAGGCCTCGGTATTAATTGATGAAACACGCTCTACTACCTTTATGTGGCAGAAAACGAGCGAAACCGGGCAGGGTTTCTCTTTCGGTTTTTCGAGCGAGAGTTATGTTCAGAAAGGCACAACGCTTTTCCGCAAGGTAAAAGCGGTTCAATATGGTCCGGACGGTAAGGCTTATGAATATGAGCTTGACCTCGGGGCTATTACGGGTGCGGTGGAAGAGACCGCCAGGCGTTACGGCTGGAAGTTCGATATAGTCTTGAACCGGAAAAACGCCTCATATCTACCCGGCGGGTCGGTACCTTTTATGCCCCCTCCCCCTCCCTCGACTTTTACTCCCCCATCCACGCCTGCCTCAAATAGCGTTTTTTGCAGTCACTGCGGTCAACCGGTTACCGGCCGCTTCTGCGAAAACTGCGGTAATTCGGTAGAAGATGTAAATAAAACATCCGCCGTTGCGCCGCCGGCCTACAATCATCCGCCGGCTTATATGCATCAGCGGCCACCCGTTGTTAAATCGTCCGTCGATAAGGAAGCGCTGCTTTTCTGGGGGGCATGGGGTATACTGGCGATTTTGAGCGTGATTCTACTGGTAACCGGAGTAACCTTTATGCGTTTCTTCGGATTTGCCATACTGCTTTTATTCCCCATTTTAACCAGGAAAATACTTTTCCGGCAGCTGTTGCCCTCGCTGGCAATATGGGGAGGAGTCTTTCTTGCCTTTATTTTGGTTGCCGCACTGTTTCCACCGGCCTCCGCTAACGGCGGAGAGTTAAAGATTACTACCGGTAAAACGGTCACCGCTGCCACAGAGACAATATCTGAGGCGGGCGGCGTCATTACAGTGGCAAAGTCCGGGGACCCGCTGGACGGTTTTGAACTGACCGTTCCGGCTGATTCCTTTAACGGCAATGTGAACTTCAACATCACCTATGCCGATGTGGAAAAACACGCTTTCGGCCCCGATTTCAACCCGGTTACCCCGCTTATTACAGTGGATAACGGAGGGAAATACGCAGACAATATAATACAGGTCAGGATACCGGTTGAGGTGCCAGAAGACTATTTTGCCATGGGTTTCTTCTATGATGAGGAGACCGGCAAACTGGAAGGTATGCCGCTGCTAGCCCGGGATGCCGGGTCCATCACGCTTGGTACACGCCATTTCTCAAGTTTTGTTATCAGCATGATTCAAAAGACCCTGATTAAAGATTCGGTCGATTCGGGATTCTGGCCGGGAGTCGATGACTGGGAATTTACCAACTACGGTTCATATGTTGCTCCGGGCGGCCACTGTGCCGGGCAGGCTATGACGGCTATGTGGTATTACGTTACACGCCCGGATGGGGCTGATGTCTCGCTCTACGGACGTTATGATAACAACGGAGAAACCCCGACACCGGCTATCTGGCAGGATAATTCCCTGGGATATCGCTTTGCTTCGGTTATACAGTACGATGAATGGAACGACGATACTATGTGGAGGTGGGTCTCTTCCATCAGCGATGAAACCACTTTAAATCTTTTTACCTATGCCATGCAGGTCACAGGTGAGCCGCAGTTGGTGACCATCTGGAGCAGTCAGGGCGGCGGGCACGCCATGATTGTCTATCGTATCAGTGGCGGCGACCTTTATATCGCCGACCCCAATTATCCCGGAAATATCGACCGGCGCATCCAGTGTATCGATGGGTTTTTTAAACCCTACAACTCCGGGGCGAATGCCGAGGAAATTGCTGCCGGCAACGGTAAGGCCTACGAGACCATCCAGTACTGGGCAAAATCCGCTATCGTGGATTACGGGCATATCGGCGCCCGCTGGCAGGAGGTTAAAAGCAAGACTATAGGCAATGATATCTTCCCGCAGTACCAATTCATGTATAGCACCGGGGAAGGACCATATCAGCCGCTTTCGGACGGCCTGATACTGGATTCAAATAAAATCAGGATTTACAACAAATACAACGATGGTAATCACGGTGTCTATGTGTATCGTGACGGGGCAGAGCTATCGTACGATGCAGACGGGGCTTTTGAACTGAAGCCGGGAATCAACCGGCTTGGTATCTATATCACCAAACCCCTGTCCGATAAACGCATAAAGTACGTGGATTATAAATACATTACCGTTTATAACGGCGGTCTGGCGCTAAGTCCGCCGATAATGGAGGGAGAACCCGATAAAGCATTGACATTCAATGCCGTGATGAGCTTTACGTTGCCGGATGATTATAAAATCGAGTGGCTGGCAGACGGAGTGTTGAAACAGAGCGGGACAGAACTTTCATGCCGGCTGACCTTCCGTGATACAGGCAACTATCTAATCGAAGTCAGGTTAATCGACGACGCCGGAAATATCGTGCTGGAAGACAGCGGCACGGCTATTATCCGGAGTACGACCACGACCTCGACATCGTCTTCGACAACAACGACATCGACATCAACCACTACAACTTCGCAAACCACCACCAGCATTACATCCACGACTACACAGACCAGTACAACAGACAGCTACGATTATGCTGCTGCGCTGGCAGCCTGGATAGCGGATTTCACCTCCGAAACCAATGCGCGTGTATATGATGACGGTTCCTGCAGAACCACCCTCAGGCTGGAGTGGGTGGTATCCCCCTATATCGAGGGCGGGGAGGTGCTGGGGGCATATGTAGTCTGGTACACTGACACCTATTATGCCGGGCCGCGAACGGGTGAAACCAATACCTATATTGCGCTCGAAATGTATGACGGCAACTATCCCGGTGTTTTGATATCACTATCAGAATTAAAGAAACAATATCCGCAGTATTAAAACACTTATTTTAAGGCGTCTGAACATATGGACGGGGAGTTGCAGCTTCCCGTCCTTTATTTTTCTCCGTAGCCGGCAGTTCAATCTTTCACGTTTATTATCCAATCTTTTTTATTAAATCGACTATTGACAAAATAAGAAATGGTAGTAAAATATGATTTGTAAATCATACAAATAAAATATACAAGGAATACAAGTAATGAAAGATATAAATTCAGAGGCTCCCGAGGGCAAGAAATTCTACGGTTCGGTCACGGTCAGCGAAAGGGGACAGATAGTCATCCCTGCCGAGGTGCGCAAAGACTTCAATATAAAAACAGGCGATAAACTACTGGTGCTTGGAGACCTGCAACAAGGCATAGCTATAGCGACGCTGGAAAACATCCAGAAAATGATGTCCAATTCGGCTTATTTTGTTCAGATGATGCAGTCTGAACTTGGTAATAAAGGCGACTCCCAAAGGAAATAACCGGGATTCTCATGCGTAATATTCAGGAACAGGGTGTTTAAATGAATACAGCAATACATATCCAAGACGTAAGTAAAAAACTAGGCAAGCGGCAGGTGCTTAAAAATGTCACCTTCGATGTTCAAACAGGTGATATCTTCGGATACCTCGGCCCCAACGGCGCCGGCAAGACCACCACCATTCGCATTCTGCTGGGTCTTTTAGAAGCGGATTCGGGAGAACTCAACATCCTGGGGCAGGACATCCGCCTGGCTTCCACCCGTATGAGAGTGGGCTTTGCACTCGATCCGGACGGTCTTTACAATTCCATGTCTGCGGTGGAAAACCTGCAATACTATGCCGATATTTACGACGTCACGAGCAGCAGTGAGCGTATAGCAAAAGTCCTGGAAATGGTGGGGCTTTCAAACCGCGCCGGTGACCGCGCCGGTACTTATTCCAAGGGCATGCGGCAGCGGCTGTCGCTGGCGCGCGCAATGGTGCACAACCCGGAGGTTTTGATACTGGATGAGCCGACTGCCGGTGTCGACCCGACCGGGCAAATCGAGATCAGGAAAATCCTTTTGGATATCGCGCGGGTGGAAAAGAAAACGGTGCTTTTAAGCTCTCATAATCTGGATGAAGTGCAGCGTATTTGCAACCGCATCGCCCTGATTGACCGCGGCGAGATAAAAATGTACGGCGAACTGAAAGAGTTGCGGCAGCAGATGGGAAGAAGCAGCATCGTGGTCGAATTGAGCGGCTCTGTCCCGGAATCTCTTATCGAAAGTCTGAAAAAAGAGCCGCAACTGGGCTTCTTCGATGCAAGCGATAAGAATCTCTTCTTCGAGAGCGGTGAAGGGGCAGCCGAAGTTTCCGACATTATCAGCTATCTTGCCGGTCAGGATGCCAAAATCGAAAAGGTGGGCCGGCGCGAAGCTTCGCTGGAAGACATGTATTCCACTATCCTGAAAGAGGTGGAACAGGCATGAATAAAACCTTGCTGGTGATGAAGTTTGCTATAAAAAACCAGTTGCGGATGATATCTACTACCATTATCACCTTAACCATAATATTTATCTGTGTAGCCGGAACCATCGCAATCCTCGCGGCGCTGATTTTGAATCCGGAAATGGCGAAAGCGGCGCCGGATATGTCCGTTCTGGAAAATGCTATGGGAATAACCCTGTTCTGCGCCAGTTTTATCTCCATCGGTATTTATTGCAGCGTCTTTTCATATCAATCGCTGGTGAGGGAAAAGGCCCGGGGGAATATCCAGGCTTTGCTTGCAACCCCGGTATCGCCACAGGAAATGTGGCTGGGTAAAAGCCTGGCGGTCTTTATACCAGGACTGATATTCACTGTTGCTATGACTGTCGCAGCCTTTCTGATATTGAATCTCATATATTTTAGCGGTGATACCGGATTCGTCTTTACCCCGTGGATGTTTGCCAGTAACCTGATAGCTGTCCCGCTTTTGTATTTTGCCGTAACCCTGTTCGTGCATATCATCGGGTTGCTCGGCAAGCCGGTAACGGCCAATGTAATCGGGCAAATCTTCCTGCCTGTGATGGCTAATGTCATGATTCAGCTGGCCGTCCGCTCTTCGCTGGGCACCGGTTCGTGGCTGTTTGCAGTTATTTTACTGGGAACCACAGCTGTCATCCTTATCGGCATGTTCCCGGCGTATCGTTCTATGACCACCGAAAGAATAATCCTGTCGCTTTAGGGGTAAAAGTTGAAACAGTTATTGCTGGTTATCAAGCGCGATTACCGTGAAATGGCGGCGACAGCCGCTTTTCGCATTATGCTGATTGTGTCCGTAGTCATCACCGTCGCTGCCGCTGTCGGCATTACCATTGCACTGCGTCTTCAAGAGTGGTACGGCGCAGCGGAAGCCCTTCCAATCGTGGAGTTTATCATGGGGCTGGTACTGTATTTTATTACACTCTTGATACTGCTGGCATTTGTATGGGGATTTTCCGGCTTGCAGATTACCAAAGAAAAGGTGGACGGCGTTATCGAATGCCTGATGGCTACGCCGCTGGGGCCGAGAACGCTGTGGGTAGGCAAGTGCCTGGCGGTATTTATCCCCGGTTTGATAATTTCGCTTTTGTCTGCATTAATTGTACTTATGACGGTGAATCTGGCGGCGGTTTTACCGGGGTGGGGTGCATTTGCATGGCCGGGACCGGCGCTGGTAATCGGTCTGGTAAGTAATCCGCTCCTCTTTTTTGCCGTGCTCGCCTTTATCGTACTGCTCTCTCTGGCCGGCAACCCGGATGTGGCGATTGCTCCGTCGTTCCTCGTCGGCTTCGGGCTGATGATAGGCATTCCGGCCGGTCTGGCTACCGGCACGATAGATATCACCTCATGGTCTTTTGTTCTGTGGTACACAGCGGCAGCAGCCGTCTTCTGGATAGTCGTTCTGCTGATGATGCGCATGCTGACACGTCAGAATATCGTGCTTTCCAGCAAGGGGAGTTGAATAAACAAACAGGGATATACCGAATCACGGGCAGCGGCACAAAAGCTATGCGTTACGAATATATATAAAGACCAAAAGACATGTTTATTCCACTATCTTGAACTCGGTAACATCTACCAGGCCTAAATCCGTCAGCCTCAGTTCGGGTATTACCGGCAATGCCATAAAAGAGAGAGTGGCAAATGAATCGGGCAGGTTTGCTCCCAGTTTGAAGGCAATTTTCTTCAGATTCTGCAGTTTATCCGATACTGTTTCCAACGGCTCTAGCGACATCAAGCCGCCGATAGATAATTGCAGGCTGCCCAGCACCTTTCCGCCGGCAACTACCGCCAACCCGCCCTGCAGCCTTTCTATTTCTTTAATAGCGATATAAATATCCTCGTCGTTAGTTCCGGCAGCGATAACATTGTGGGAATCGTGGCCTATCGAAGAGGCTATTGCGCCCTTTTTCAATCCCAGTCCCTTAATCAGCCCTTTGCCGATGTTTCCGGTAGCATGATGTCTTTCTACCACCACCAGTTTTAATATATCCCTTGAGGTATCGGCGCCAACATACCCGTCTTTGACAGGCACCTTTTCCGTTTTCTTTCCGGTGACGATTTGTCCGGGAACAATTTCGATTACAAGGCCGGTATCGCCTTTGGCTTTAAGTTTAAGGTCTGCCGCCTTGAACGGCTTTATATTGACCGAATGTGTCGGGCGGTTAGCCTCGAACGGTTCGATATCGAATAAGGCCTTTCCCTGTCCGGCAACCGGTTTTCCTTTATAAAAAACCATGTCTATATCTAAGTCTGATAGATTATTCAAGGTGATGAGATTAGCCGTATATCCCGGCGCTATGGCTCCCATTCTCTTAAGCCCGAAGTATTCGGCGGTGTTGATAGTTGCCAGCTGAATCGCCCTGACCGGCTCCAGTCCCAGCCTGATTGCCTTGCGTATCACGGCATCGATATCGCCGTCATGCAAAAGGTCGGAACAACTGCGGTCATCGACTACAAACATGCATCTCTTATAGGTCTTATCGGTTACCAGCGGCAGCAGGTCTTTGAGGTTCTTTTCGGAAGAACCCTCTCTTATCATTATGTGCATCCCCTTTTTGAGCTTTTCTTCGGCTTCATGTAAAGATACACACTCATGGTCGGAGTAGATGCCGGCGGACATATAGGCATTTAAATCTTTGCCGGATAAGCCGGGGGAATGTCCGTCTATTATCTTGTCCTGATACAGCTTGATTTTATCCAGAACGCTGTCGTCTCGGTAAATTACGCCCGGAAAGTTCATCATCTCGCCCAGTCCGGTAACATTCTTCCAGCGTATAATCCGGCGGAGTTCTTTGGATGTGATATTAGCGCCGGAGGTTTCCATATTCGTTGCCGGAACGCAGGAGGGAGCCATTAAAAATAAATCCAGCGGCAGTTTTTTGACACCGCCCAGAATGTAGCGGATAGCGTCCAGTCCACAGACGTTGGTAAGTTCATGCAAATCGGTAACAACCGCCAGCGTACCCCTGGAAACTACCGCCCGCGCATACTGACCGATGTCCAGCATCGAGCTTTCGATGTGGGTATGACCGTTGATTAAACCGGGCGCCAGGTACTTCCCGCCAATGTCTATTATCTTTTTAGCTTTGGTGTAATCCCCGATGCCGGCTATCCGGCCCTTATAGATAACCACGTTGCCGGATTCTATTTCGCCTGAAAAAACATTTACGATTTTCGCGTTGGAAATCAGCAAATCGCCGGGCATATCGCCCCTCGCTACCGATATTAAATCAGCCATAGTCTCAGACATAACTAACCACCCTGTTATTTATTTTCTTCCAGTATGCAGATATCGGGAAGGTTACGGAACTTTTGATTAAAATCCAGTCCGTAGCCGACAACGAATTTATCGGGAATTATCAAGCCTGAATAATCGATATCTACCGGCACGGTATGCTGCGATGGTTTGCTGCTTAAAGCGCACACTTTTACCGAGGCCGCTTTTTTCTCTGTCAATATGTCCTTGAGAAATTTGCAGGTTAATCCGCTGTCCACTATGTCATCCACTATCAGCACATGCCTGTTTTCAACATCAAAACTTACACCCTGTAGAACTTTAATTTTCCCCGAACTTTTTTTACCCTTGCCGTAACTGGAAAACCTGACGAATTCCACTTCCAGCGGAAAGTCCAGCTCCCGGACCAAATCCGCCATAAATATAAAAGACCCTTTAAGGATAGATATCAGGATGGGGTTTTTATCTTTGTAATCCCGTTTTATGTCCTGCGCCAGCAGCTTGATTTTAGAGGCTATCTCTTCACGGCTGTACAATAGGCTTAAATTATCGTTATCGGTCATAATAACTGAGATTATAAACCCTGCCTCCGGCGATGTCTACCTGTCGGTGTTTATAACTTAAAGCAATCATTTGCCCGTTCAATCATATGCCGGAAAGCTTAAATTATTTAGAAAAGATATGTAATTGAGTGTATAATGTGCAAAGCTTGAATGCCCGTTTCTGATAACTTGAATTTCTCAGGATATTGAGGCTCGTGTAATAAAAATATTAGAAAGAGAATCCTGTAATGAACAAACCTGTAGTCAATATCATCACCGCTCTCGAGGAGGAATTCTACCTGCTCCACGATAGTATTTCAAAACCGGTTCAGGAGAAATACGCCGGGATTACATTTATTTCCGGTTTACTGGTTGATGTGCCTGTGGTAGTTGCCAGGAGCGGGGTGGGGAAGGTTAACGCCGCGCTTGCCGCGCAGATTCTGATAGACCGCTTCGCTGCCGATCGGCTTGTCCTGCTTGGGGTAGGCGGTATCATAAACAGTAATTTGCGCATCGGAGACGTCGTCATATCGAGAGACGTCAGGTATCACGATGTCGATGCCATCGGGCTGGGATTTGCACTCGGCGAAATACCGTTTTTAGGTATTAATATATTTGAAGCCGATAAAGTACTTGTTGAAAAAGCGCAGCAGGCTTCAATACAGGCTCTGTTTAAACTGAAATATAGATATGCTGCCGTGGGTGAGCAATATAATCACATACCCAAAGTAGAAGTCGGCAGGGTTATTACCGGTGACCAGTTTATTTCCGGGGCCGGAAAGAAGAAACAACTTATCGAGTCTTTCAGCGGAGATTGCGTGGATATGGAAGGAGCAGCGGTAGCTCAAACGGCATATCTCAATAAAAAGCAGTTCGTTATTATCAGGGCCTTATCGGACGAATGCGAAAATGACGCCGAAAAAAGTTACTACGATTACCTGAATACGATAGCTCCGTACCTGCTTTTCGAGATTGCCGTTAATATGGCCGGCGCGCTGAACAGTAAATTGCAGTAACGGCATGAAAACCCGCCAAATGT
The DNA here is from genome assembly GCA_964547375.1 of uncultured Dehalococcoidales bacterium. Taxonomy (GTDB): domain Bacteria; phylum Chloroflexota; class Dehalococcoidia; order Dehalococcoidales; family UBA5627; genus UBA5627. The sequence goes on along the minus strand of CAZJMW010000003.1, from coordinate 21,142 downwards.
ATTTGCTCTCAGTCTCGAAATGAATTTACAGGCAAATCGTCTTGAAATCCAGGTATTGTTTTAACAGCATCGTTCCGCCGCCTTCGGAAACGATTTTTTGAACGCCCTGAACATTTTTTACCAGTGACCCGGCCAGGTGAGTGACCGGCGTTCCTGTAAATACCGGCGGATACATCAGAGTAGAAGGGCCGAGAACAATAACAGCTCGCGGATTTCCCAGTCCCGCCATCAAATCGTCGAACGTACCGGTTATTATAGAAGTGGCGGTGATAATGGCTACGCTGCATTCTGCCAGCGCTGCCTTCCCGTCCTGGGGTGACATAGTCCCCGGCCGGTCGCTATTAAGTTCCAGGATATCGAGCTTGCAGCCTGACTGCTTCAGTTTGGGGATTACGGGCCCGAAGAAGCCCACCATTACCACTTTATCTTCGTTATTTACACCGATGATATCGAAGGCATCTTTTTCTGCGTATTGCCGTCCCGGAAGCCCGGCAACCAGCGCATTGGCGGTGGCCAGTCCTATCGTGCGCGAGAGGTTTTTATCACCGCCTGAAAGCATATCCAATAGTTCAGAAGCGGGGCTGCCCGCCAGTTTTCCGGCCCTGTTTTCATGGGTGCAGCTGCCGGCATCGTTATGAGCCGTCCAGGCTACTCCCATATTGCCTTTATCCAAATGCACACAGGTATATCCCAACCCGATACGCACGTCCTTCACTTTAATTCCCGCAGATGCAGGCCTGAGATGTTCTATTATCCTGTTTTGAATCGAACTGTCCATAAAAATCGATACCTCATAATAATTATTACCACCAAAAACCCTGTTAACTTATAACACAAGCCATATATTCATGTCAATATTACGATAAAGGGTTTAACATCGGCTTAATTGCTTCCGGTGTGCCCGTTATGATATGCTCGTTTTTCATAAAACAAGGCCAATATTTAAAGCTGGAGTTTAAAAAGTGCCGGATATCTTTCTGAGCCATAATCCGCAGTTCAATCCTCTAAGTGAAGTCGTTTCCCTCTGCCGCCTGTACAAATCGGGGATAGAAATGGCTGCTTTCTCTGATATCGCCGTTGTAAACGATGTCGCACAGGCAACAATACATCAGGCTGCCGTCTGCGGCGTCACGAGGAGGTCTGTCCATGCTCCCTACCTCGGATTATACCCCGGCAGCCCCGAAGCAGAGGTCAGAAAAGCCACCCTTGCTTGTTTCGAAGATGTCTATCGTATTGCAGTCCGGTTGAGCGCGGCTCATATCATCTTTCATCACAATTACGACCCGTCGATGTGCAGCGAGTCCGAATGGCTGGAGAATTCGTGCGCATTCTGGCGGGAATATCTTAAGGGGAAAACGTCGGGTGTCAAAATCCACCTTGAAAATATCATGGATAGCACCCCCGCACTGCTATCCGAACTGGTGCGCCGCATAGACAGTCCCCTGCTCGATATTGCGCTGGATATCGGGCATGCGCATGCCTATTCGAAAGTTATGCCTGAAGGCTGGGTCGAATCACTCAAGGGTCAGATCGGATATGTGCATCTCCACGACAATCACGGGCTTGAGGACGAGCACCTGGCGTTGGGTGAGGGAAATATTCTGCTTAAAGAGACGCTGGAAGCTCTGTGCAGTCATGCTCCCGGTGCCGTCTGGTCGCTGGAAACGGGCGGAGACAGGATGCTGCGTTCAATCGAATGGCTGAAATGTAACTGTTATCTTGAAGATTTATAGTTGCAGATTATCCGGTTTATCTCTTTTGCAGCTCATTTGTAACAATTTCCAGGTGGCAGGGTTTATCTACATCCATACCGGCCTCGGCATAAGGGCATAGCACTGCTCTACCGGTAATTTTCAGGTGCTTCGATGCATTTCTTTCAACTTTTTTTAGTGTTAACCGCCTGATTAAATACAGGAATATGGTATCGAACCCGATTAGAGCCGCCTGTTTTAGCGGGCTCTTACGGGCATCCGCCAGTTTTTTACTGATTCCGCTGTCTTCATTTTGGAAAATACGCAGATTAAAGACATGCAGGTCTCCCCCGCACATTTCTATATCCTTTAATTTTATGTAGGTTCTGCGGGCATTCGGGAATTTTTTCTCCATCACCTGGCGGGAAATTACATTGTAATAGATGTCTTTATCGTCGCCGTCAGTGGCTTTTATAATCCAGTCGACAATTTTCCCGCTGATTGCCGGGATATCGGAAGATACAAAAAGGGCGTGGGTTGACTTACCGTTGATTTCTGCAGCTTTTTTGGCCCCTGCCGCTAAATTTTCTATAAGCCCGGCCTGGCCGGATACGAGGTGCAATTTTTTTAAGCAGTGTACGTTACATTCTTGCGGCAATCCCACAATGACTACATTATCCACGGATGCGGCATTTGATAAAGCGTCCAGCACCCACTGTATCATAGGCTTCCCGCAGATTTCCAGCATGGCTTTAGGCTTGCCGTTTGTGTAAGGGTAAAGCGGCTCCTCCGGCCCGGGAGTCCCTCCCGCAAAGACGATTGCATCCATGTCGTTTTTCCCTCGAATTGTAATTCTAGTTCAATTTCTGCACGGTCGATTTAAAACCTATTTTGTCCAGCAGTTCATTGTATTCCGCCATTTCCAGCTTGCGCCCTTTACCGGAAAGAGCGATGAGAGTGGCTTCGATAACGTTCGTGCCAAAGGCGCGCCCGTCCAAAACCGGCATGGTCGTTACCAGGTATTTTACTCCGCATTTTTGAAATATCTCGACATCCTGCGGAGTGGTGGTGTTGGTGACTACAACTTTTCCGGTCATATCTTCGGGCATGTAACGCTTGATGTAATGGCAATCCCCGGCGATTACGGTAGCCCAGTTGAAGTATTTGACATGCTTCGGTTTTCTTTCTTCCTGCTTCTCCCCGGTGGGGTAAATCCATTTAAACGGCAGGCGGCCTGCTATGGGCATCAGTATGGAAGCCAGTACTTTGAGCTGTTTTTTGGAATGCAGCGCGATAGGGATTCCCAAAGAGAACATCAAATCGCCGAAAACACATTCATACCCTGCTCTTGTAAAGCTCTGCGTCAAGCCCCAGCGGTCGGAGCCGGTCATAATAAAAGCCTTTTTTCCGCCTGACGCAGCGATATATTCTCCCAGTTCGGATTCCACAAATTCACCAACTCTGTCTTCGAGCGTGTTTTTCAACCCGGTTCCATCCACTGCCGGGGTCTTTTTTATGTAACGCACCAGCTTCATGGCCGAATAAAGCGGGTGCCACTTCCCGTCTACCAGTACCCCCAGGTCGGCGCCGCCGACGCCGAAGGCATCCACCTTGCCGTCCAGTTCGGCAAATTTCAAGGCGGCGGCCTGCATATCGCCGTCGGTGCCGATACGTTCGATGCTGATATCCTCGCCGAGTAAATTGATAACGACTTTTTTGTCGCGTTTCGATGAACCGATGCTTATGCTTACCGCTCTTTTCAATTTCTTAAACCTTTCCGATACCTGATGTTAATTTTAAAAGACTTTTCTTATGCTTGCCCAGGGACCGCCGAGAAGAACAAAAGGATTGGTCATCCTGCCGTGAATAGTTCCTTTTTTTAGCGCACTTAAGAAATCCTTAGCGTCAGAAAATTCGGGCATCTCTATATAAGTCGAGCCGATTTCCCTGATGGTATGCGCATCGCTGCCGGCGCTTTTGGCTTTTCCGTATTTATCGGCAGCTGCGAGCGATGTAGATGAAAACCAGGGCAGCGGGCTGCGGGCGTTGAAAACCTCGATAATATCGATGTCATCGATAAATTGTTCCAGTTTTTTCCTGCCCAAGCCGTGGCGGTTGGGTTTATCGAAGGGGTGGGGGACACAGGCCAGCCCGTCCTGTTCCCTGATGCGTAATATGGCTTCGGCGAAGGGGATTTTATTGGGGATTGACTCTTTGAGGAACATACCCATTACTTCGCCGTATGGTGTCATTATTTCCTCGGCTATAATCACCTTAAAAGGAGCCAGTTTCTGTATAACTAATGCGCCTTCGGCGGTGCCGTGGTCGGCTATGGCAATACAGTTGATGCCGTTATCGCGGCAGCGCATGATGATATCTTCGGGTTTGTTCCGGCAATCATAAGAATAATCGCTGTGAACATGCAAATCGGCCTTTAACATATCTTCCCCGCATCCTCAACGACAATCTCCACCGAGCTTGATAACGGATGGCAGGGATAAATACATCAACACTCAGGCAATAACCGTTGAAATTCGTGGCGGAACCGGAGGGGGTGAAAACGCTGCTTAAAATCAAGCAATGCTGTTTCGGTTCAGCTACAGCCACATTTATTAGAAAAATTATAACATATTATATAGATTGTATCGAATGGCAGTCGAATCCAATTTACTGCTACTCTTCCCCCCAGCGGTATTTTTTATTCTGTTTCAGTATATCGATTTGGCAGTTCAAGCATAATCCGTTATGGCAGCAGATTACTCCTCCGCAATCGCGGCAACGCCATTTCTCATCTTCTTTTGCTAAAAACCTCTCGATACCTTGCTGCTTGATAAATTCGAGATTTTCAATCATGCTTAAATGATACTTTGTGCGATAGCGTTTATCGAGGGCTTTCAAACGTTTACAGGGGAAATCATTACATTCGTAACAAAACCTGACCAGCCCGTCACCGAGCAGTTTACAGTGTTCTTTCAAAAAGACACAGTGCCTGCCGCGCGGGATGCAACCCGGACAATACATCCTTTTAAACCCGTGCTTTTTCAGGTCGTTTTTAAGCGCAAGGTTATTGACACACAATCCGCAGTTCATGCCGCAGGGGGCAATCAGTATTTCTTCCATAACGTCATTGTACTTAACAGATAATAAATATCAGGATAGCTCGGCATTTTCTTTAGACGATGTCGAATTAACGGGCAGTTCAACTATGATGGTAGTCCCTTCACCCGGTTTGCTTTCAGCCCGGATGCTGCCCCCGTGTTCGCTTACGATACCGTGGCAGATGCTTAAACCCAATCCGGTGCCTTTCCCGACAGGTTTGGTGGTAAAGAAGGGATTAAAGACATGCTTCAAGTTCTCGGGGGGAATTCCGGGTCCGTCATCGGCAAAGGCAATGCGGATAAAATCATCCTTCATTTCGGTTGTGATGATAAGCATGCCTTTCCTGTGAGCCTCCAGCATAAAGAACTCGGCATTCACGATTATATTGAGGAAAACCTGTTGCAGTTGCAGGGCGTTAGCCGCTATTTGAGGCAGGTCATTTGCCAGCCGGGTAATTGTTTTTATATTTTTCAATTTCTGTTCGCTGGTTCGTAAGAGCAGTGTCTTTTCGATTACCTCGTTGACATCGGTCAGTGTTTTTTCCTCGCGGTGTTTCCTGGAAAAGGTCAACAGGTTGTCCACTATCCGGGCGGCGCGCTCCGCCTCACCGTGTATAATATTTATATCGGCCAATATGTCGGCCGGCAAATCCTTTTCCAGCAGCAGTTCCGAGAAGCCGATAACGCCGGTAAGCGGATTATTGAGTTCGTGGGCAACCCCGGCTGTTAACTGCCCGATGGAAACAAGCCGGTCCTGTGCTATCAGCTGTTCCTGCATTTTCTTGCGCTCGGTAATATCCCTTATAAAGATAACCATTCTGCCGCCGCTGATTTCGATATAGTTAACGCTGACATCGACATCGACAAGGGTTCCGTCTTTATGACGGTGGCGCGTTTCGAAGTGGTCTTTTCCTTCATGTATTATTCTTTCGATGTGTATACCGGTTATTTCCGGGTTTTCGACTGCGTCAATGTCGGAAATGGTCATCTGTAGCAGTTCGTCCCGGCTGTAGCCTACCATGTGGCAATATGCGGTGTTTACATCCAGTATCCGGCCCTGCATATCGGTCAGCCAGAAGCCGTCTGCCGTTGTCTGGATAATGGTGCGGTACTCCAGTTCACGCCGCTTGCGCTCGGTGATATCATGCAGTACCGCCATCCATCCTACCTGCCGGTTATGGTCGTCATACATGGGAACCGTCTCAAGCTCATAGATGCGTTCTTCATTTCCTTTTGTCAGCGGCAGTTCAATGGATTCCGTCAATTCGGGCAGAAAGCGGTCTGTCATTGCTTTTAACGGGGAATCAGCGTTTATTTTACTGCCGATGATTTTTTTATCCAGTCCGAATAACGTAAGCGCCACCCAGTTGGCCTCCAAAAGGCGGTTGCGCATATCGAAAGCCAGCACCCCGTCATTTAAGTGCTCGATAAGAAATCTGCGGGCAAAGGGTACGGCTGCCAGCAATTGGAAACGCATCAATCCCAGGATTATAAACAGACCGGAAACGGCAAACATGACGGGCGTCAGGTCTTTTCGCGGCAGTTCCAGAAAATCGAAAACGTAAATAGCGTTCCATATCCACGGTAGACTGACTGCGATAATTAAAGAAATGGCCTGCCCCGTATAAAGCCTTGCCCCGGTAAATAAGCGGCGTATCAGTATTATCGACGCGCCGAGGATAAGCATGTAATTATATACCAGCATTATCCAGAAGAAGGGGCCGTAGGTTTTAACCGTTACAGTAAAAGGCCCGGATGTGGACAGGTGTTCGTCATACCACATCAGGTTGTGGTAGTTATTAGTCCAGACCAGTATCACGGTAAGCAGCGGGACCACGCAAAAAGCTAATACCCTCCATCCGGTAATGCGGCGGCTGTCGGTGGTGTAATGCATGGCAAAGAAGAATAATGCCACCGGCACACTCATGGAACCGATATAGCCGATATTGTTGAAGAACAACTGGCGTTCAAGTGTTGCACTGTTGGCTTCGAGCAGGAAGCCGGCAGTCCATATAAAAGTGGCAGCTGCAAGCGCTATCATGGCACTCGCACCGGGAACCTGCCGCCGTCTAACCGTTAACAGGGCAATTAGAGACGCAATCAGCAACGATGCTGCCATTGCTACCTGGTAAAAGATATAATAAGCTGTATCCACAAAAGTTCCTTGCTGCAATATTAACGCATCGAATACCGGTAGTCAATTGGTTTTTTAAAAGATTAAGGCGGATTGTCACTAATAATAACTTTTAAATAGCGGAGTAGCCGGATATTATTGAAGTGGCTGCTGTATCGGATTATAATTCCTGTTGCCGTCGTATATATTTCTCCTAATACTGAAAGAGGCGTAAAGATGGAAAAGACCGCATCAAATGTAATCGCACAGGCTCTCTGCGATGCCGGAGTAAAAGTCCTCGCTTATGTGCCGGCTAGCGGTGGCAACGGTATTTTCGATGCTTTCAATAGTTTAAACAATCTTAATTCTCCGATGTCATTTAACGAAGAACCGGCATATTCCATAGCTCATGGAGCTGCCATATGCGGCACCCGGGCGGCAGCGCTGATGAAAGCGCACGGCCTGATAAAAGCTGCAAACAGCGTCTCGGATTCGCTTTATTGCGGCACCACCGCCGGAATGCTGACAATCGTGTTAACCGATAAAGACGGGCATTCTTCCGACAGCATCCTCGACATCGAGCCGATTATCAGCGGCATCGGCATTCCATACGAAATCGCCGATATCAACGACATATACGGGCAGGTACATCATCTCCTTGCCGAATCCGAAAAATGGAGCCTGCCTTATGCCCTATTAATCGAATCTAGCCAGATGAACCTGACCGCTACAGCGGGGAAAACTCAAATCTCATCCATTCAGCCGCAATATAACCGTAATATCAAGCAGCGTGTGCTCTGCCCGTTTTTTGTTTCCTACCAGAGAAGCGTACTGGATATGAAAAAGAATCGCAAAGATTGGACATCCATGTCGCAAATCCAGTCTCCACACTTGCCCGAAGCTGTCCCGGATAGCTGGAAACCGCAGGTAGCTAGATACAGCCTGCTGTTCGATGAATTCAGGAAGATACGCGGCTCGCTGGTGACCGGAGATACCGGCATATCGTCACTATTTGCCTGCGAACCCTATAACTGCATAGATATCACCACCTATATGGGGGGCAGCATCCCGCTGGCGGTGGGCGCCTACCTGTCAGGTTATCATGACGCCTGGGCGGTTAGCGGTGATTTTGCCTTTATCGCGGCGGGGCAGTTGGGGCTTCTGGAAGCCCTGCAAAGGGAAATTCCTTTAAAAATCCTGATATTGCATAACGGGGAATCCGCTACCACCGGAGGGCAGGTAATCCCGCCAAGGATGCTGCAAACGGTTTTGTGCGGATATCAAAAATACCTCAAATATATCCATAATCCGCAGGACAGGGAAGAAGTCGTTTCTGTACTCAAGCAGGCACGGCAATCCGAAGAGCTGGCTATTGTCATTGCCGACTACCGCCGGTAATCATCAACAGTAATAACTATTGACAAGTCATTCTTTGAGTATTATATTAGAGAATATCTGATATGAAGAAAGTATGCCTGATAATCGTACTTCTGTTTCTCTCATGCTCCGCCCTCTTAACGGGATGTGAGGAGACGCCTGTTGTAATCAATCCCGAGATATCCGGCCCGCCTGGGAATACTTTAACCGCTTCATATGTCATGGACAACGGGAGAAGTTACAGTATCAGCGGCACAGGCAGTGCCATGCCCGGTGAGCAGTTGGATTATGTTTTAAGTATCAATAACAGTGAAGAACCCTGGCAGCTGGAATACTATATATTTTTAGTTGACAGCGAATCGGTAATTGCCGAGGTTTGCCACGATGTATTCGATATCCAAGGCTGGGGCGGGATGCAAAAACCGTTCGAGGTGAAGATGCCGGAGCAGTTTACGGGCGGAGTAGGCCTGTATTTTATAATTCCTCAGCAAACGAGCTTTATAGTGACGATATCGGATGCAATCACCACCGGTTGGCCTGATTTAAGCGATTATCGTTACCAGGATAATTAATACCCCGGGCTTTTCGTTTCAAAATTCTCCTGATTAATTTTTTAAATCCTATTGTTTACCACATTCGCGAATACTATAATACAAGGTGGTTCTAAGTCAGGAGGATTAATCAAATGAAAAAATTAATGCTCATTTTGATGGTCTTTTCCCTGCTTTCAATGGGGCTTATCAGCTGTGGTCCTCGGGGTGAGATAAAGGTCTTTGATGAAGACGGCTCTCCTGTGCATGGGGCGCAGGTGGTTTTTTGTGACGGGAACGGTTATGAAATACAAAGAGTGCAACCGGATAGCTACGGCAGTGTTTTTTATGAGGAAAAATGGGGAAAGATATCTGTCAGGGTAATTCCCCCCGAAGGAATGGAAGCAGTCGAGGCTGAATACGAAACAGGGGTGAAAATATCCGGCGAAGGTAGCACCAAAGTCAGCATAATAGTATTACGCAATAAATCAGGGTCGATGACGGTAACGGAAACTACCACAAGTACGACGACGACCACTTCAACTTCCACAACTACACAGCCAACCACTACAACCTTCACAACATCAACCTCCGGCACTTCTACATTATCAACCGCCTCCAACACGGTAACTACAACTTCATCCAACGCGAAGCCGTTCGTATTATATCCGGACACTATTAATTCCCTCTACGGTTATAATCCCGGAACCGAAAGCGCGGCTCTTATTCAGGATTATATCGATCGTGAACTGCTCCTCATGTACAAAAACAGTAACGGGGCTTCACGTATTTTACTTGAATTTGCATTTGACCAGCCTGCACTTAGGGAATGGTTGAACTCGGTTGAATCGTACAGCGCCTACCTGGTTTTACCTAGGACGACTGAGACAATCAACCGGCAGCAGCAAGCCATAATCTACTCGGTCGATATGGAAGCCTGGCTAACACAAAGTTCATCGACGCCTCCGCCTTCACCGTATATAAACGACTTCAGCTATAATTTCCAGGACTTACTGGTAAGCCGGTTGGACCCGATGGGATCGGAAATAGTGGCAGTCTGGGAGAAGGAAATAACGGATGAAGGTACATTACTTCCTGGAGAATCGGGGCAGTTGGATTTAATTCCCTGGAATTCTGATATGCTACAGTTCTGGACAATAGAAGGTGAAACAGGAAATCTCTCCCTTTTGATTGATACTCCCGGCGGTACGCAGATGACGCCCGGTACAGAACTGGCCTGGTATAAAAGCGCAGCAATCATCTTCGTCGAAAATCCGTAAAATCCGGACGCTTGCTATCACGAGGCAATCAATATTTTAAGGATTTACGAATTAATTGCACGATTTGTTTTAAGAATGTGGTTCCCTTAACATCTCCCACATCGGGACATCGATTAGTGTCCGGTTTATCTTTTACAGAACACTGAATCCGAAAAGCGTCTTTCCCAAGTGAATTACTTTATCGCGTTTAACTGATTAAAGACATTCTGCAGCATGGCGGTAATCTCCTCGCGGTTGAGGTAACCCTCCGCCGCCAGCGTGCTTTCTACCGGCAGCCAGTGCGTCGTGGTATAAGTGCGCCCATCTACAGTCTCTTTCTCCACTTTGGTGTCGTGCCTGGTCAGCGAATGGCAATATTCAGTGCCTTCCGGATAATAGAAGATATTGTTTAAAAGCGAACCCGTTACCAGATAGTTGCCTACTCTGACACCCAGGCAGTTTAGAAGTTTTTCGGGAGCCGAAGCTACAGCAGGTCTTGCTTTAACCATGGAATCGAATCCGCCGCCGCTTAATCCCTTCGATTTTTTTGATGAAACGGTTTTCTTTGTTATCGATTGCTGACGGCGGGGGTTATCCATCTCCAACAACATGCCGGGATACCCCAGAAAGGAATCCTGATAATAATTCATCCCGCCCTGTGTCTTAATATCGTTCTGCATTTGTGCCAGCTGGCCGGGCAGATTGGCAATCAACTTCAGTTGTTCTTCGGTCATGTGCTCCCTGATTTTCGGGTCGGCCAGAATATCGAGCATATTTCTACCGCTGATGGTCATGGTTCGTGTCGGATTTAGGTTCTCCAGTGCTTCCGTAGCAGCTTGCTCGCTGCCGTAATCGGCGATAGTGACACCCGTTTCGATATCGAATTTCTCATCGCGGAGGTTGTTATATTGTGTTCTTGAAGCGGAGATATCCCCCGGTTTCAGAGCCGGAATAAGCCCGCTCATGGCCAGTTCCATCATGGAATCGAAAAAACGGGTCATTGTAACCGGGATGGAGATGCCGTGGATTACAATCGAGTTGCCGTCGGCATCGACGCTGCTACCGCCGGCGGCCATCTGCTTATCGGCATGAGTCCCAGGGTTTATGTGCCCCAGCCGGATTATCAGTTGTTTGCCGTTATCCGAACGGGAAATTTCTTCCCAAGTGGCCGGGATATCCTTTTTGTTAAAAATGGCAGCGTACTTATCCACGACAGCCGCTCCTTATCCATCTGCTAGAATATTAATTCAACAGTGCGGTTAAGTCAATACCCGTAAAAGACATTCGGCAATCTTGATTGTCAGACAGTTTCGGACTTATCGTATTTCATATATACCATAAAGTTTATACCGCTATGCTTACTGTGTTTGTGGGGAACGCGAAGGAATTCCTTAAAACCAAGCTGATTATAAAGGCTGACGGCAGGAGTGTTGGTATCTGCCACCTCCAGAACGTAGCTGCGGTAGGGGGTAGCCGAAATGATGTGCCGTATGATGGAAGAAGCGACGCCTTTGCCGCGATATTCCTTACCGGTTGCCACAACCTCAATGGAGCCTGTTTCGGGTTCTATCGGGAAGGGATAGCGGTGATTCTCAAGCTCATTTTTAAGCATCACCCCTGCAATGCTCCCTCTTAAAAACCCCAGGTGACGGCGCAGTTCTTTAGAATCAAGCCTTACGGGGGGTGTTTTTCCATTCGTACAGGCGGAAAATCCCGCAATCCCGCCGTCAACAATCGCCACATAGAAAGCGTCCAAAATGAACATGTGCGCGAACGCCGGCGCCAGTTTTTCATTATCCTTCGAAAAGTATTGCAGCCATTGACTGAATCCGTCCGCGAAGATTGCGCCGAATTTACTCCGGACGCTTTCCCCGATGTCGCTTGCCGGTTTGACTTGCACGGTAATATTTCCCAAATCGGTCATCTTAAATATCTCTTTATTATAACCTTAATAATGTCCGGCCATACAGGGAGGAGCAGTAAAGGCTTCGTATGTATTCAGAGTATAAAAGTTACTAAAAATGGAACGGACTACCAATAGGTAACACAATAAATTTATCTTGCCGTCAATTACTGCTTTTTAGAAACCGCTTTCTTCTGCAAGGCTTCCCCGACACGAAAAGCGACAATCTTTTTTACCAGGTCGTAAGGGATTGGTTTATCCAGCGGGAATTGCACGGCTCCTTTTGATGTTTTATATTGCGATAATTCTGACTTAAAGCGTTCGATTCCCGATGGGGTGGGATAGAATCCGATGTGGTTTTTAGCTGCGGCGAAGTGTACCAGGTTTCCGTTCAGTTTGAAGGTAGGCATCTGATAACTGATGGCTTCCGTAGCTTCGGGGGCAGCTTCGTGAATAGCCAGTCGCATTTTTTGAAGAATAGCCTGAATGTCCTGGGAGAAAGCGGCAGTGTATTCATTTATGGTTTTGTATTGTATATTCATGTCAGTCCTCGATACAAGCTTTAATTATAAATTTATTTATTCGCTTGCGCAGAATGGTTTATTTTAGCTTTCGTTTTCAGAATTTTTTTAATGGCTGCAGCCGGCACTCTCTGCGTGAACTTGATTTGCATGGTTCCCTTACCGAGATGATAACCTGCTTTTTCCAGCATTTCGCGCTCTTTAGCTGCCAGCACCCCCGCGCCGAAGCCGAAGCTGACATGTTTCTTGTAAACGGCAAATCCGGCCAGAACGCCGTGATACTTGTAAATCGGCACCCCCCAGCTTATTCCTTCTTCTGCCTCAGGAACAGTCGCTTTGAATATTTGCCGTAATTCGCTGATTATAGGCTGGGCTGCCTTGTCGGAAGCGGCGATATAGGAATCGACGTCTTTAGCCTGTAATCTTTTCATCACTTTTAATCTCCTTCAATAAGTTTGGAGACAAGTCTTTGAAGATATATTCCCAGTATATACCAACCGTAGCACATCGTATAGGGGTAGCACAACTTCGATGTTAAAGCTGTGTTTGGCAAAGGGCGGGTTCCGGTTACAGCTATCTTCGATGGTGTATCTCATAACGGCAGCCCGGTAAAATAGGAACTCCGGGCTATATTATAGGGATAAGGAAAGACATCCGCAATGCAATAGGCAAGCAAGCCGGGGATACGATAAAAGTGACCATAACGGAGTGAGAATGAAAGAGTTATGTCTGGCTATAATTTCTTTCCAGCAGCCTGTGAATGCGCGGCCGGTTGTAACGCTGTGCGATGATACAGGGTAGATTAACCAGTAAAGCATATGCCAGCATTATCCATGGCACAATCGGGGGCGTGAATAACCAGAATACCCAGAAAGGGAAGATGGCAAGCCAGTGGGTCATTTCACCACGTGCCGATTCAACCAGAAAACGGTTCAGGTTACTTTCCGAAAAGTTATCCAGGTTTTTCTTTTTAAATCCGCGTTTTTTCCAGACCTGTCCGCCATCGGGCAGTAAATGCTTCCAGCGGCTCACACGAAAGATTCTGTCGTAGATGCGTCCATCTTTTTCGAAGCTATGGGAGCGAAAGAGAACGGAATGCGGTGAAAAAAAGCGGTCGGGCAACTGCAGGCAAATCAGGGCAGCCCCTGTTTGAAGCAATGCCCAAACAGGAAAACATAATAAAAGTGTCCAGACATCCGGTAAAAAAAGAATTCTCATGGCTTTTCTTCCGTGGCTATAGCCCGTCCTTTCCATGTCACCTTAAGTTTAAATATTTTCTTAATTAGTGAAACGGTAAACACCCCCAGCAGCGCCAGAACCAATAGCGGGTAAAATACCAGCGTCCATAGTTTAAAACGTCCGACCTTACCGGCAAGAACGGTCAGTATTAATACCCATATAATATACAATATCGAATAGACTGCCAGCCATGACATGTTTTCCAGGACTGCAAATTTAGCAAGCTGTATGGGAACGGAAGTGATAGATGTTATCCACAAGAAAACCATTAAAAATACCGGAAGCGGCGTTTTTGATGCGCCGGTGGCAAAATTTTTAATCCAACCCTGAAGAAGGCTTTTCAAACCGCTGCCGTACATGCGAAAAGCGATGTCTTTATCTCCGATAAAAAGGCGGAACGGCAACCCGGCCTTTTTAAACTCTAATCCCAGGGCAACGTCTTCGATAATGCTTTTCCTGACGCTTTTATGCCCGCCCACCGTAATATAATCAGCCTGAGCGATTAAAATGACCGGTCCGTATAAACCGATATAGAGCGGTTTTGGCAGCATAACGCCGTTTGCGGCAATCTGAACAAGGTTAAACATAATCGAAAACTGCTCGTACACCTTTTCGGTTTCATGGTAGGGTTGAACGGAAATGGTACTCCCCACCTCTGCATAAGCCCCTAAAAGCTTTTTTATGCCATCTTTTCCCAGCCTTACATCAGCATCCAGAAACAGAAGCAACTCGCCTTTGGCGGCGTCGGCGCCGTTCTGGCATGCCCAGGCCTTCCCTAACCATCCATCCGGTTTATCCTGAATCGATATCAGCTTTGCGCCATACGATAATACCACGCCGGCCGTATTATCCTCAGAGGCATCGTCTACGCAGATAATTTCATATGGGGTTTGCGTTTGTATGCTCAAATCTTTAAGTAGCAAACCCAGATTTACCTCTTCATTGCGGGCCGGTATGATAACGGAAACAGAGGGAGATTGCTCATTGTTATCTTTTACGCCGGTTAATTTCGGGAAGCGATAAAAAAGCACTGCGGTCGCAACCAGACCGCTAAGCACAATTAAAAACTCAATAATTATGCCTGTCATTTGGCGCTGCCTTTCAATGTCTTGTGTATCGCATCTGCTGCCAGCTTCCCGGTTAAGATCGATACAGGCAATCCGGATGGGCTGAATGTCCATTGACCGCACTGAAAAACATCTTTAATGGGGGTTTTTACGGAGTTGGCAATCTTTTGAAAACGATTTTCGGCGGGCATGGCGGTATTTGTAAATGCCCATCCGGTAATGGCACCCTGCGTATTGCAGGTTTCTCGCTCGATAGTCAAAGGTGTGGCACACAGCACAAATTCAGTGTTTTCACTTATGCCGGGAAAAACAGTGCCGTTGAGAACCTCGGTAATTTTCTTGATGCAGTAATCCTTAAAATCCTGATAACCACTGTCATCCGAAATATGCCGCACAAGATTGTAATCGAATAAGGTGCTGACAATGACCCCTGTCTTTCCCTCGGGGGCAAGAGCGGCATTCCGCAGGGACGGACATGATATTTCATAGGTAGTCAGTTCCAGATATCTTGAAATCCACGTGTATAGTTCGTCTTTACCGTGAGCGGCAGCTTCCTCCCAGCCCGCCAGCGAAGAAAGTCCCCCGGTATATGGGGTATAAAAGGAATGCGGACCGCAGCGGCTTTCGAAATAGCCGGAATCTAAACCGACACCCATAAACAGCGCCAGTATCGAATCCCCGCCACTGCCCTGTTCTGTAAGCAGATGCTGTTTTTTGATGTTCGGCGAGTCCAAGCTGGTTAAAGATGAATAAAGAGACTTCTGGTCTGCCGCCCAAATCAATTTCTTGTAAAGGGATATAGTGCCATCCGCAGTTTGAATCCGATTATTTAGAGCATCCACCCCCGTAACAGCAGTTTGCACCCTAACCTCTTCGCCCGATGCATGTATAAAGTCCGTCATCTTTTCGGCGAGAACCCCCGTTCCGCCTTTGGGGTAACAGTAATCCAAATACAGCCCGAAATAACTCAATGCGAAAAAGGTGGGGGTATTTTTAAAGAAATGCTGAGCAATGATATCGATTAGAGATTGATTGCTGGTAAACCGCCTTAGATAGGGATAGACCGGCTCGTTTAAGCGGTTTGCCTTGCGGATATTTAGCTGGTACTTTAAAAGCCACGGCAGCAGGGTTTTAACAAGATACTCACGGTCGCGCATGTTATCCAGAAAGAGCGGATTGTCGATTCCATAGATGACATCCATATAACCCATTACTTTTTTAATTTCTACAGTGATTTGCCTGATATCGGAGCTGTTGTGGGGGTAGATGGTTTCCAGCATCGCGGCATAGCTTTGAAGGCTGTCGCGCGAATCCAGCTTTATCCACTGATTTTCTATGCCGATAGATACCGCATTGCTGACGAATTCGATATCTATGCCCAGACTTTTCAGCATCGGGAAAACAATGCCCGAGTTTTCAAAGGCGCGGATACCGGCATCGAAGGCGAACCCTTCGTGCCGGAAGGTGTTCACCAAACCGCCCGTTTTGGGCGATTTTTCACACAGCAATGTGCGGTATCCATAACGGCACAAATACGCCGCGCCGGTCAATCCTGCCAGTCCTCCGCCGACTACTATCGCATCGTATTCTTTAATCAAGCATTCACTTCGCTGATATATTTAATCACTTTTCTGATTTGCACCGCCCGGTCTTTCTCTCTGGCATAAATACAATCACTTTCGTATTGCTCAAGCGTTTCCGGGTCAACCGGATGCTTCAGCCAGCATTTTTTAGCGCCGGTGAAATTCCCGGCTGCCGTACGCCGCATAATGCCGCGGATATCCGTTTCCAATGTGCAGGTAGGATGTTCGCAAAAGCGGCAGCGCATGGCTTTGCGCATTATATCCTGTGCAGGTTCATCATAATTTTCAAACAACCTGTCGGAGGTAAAAGGCTTATCAACAATCCTGACGTAATTTTTCATCCCTGCCCGGTAGATATACGGCTCCTTGCCCAATTTTTTCAGCAAAGCGTTAGCCGCTGAAAGCCCCGATACTGTGACGGTGGGTGTGCCTGTTCCCATTACGGTCGATTCGCCGCAGCAATAGAGGTTATCCCATTCCGTTCTCGTGTGTAGCCGGCGAAACATATGCTGTCCCAGCATCTGCTTGGGCCCCGCTACGGCGCCCCCGTTTTTCAATGTGTAGCGTTCAATGGTGCGCGGCGTTGCCACTTCGGCATATCGCACGGCTTGCGAAAAGCCCGGAAAGCGTTTCTCCAGTACGTCGATTAAGCGGATTTGTTCATTTTGTTTTTTATTCTGGTAAGCTTCAATATCATCAGTGTTCCAGTTTTCAAAGGTAGGCCCGATAGCAATGACCGTATGCTCGTCATCGGCGCATAGTGTTTTGTCGTCGATACTTAATATATAGGCGGTTACTTCGCTTTCATCCAGCCTGTCCGGATTGCCTACAAGCATCTCGATGGGTGCTGTATCTTCCGGAATTATACTGCGGTCGACAACGCTGTAAAGTACAACGCTGGGACAGGTAGGAACCTGTTTTTTTGCCCATTCCCTTTTTTCACAAGTTGAATAGGAGGGATCAATCAGCTTGCCGTAGAGGTTCCATACCGTGCCCGAATAAATAATGTCGTTGGCTTCGAGCACCCGCTCGTCATCCAGCGTCACGCCGGCCGGTTTGTTATTTTCAAACAGGATGGAGCTGGCTTCGCTTTGCAGATACATATCTCCGCCGTTTGCTTCGATTACCTTCTCCAGTTTACCAGGCAAAAAGAGTGTCGACCCGGCCGGGTAATAGCTTCCTCCCACGTGGTTATCCACAAACATCACCGATGCCAGAACTGCAGGAGCTTCTTCCACTGTGGCATAACAGTAAGTTGAGGTAAGTTTGTCAAAGAACTTGAATATCTCGGGGTCGCGGAAATACTTTCCCAGCAGGTCCTTCGCGCTTTTATTCAGATACCCTAAAAACCGGATATATGAAGCAGGATGCTTGACCATGCTTTTTAACGCAATATTCCGGTCTGTTTCATCGGCAGTGTTATAACTGGGTATTTCCACCACAACATGCTTGTACATCTTCAGCATATCGCCGTAAAAACGGTGTATATTTTCTTTTTCGGATGGAAATACTTCCGCCAGTTCGTCGGCAAACTTTTCAACATCTGCGAAAAAGCGTATTCTTCTTCCTTTGAAATTGACACAGTAGAGGAGGTCGTGGCGAATTATATCGATAGGTTCTTCCAGGCAATTGAAAACGAAGCGGTGGGCATTGAAACCAAACTCTCCGAAACCGTAGAGCATGGCAGAGCCCTGGTCGAAGGTGACATTACCGCGCTTGAATATACCGCATGAGCCGCCCGGGTTGTAGCTTTTCTCGACAACGGCAACTGAAAGCCCGCGTTTGGCAAGCAGGCTGGCCGCGGTCAACCCTGAAAGCCCTCCGCCGATTATGATTACGTCGTATTTCATCGGGATAACCTCCGTAAACAAAATGTGGTTATGGCACGTTTAATCTGAGCTTTCCGGCAAAGGGTGGATTTATTAGACCGTAATCAGGTCTGTTTTCAGGTGCGGAATTGGTGGAGCTGAGGGGATTCGAACCCCTGACCCCTGCGATGCGAACGCAATGCTCTCCCAGCTGAGCTACAGCCCCCAATAGAGAAAATTATAGCATATTTCATAAAATTAGTATTCATCGAAGGGATTCAGCTCAATTTCAGCGCAGTAAAGATTAACTTTGCCATTGCCCATCTCCACGCGTTTCATCCGGCGTTTTGCTTTCTCTCGCGGCAGATTGGTCCGGTGTCCTGCATAAATATGACGCTATTCCATCAACGCAATGTGATTGATATTCCCTTGTCAGTTAATCGCAATGTTGTTATACTGAATAAGTTATTCAAATTCAGGGATGTAAAGAGAAAATGGAATTCGAAACGATAATCGGGCTGGAAGTGCATGCCCAACTGATGACCAAGAGCAAGATGTACTGCCGCTGCAGCGCGGATTATTCCAGCGATACCCCCAACACCCATGTCTGCCCTGTCTGCATGGGAATGCCGGGTACTCTGCCTACTGTAAACAAGCAGGCGGTCGAGTTCGGAATGATGACGGCGCTGGCTTTAAATTGCGAAGTATCCGAATTTACCAAGTTCGACCGCAAGAATTACCCCTATCCCGATTTAATGAAGGGCTACCAGATATCCCAGTTCGACCACCCTGTGGGCATTAAAGGCTGGATGGAAATCGAAGCAGGCGGTCAAAAAAGAAAGGTCGGGGTAACCCGTGTGCATTTGGAAGAGGATGTCGCCAAGCTGGCGCATCATCCCTCCGAAAACGGCGAGTCTTATACCCATGTCGATGTCAATCGTGCCGGTATGCCGCTGATGGAAATCGTGGGAGAGCCTGATTTGCGCTCACCTGAAGAAGCCCGCGAATACCTAGTTAAATTACGCAGTATATTGCAGTACCTCGGCGTTTCAACCGCCAACATGGAAGAGGGCAGTTTCCGCTGCGATGCCAATATCAGCATCCGTCCGGTCGGCACCACCGAATACCTGTCTAAAGTCGAAGTCAAGAATATGAACAGCTTTAAGGCTGTCTACAAGGCGCTCGAATACGAAGCCGAAAGACAGCGCAAGGCTTTTACGAAGGGTGAAAAAATACCGCAGGAGACGCGGGGCTGGGTGGAGGAATCCGGCAAAACGGTTTCACAGCGCAGCAAGGAATATGCGCACGATTACCGCTATTTCCCGGAGCCCGACCTGCCTCCCTTAAACATATCCCGCCAGTGGGTGGAGGAAGTAAGGGCAAAGCTGCCGGAGTTGCCGGAAGCGCGCCGCGACCGCTTCATATCGCAGTATGGTTTGCCCCTTTACGATGCCAACCTTTTGACCGTATCCAAGGCAATGGCGGAGTACTTCGAACAGGCGGACAAAGTAAGTAATAATATACAGCCCAAAGAAATCGCTAACTGGCTTTTGGGTTCAGTAAGCGGCATAATCAATGCCGATTCGGCAGATATCGAGAAATTCAGCAAGCAGGTTTCCTGTCAGAGGCTGGTGCACTTGCTGGAAGTAAATGCCGCCGGAACGGTAAGCACAGCCAGTGCCAAAGCGGTGCTGGAAGAAATGTATAAAAGCGGCCGGGATGCCGATAGTATAATCAGCGAGCAGGGATTGGGACAAATCAGCGACAGCTCGGAAATCGAGAAATGCGCTGTTGAAATCATCGCCGCCAATGCGCAGGCGGTAGCGGACTACCGTGCGGGAAAGGAAGCATCGCTGAAATTCCTGGTCGGGCAGATGATGCGCGCAACCCGCGGCAGGACCAATCCCAACATGGCTGCTGAACTTATTAAAAAGAAACTAGAGGAAGGATAATATGGATACCTATTTAATTATTGCTCAAATGGTGCTTTCGGTAGCGCTGGTGGCTCTGATACTTTTGCAATCGAAGGGCAGCGGCGGTCTGGGCGGTATCTTCGGGCAGGCCGATTCCGTCTATCGTACCAGGCGCGGTCTGGAAAAGACCGTTTTCCAGTTGACGATTGTCGTCGTAATATTATTTATTGCTGTCGCGCTCCTGATACTCAAGCTGAATTAAGCGGGGAGTTGAGGTTATGCCTTCCGTAATAACACTGACTACCGACTTCGGTTTGGGTGACGGCTATGTCGCCTCGATGAAAGGGGCGATACTTAGCGTAAATCCGGAAGCGAATATCGTCGATATCAGCCACGAAATAAAGCCGCAGGATATTCATCAGGCGGCTTTTGTGTTGGCCACAGCGGCGCGCTGTTTTCCACCCAAAACCATTCATGTGGTCGTGGTAGACCCCGGTGTCGGCACAGTCCGTCCGGCTATCATCGTCAAGACTGCTTTCGGGTATTTCGTTACCCCGGATAACGGCTCGTTGAGCTACGTGCTGAAGCCTTATCTTGTCAGTCCACCGGCATCTCAGTGCAGCGTTTCCGTTAAAACAGGATTCAAATCTGACTTTGGTTTGGAAGTCGTCAGAATCACAGACAGAAGTAACTTCCAGGCCCCTGTCAGCAGCACCTTTCACGGGCGCGATATCTTTGCACCGGTTGCCGCCCACCTGTCGATGGGCAAAAATCCTTCCGATTTCGGAGAGCCCGTCGATACCATCGAAATGCTGACGCTGTCGCAGCCTAGCATCAATCCAGACGGGTCACTAACCGGTCACATCATACATATCGATAATTTCGGCAACCTGATAACCGACATCGTGTCTTCCGATATTACTCAAAACAAAGATTCCGCCGTCATCGAAGCCGGCAATAAAAGCATCAAGGGCATCAGCAATAACTATGCCGAAGGTAAAGAATTATTAGCCTGCATCGGCTCGAGCGGATACCTTGAA
>CAZJMW010000002.1:0-44445 GCA_964547375.1 uncultured Dehalococcoidales bacterium | reverse complement strand
GCGTGGTGGAAGGCCCGCAGCCGGTTAAAACCGTACCCAGCCATTATTCACTGGTGAAACTGGCTGAGGATAGGGATATCGAACTGGTTTTCGGTAAAGAGGATAAGGAGAGATTCTGGATAGGCAATCCGCTCGACATGGAAACCAAGCTCTGCATCAATCTGCCAGAACTGGTAAAACGCTCCAACGGCATCTTCGGCAAGAGCGGTACCGGCAAGACTTTCTTAACGCGCATGCTGCTGATTGGCATGCTGCAAAAAAGCGCCTGCGTCAACCTAGTTTTCGATATGCACAGCGAATACGGCTGGGCAGGCACCAGCGAAAAGGGACGCAGTGTAAAAGCATTAAAACAGTTGTTCCCTTCCAAAGTGGCTGTCTTTACGCTGGATGAGGAAAATTCACGCAATCGCGGCGTCAGCACCGATTTCGTAGTAAAGATTGGATATAACGAAATCGAGCCGGAGGATATGTCGCTGCTGAGGCAGACACTTAACCTGACCGACCCGGCGGTGGAAGCCATCTACCAGATGCGCCGCAAGTTCGGAAACGAATGGTTTATACGCACATCGGAGATGGATGACTCAGAGGAAACCAAGGAGCTTTTAAACCGATTGAATATTCATGAAAGCACCTTCCAGAACCTGCAAAGGGGCTTGAATACCATCAAGAGACTGCCGTTTATACAACAAAAAACAGAACAGAATGCCGTTCACAAGGTTATCGATTATTTAAGCCGCGGCATCAACGTCGTTCTGGAATTCGGCAGATACACCGATATTACCGCCTATATACTGGTTGCCAATCTGCTGACCAGGCGCATCTATTCGCAGTACCGTGATAAGACCGAGAAAGCCATGAGCGGCACCGGCGAATCCCCTGTTCCGCTGGTTATCACCATCGAGGAAGCCCACAAGTTTTTAAATCACGACATTGCCGAGAAGACTATTTTCGGGACGATTGCACGCGAGATGAGAAAATACAACGTTACCCTGCTGGTTATCGACCAGCGCCCCAGCGGCATCGACGAGGAAATCATGTCGCAGATGGGCACCAAGATTACCTGCCTTCTGGATAACGAGCGCGATATGGACAGTGTTTTATCGGGCGTATCGGGTAAAAGCGAACTGAAATCGGTGCTGGCAAAACTATCTGCCAAGCAGCAGGCTTTAATTTTCGGGCACGCCGTGCCCATGCCGGTAGCCTTCCAGCCGCGCGAATACGGCAGTGCGGAGTCGTACAAGGGCTTTTCGGATACAGTAAACGATTCGGAGCAGGCCAAAAAAGACATCGAAGACCTGTGGTAAAACACGAGGTGAGATATGAGTAAGAAAAAGATTGGTATTGCACTGGGCGGCGGGGCGGCGCGGGGGCTGGCTCATATCGGGGTACTCGAAATACTGGAAAAAGGACATATCCCCGTCGACATGATTGCCGGCACCAGCGCCGGAGCAATAGTGGGAGCGCTCTTTGCCAAGGGCATGAGCGCCGCCGAAATCAAAAAAGAGGTGCTGGAAATCGACCTGATGAAAAGATGGCAGCTTATCGATATTGCGCTGCCTAAAAGCGGTTTCATCGGCGGGAAGAAGTTAATCGAACTCTTGAGAGGCTACATCGGGGATGTCGAATTCTCCGACCTGAAAATCCCCTTTGCCTGCACCTCTACGGATATTATGACCGGCGAAGAAGTGATTATCGACAAGGGTTCGGTGCTGGAAGGTGTCAGAGCCAGCATTTCCGTTCCCATCATCTTTGCCGCCTGTGAACACAACGGGAGATTTTTGGTTGACGGCGGGATTGTAGACCAGGTGCCGGTAGAAGTGGTAAAAAGTATGGGTGCAGATATAGTAATTGCCGTTAACGTATCTCCGCGCATGCCGGATGTCAGGAAGCGCATCTATCTCGACGAAGCCATAGTGTACCACTCACCGCAAGCAAAAGAGCCGAATATGTACACCATTATGATGAACTACATGAGCATCGTGAACTCGCAGTCATCGGCAATCAGCCTTGAAAGGGCTGATATCGTCATCGAGCCACGCCTGGCCAGTATAAGCTTTACCGATTTCAAGAAAGCCGAGCAGTGCATATTAGAGGGAGAATTTGCCGCAATCGATGCCCTGCTGGACATAAAAAGACTTTTAGCCGGCTAGTGGCTGATTATAAACGACCGCATTTTAATCAATCTCGATTGCTTCCGCTCATATACCCTTTCCGGATAACTATGGACTCCGGTTAATCGGATTGACATTCTACCAGAGCCGTTCATCACCTGCCCCATACTTGGGATGAGCCTGTCGAAGGAAGCGGCTTCGAATTGTTATTCATTACAAAAACAACCGATAAGCTTTACCAGCCTCCTCAAATTGCTAAAAAGCCCGTTTCATTGCTATAATACTATATTGTCATCACACCTCAATATGGGCCCGTAGTTCAGTTGGGAGAACGCCTGATTTGCATTCAGGAGGTAAGGGGTTCGAACCCCCTCGGGTCCACCAAATCACATCACACGAAAAACATCACGATTTTTAAAAACGTATCGGACTGTAATCGTGCTAAAATTGTTAATAAGAACAATATTATATGGAAAATGTATCTGATATAAATAAAATAGCATCAATAAAGTCCCTGCAGTCGACAATCGATAAGTCCGAAAAAGCATTAGCTCGTATGGTCGGTAAAGATTCGAGTACTACCTTACTGAAGAAACGACTCGAAGCCCTTTATACAGGCTTATATGTACTGGAAAGTGCTTGGAACCAAAAACCTCATCATTTCAAGCAATATAATTTAGCCGAAGCCCGTAATACTCTTTCCGATTTACACTCCATCATTAAAGTTGCCTATATTAAGGCCAAAAATGGCAGCCCCCAAAGAACTCTTCTAGAAAGAAGAATAAAAGCAATTGAGTTAGCTATACAGGCAATTGACGATCTATCCGAGTAATTGCTTATACCTTTAGGTCTGCTATATCCCGCCTGCTGATTGGTTAGATAGTCCGAACAACCGCTTGTTTTTTTCTTTCAAGATAGTTAAAGGCGTTAATTTATCATATTTCACGGCTAAAACCACCATCTCTTTGACAATCGACCCATTTTACCTATAAAATATATAAACATTAATCGAATATTCAGGGCTTTGCCGCATTTTTTTATAATTATAAGCTCCCCTTTTAAAAATGGTACTTTTGGCCTATTTTCCTGCCCCATTAGTCCTTACTCTGTAGCTGTAATTCCCCTTATACTGAAAATGGAAGCGTGTAACACTGCACTGATATTTTCAAGATGATTTGATAATCGAATACGGGGATGCAGTTCTATACCCGGGATAAAAGTCACAGACAGATAATCGTTATCAGGTTTATTATAGGATTGTATATTTAAACCGGGTTTAAAGTTTTTGCAACTACACCGGAGCGATAAGCGTGATACCTGTTCGCAGAACCCGATATCAGGCTTATCGCCCCATTTTATATAAACGGCTATTAAATAGATTTAAAACGCTAAGGGGTAATTAACCGATTGGATAAAATTGAAAAGACAGCAGGTGAAAAAGAATCATCGTCGATATGGTATAAAATAAGGCATAGCCGCCTGCTTAGTGCTGTAGGAATCATCGGGCCGCTTTCATTTCTGGCAATTCTGTTAGTTCTGGACGTAGTTCAATGGCAGTCCCTGCCGGTTCTATCTACAATTAGCGACCTGGTACACGGGGAAATGGGCTGGCTGCAAACCGTATCCTTTGTTTTAATCGGACTGGTGCTGTTCGTTTTTGTTATCAAGCTGGTATCGATTACCGGTAAAAAGTTCAGCGCTCTGACAGGTTCATCTTCCTTTGGGATTACCAGTATCGGTTTCTTAGCGATAGCAGCTTTCCCTTCCGAAATCGGCGGTCTCGGACAGACTATACAGGGACTTATTCATAATTCCATTGCCGGGGTAATCAGCGCCACTTTTATACTCGGTTGCATCGCATTTGCCCACCATTTCAGGAAAGACCCGCACTGGAAATCCTACTGGGTTTATACCGCTTTAACCGTTTTACTGTGCCTTACTTTCGCTATTTCATGGGGTGCAGCACCCGAATCACAGCTACAGGCTGTCTTCGAACGCCTGCTGCTGATTAGCGGGTTTATCTGGATGCTGGTAATATCGATTAAACTTATCAGGTCTCACGGAAAACAGCAGCCGGTTCCGGTTCCGGTACGCGTAGAAGAAGACGAGATTAATTGAGCATAGATACGCATCGAGCTGGCAGCTTGGCAAGTCTATTCGGTTTTATTGGCTGACAGTACAACCAGTTCGGTTCCGCTCTTAAACTCAGGCTTGCTATCGGCAGTTATTGCCGCTAAGCCCCCGTTGGGACCAATGGTAAATAAAGGCAGGCTGTCTTTTCCGAATTTGTCCGTAAATTTTGCCCTGTCTATATCCTCATCAAGAGTTATCAGCTTTACTTTTCCCTTCTCATATAGTTCCGCAATCCGGTCATAGGTCGCCCTGCTATCGAAAAGCAACCGTCCCGGCAGGTGCTGTAATTGTTGCTGGTCCCTGGACGCAGTGTCCGGCGTAGGTAGAATGAAAACACCTGAACGCCCGAATGACTTACTCAACCTTAAAGCTACTAATATATTGTAGTTATCATCGGCAGTCATAGCCGCAAAATAGCCGTAGTCGCTGAAATCGGTATCTTCAAGAAAACTTCCGGCCAATGCATCCGCATAAACGGCATTCAGACCCTTGCGCCTGGCATAAGCTACATTGGCCTTATTACCATCGATGATGAGGGTTTTAATTTCCTTCTCATCCAATATGGCCGCAATATCCCTAATCCAGATTTGCCCTCCCAGAAAGACCACACCCTGCGGATTCATCTGGCTTATTTTCAACCCTTTTATCAACAACGGGGCAATGATACTGGAAGCAAGTATGGTTCCGAATATAACGGCAAATGTAACCGGCGCCAATAATTCACCACCCGAATAACCGTCAGCCAGTAAGCGGAAAGCAAACACCGAGGCAATAGAGGCAGACACTATTCCTCTTGGTGCAATGGATGATAAAAGCAGCTTTTCTTTTGTTTTAAGCTTTGATTTACGCGCTGAGATAAAGACTGCCAATGGCCTGGCTATCAAAATCAGTATCAAGACAAATAAAACCAGCTGCCAGGCTATCCCGGAAAAAGCCGATAAATCCAAACCGGCGGAAAGAATAATGAACAAAAACGAAATCAGAAGTAATGTTAAGTTCTCTTTGAATTCAAAAATGTGGCTGATATCGGCTTTGCACTGATTAGCCATTATGGCGCCCATTACAATTGCAGAAACCAGCCCTGCATTAAGTTGAATAATCTCCGCAACCAAAAAGACAACCGCCAGAATGCCTAACGTGGCTGCAATATGTAAATGGTCTGGTAATATATGGCGCCGCAGGAGTTGTATCATTATCCAGGCACCAAGCGCGCCCAGAGCGCCGCCGAATACTATAGATTTTAAGAGAATGACTGCTGTTTGAAGCGCCGCACCACCCGTAGAATTGCCCGTCAGTATGATTTCAAGCACTATAAGCGCTAAAATAGCGCCGATCGGGTCGATAAGAATCCCTTCCCATTTCAATACCGCGGATACATTTTGCCCGGGGCGCAGGTAACGTAAAAGCGGCATGATAACTGTCGGGCCGCTAATTACCAGAATCGCTCCCAGCAGTACGGCAAGGCTGGTATCGATGTCCAGTATAAAGATAGCTCCGAGGGTGGCGATTAGCCATGTTACCAGCACACCGCCCGATATAAGACGCAGCACCACCGGAGTGGTATGCTTGATATCGCTGATTTTTAGATTTAAGCCGCCCTCGAACAGTATCACTGCAACCGACAGCGACACCACCGGTTCCATTAAATCACCCAATAAAGCGTGCGGGTCGAATAAACCGAATACCGGTCCTGCCAATATACCGGCAATTATAAGTAGCAATATCGATGGCAACCTGGTAAACCAGGCTATCAACTGAGATAATATGGCAAGACCTATAATTACTACTATACTTATAATAATAGTATCCATCTAATAAAAAACCCCGCATAAACAACAGTGCAAAACCATTAGTCTATATTAATATTTATAATAAACGTTTGCAATGGATTATTTTATATTTTACCCGAAAATTGTTTCAGTATTATCTCAAATAGAGAGATAAATATTCAATTAACGACTTGACTATTACGTTACGTCATAGTTTATTATTAATGCATGATGGTTTACACGGTAAAAAAGCTGGCTGATATCGCCGGAATAAGCGTACGCACACTGCACTACTATGACGAGCTGGGTATTCTAAAACCGAAGTCCCGCACCATAAACGGATACAGGTATTACGACGATACAGCGGTTGTAAGCCTGCAGCAGATTATGTTCTTCCGCGAGCTGGGTTTCGGGCTGGATGAAATAAAAACAATCATGAATAGCCCCGATTTTGATGTGATTGAAGCGCTGCAATCACAAAAGACACTGCTCTTAAAGAAAGCGGAGCGTATTAGCGAGCTTATAGCCACAATTGAAAAAACCATCAGAAATTTAAAGGGAGAAACAGATATGCCGATTAAAGAATACTACGAAGGATTCAGTGACGAGCAAATTGAAAAGTACCGTCGTGAAGTACGGGAACGCTGGGGTGAAGAAACCTTAAAAGACAGCGAAGAGCGCGTCATGAATATGGGAAAGGAGAAATTCAAGGCATTGCAGGACGAAGGCGGAGCCATTTTTAAAGCCATCAGCGACAATATGTCGAAGGGTTACGACAGCAAAGAGGTACAGGAACTGGTAACCAAATGGCGAAACTGGCTGGAGAACTTCTCGCACTATTCGGATGAAGCCGTTTTAGGACTGGGGCAGACCTATAGCCAACACCCCGAGTTTGCCAAATTCTTTGAAAAATACGAACAGAGCTTCCCGGAATTTTTTACCAAAGCCATCGAATACTGGTATGCCTCAAAAAAGTAGTTAAACATTTCAGAGAGTAAACATAATATTTGCCACCAGGAAATAGAGAAAAACCCCGAATATATCCATAACGGTACTTATAAAGGGTGCGGAAACCAGGGCGGGATCGAGTTTTACCAGGCGGAAAACGAAAGGTAAGGCGCCGCCGACAATAGTGGCTATCACTGAAATTACTACCAGTGTAAAGGTCACTACGGCGGCGACTATTATATCCCGCCCTAAAATATAGGCCAGCAGCAGTACCGCCGCACCGAGCGCCAGCCCGAGCACGATACCTACCAGCGATTCCCTGCCGATAACCGCCATAGCCTTTTTCGGATTCACTTCCCCGGTGGCCAGTCCGCGGATGACAACGGTGGCCGACTGCGCGCCCACGTTGCCGCCGGTGCCGATCAGCAGCGGGATAAAAGCCGCCAGTATCACCATTTCACCCAGTAATGCTTCCTGCCCGGCAATAATGGAGCCGGTAAGCATATTCACCAGTATCAGCAGGAACAGCCACACGGCTCGGCTTTTTACCACATCCAGTATACGGCTGGTAAAATAACTCCTTTCCGTACCGGCAACGGCGCCGAAGCGGTAAATATCTTCGGTGGTTTCCTCTTCGATAATATCCACGACATCATCATAAGTAAGAATACCAACCAGCCGCTCTTCCGCATCGACTACCGGAATAGCAATC
Source organism: uncultured Dehalococcoidales bacterium (assembly GCA_964547375.1). Classification (GTDB taxonomy): domain Bacteria; phylum Chloroflexota; class Dehalococcoidia; order Dehalococcoidales; family UBA5627; genus UBA5627. Next base: position 36,772 of record CAZJMW010000002.1, on the reverse strand, counting down.
AACTCACGTTCGCGCAGTATTTTGGCAACTTCTTCACGGTCGGTATTGGTATAGACAAAAAGCGGCTCCGGAGTCATAATATCCGATATTCTGGACTGGGGATCGGCAGTAACCAAATCCCGCAGAGATATAGTACCTATTAAATGACGTCCGCGGTCCATCACATAGCATACATAGATGGTCTCTCTGTTTATGGCAAGTTCACGAATTCTTTCCAGTGCCTGTTCCACAGTCATAAAACCATGCAGGTCGACAAAGTAAGGCGTCATTTCACGGCCGGCAGTATCTTCCTCGTAGCCAAGTAAATGAACAGTTAGACGCCGTTGTTCGGGAGATAATATCTGCAAAAGCCTGCGGGCAACATTTGCCGGGGCTTCCTCTAAAAGTTCGATGCGGTCATCCGGAGGCATGGCTTCAAGGAAATTACGCGCTGCCTGGTCTGAAAAAGACTCCAGCAAACGGTTCTGCAGTGAACTGTCCATATAATCAAAAACATCCACTGCCAGGGTTTTGGGCAGCAGGCGGAACACAATTACTGCCCTGTTATCGGGGATGCTATCAAGCAGCTCGGCGATATTCTCCGGCTCGCTTTCCAGTAGTTTCTGGCGTAAAAGCTTATAATTCTTTTCTGCCAGTAATTCCTTAAAGGCTTCAATATTCATCTCTTCCATCGGCAGCACCTTTTCCAATGTCAGAATAAAAAAACCCGCGTCCGATGGGACGCAGGTTCTATAAAACCTCCGCTTGGCCGTAAATGCCTGTTACAAGGCAACCCCCGGCCTTACCCATTGAACTGAAACGGTAATTTCCTGTCGTTTATCGGGTTCTTTGTCTGATTTGCTTTTCATTTTTATTTCCACTTCTGTAAGGATTATAAAGGCAATATTTAAACCTGTCAATATATTTTAGATACGGACAGACCATGACACCGGTAAAATCACTATTTGTAATAATATAACGACAAGTTACAGAGCCCGGTATCCGCTGAAGTAATCAACGGCAACCCTGTGTGTTTACTGCCTGACCGTATGCAGCGATTTAGATAAATACTTTTTTAGTGATAATATCAATGTATCACCGCATAATGATTATAAATTATCAGGCAGTGTTAATAGCCTTGTGCTTCTTCCGAACTATTTCCATCAGGTGGAGTATCTGTCTTTTTATCTCCGCTCTGAGCAGCCTCGCCGGCAGGACTATCTGTTTCGACTGAATCGGGGGCATCCTTCTCTTCATTCGTTTCCAATTCACCCTCATCTAATAAACTGTGTGAAATGCCAACCACCCGGTCTAAGGGAAGCGTAAATGCAATACCGGCGCCCGGTTTTTCAAGGTCAATAGAATCAGTGATTTCCTTAATAATTTCATCCACTTGGTCTCGATAAACGACTGAAAGCACAATCTCTTTTTCCGGCTCGAGAGAAACACCCATAATTTTCTTCCTCTCATGAATACCTGTTCCTCTCCCGTATATCAGAGTCGCACCCTCAGCTCCGGCTTTTATAGAAGACTCAATGACAGTATCACCCAAACCCTTCTTAACCACCGTTATGATTAAAATTCTGGCACGGTCACTCATTTTTTTTCATCTCCTTGCGGGGGTTTAATACGATATAGTAAACTGATTACCTGTATTGAAATAATTGGCGCCAATGTTATTATACCAATAGTTCCAAATCCGTCAACTAGGGGATTACTTCCTTCGATTACCGCAGCTGCTCCGGTAGCTATAGATACGATAAATGCAACAGTCAGAGGCCCGGTTGCTATACTACCCGAATCAAAAGCAATTGCCACAAAATCTTTATCGGAAAAAAAGAGCAGTAAAAAGGCAATAATGTATCCGGGCACCAGAATATATAGTAAGGGAATACTGAAAACAGTTCGCGTCATAGCAAGTGCTGCAAACATTCCCACACCGATACAAAGTGTGTACCGCATTATGCGTGCGCTAATATAACCGCTGGAGGTTTTTTCTATCTGCTGGCACAATACTTTTACCTGAGGTTCAGCCATAGTTACCAGTAAACCGAACAGGAAGCCGATTGGAATCAGTACCCAATAATCAACATAATAGCCAAACGATTCGCCGATTTCATTTCCCATCGGAAGAAAGGCGACATTGATACCCTGTAAAAACAACACCAAGCCGATATATGCCAGTAAAACGCCCCTTAACAGAATGGATACCTGCTTGAAAGGCCTTTTAAGAAACATGACTTGGAATACCATGAAAAACAATACCAGTAATACTACCGGTAATGCTACATCACCGAAGACACCCAACAAACCTTCAAATGGGGATATCGTCAAAAGAACACCCCCCAACAAAGGATGCCGATGATCGGGCCGGCACATGCCAATCCGACCAGCCCGAAGCCATCTGATAGGGGAGACCTACGCGCAAGTACCGAAACAAAACCCAATCCCAGGGCGAGCATCATCGGAACAGTAAACGACCCGGCAGCAGCGGAACCTGAATCAAAAGCCAGCGCTACGTATTCAGGGGGCGCAAATAAAGCCAGTATAACGGCAATACCATAGACAGCCATCAAGAGATACCTGATAGGGAAACCAAAAACGATACGCACGAGAGCTGCCGTGAAAAGAAGCGCCATGCCAATAGCAACTACAAATACCATGACGGTACTACCATCTCCGCCCAGCTGAACGAACAGCTCATTCAATACCATTACACCCGGTTCTGTAACGGTAACTACAAAAGCGAATATAACAGCCGATACGATTACCAGCAACACGGATTCATGCTGCGGTAATTCAGCGCCGACATCACGCCCCATAGGCAATATACCTATTCTGACACCGGCGAGAAAGAGTGTGACTCCTACCATTGCCATTGCAGCCCCGATTAAAAAGTTCCAAAAAAGTTCCATTGGAGCATGCAGAACGGTGAATTGCAGTATTATTATGACTATTACCAAAGGTAAAATGGAGGTAATTGCTTCAATAACAGCATTTTTAAGTTCTGAAATCATTCAGGCAGCTCCGAAAAATAATATAGAAAAAGAGGCGATGTATAAGTTTAACAGTCTTATGTCGTATCGGTCAAATGTGGGTAGCGCTTTAAAAAGATTAAAATACATTTGCCTTTGGTGATAGCAGGATATTCCGGGCTATATTTCGGGGAAATATTTTTCAACGGTCTCCCCGACTTCTTGCAGCCATTTTTGACGTTGTTCCAATGTACTGGTTACGATGACTTCGAAATTCCTGCGGTAGCAATTATCGACGCCGCACAAGCGGAAGATACAGTTTTCCCACAACGTTTCGAGCGGGTCTCCGAATACATCCCTTTCCCTTGCCGGAGGAGTGTTGGATGTGTTGAAAACGACAGCCGAGCGAGCTTTCAGTAAACCATTGGGAACTCCTTCCCCTCTATCCCCTTCCAAAAATTCATAAGCCACTCCCGGACGTAGCACCCTATCGACCCAGCCCTTTAATATGGCAGGCGGCTGCCCCCACCAGTTGGGATGAACGATTACGATGCCGTCCGCCTCTGCAATCTCATCGCAGTGGGTTTTGATGATTTGAGGCAGCACCGCCCCCCGGCGAATCTCGGAGGCAGGGATAATTGCCGGAAAGTTCTCCCGGTACAGGTCATGAAAAAAGACGGAATGACCATTATTATGTAAAGTTTTTACTGCCGCATCAGCAACGGCATAGTTAAAACTGTTAACATCGGGATGCGCCAGGATAACAGATACTTTCATACATTAAACTCGCTTATATTCGAACGCACCAGCCAAACTTGTCGGGCTTCTCTCCGTATTGTATGCCTGTTAATTCATCATACAATTTTTGAGAAAGCTGCCCTATTTTCCCATTGTTTACAACAATTTCGGACTTTCCGTGCTTTATTTTACCAACAGGAGAAATAACTGCGGCAGTGCCGGTTCCGAAGACCTCTTTTAAAGTACCCTGTTTTGAGCAATCGAGGATTTCATCGATAGAGATTTTACGCTCAGTAACCTTTATTCCCCAGTCACGCGCCAGGTGCAGCGCGCTGTCGCGGGTAACGCCGTCAAGGATGGTACCGTTTAAAGCCGGAGCCACTACCTCATCGCCGATAACGAAGCAGATGTTCATGGAACCGACTTCCTCGATATATTTGTGCTCGATTCCGTCCAGCCACAAAACCTGTGAAAAACCCTCATGCTTGGCCTCCTCGGCAGGCAAAAGCGAAGCGGCATAATTGGCCGGAGTCTTGGCCATACCCAAACCGCCCTTTACGGCGCGCACATATTCGCCCGAGGTAACCAGCTTCACCGGGTTCAATCCCTCTTTATAATAAGCCCCTACCGGCGAAAGGATTATCATCATGCGATAGGTTTTAGAAATCCGTACCCCCAGGAAATTCTCGGTGGCAAAGATAAACGGGCGGATGTATAAGGATTCGCCTTTCTTATCGGGTATCCAGTTTTTATCCAGCGTGACCAACTCACGGAGGGCTTTAATAAAAATATTATAATCCACTTCAGGGATGCACAGGCGGCGGCAAGATTTATTCATCCTTTCGTGGTATTTCTGCGGCCTGAAGATATTGATGCCGCCCTTTTTATCAGGGAATGCCTTCAATCCCTCGAATACTATCTGCCCGTAATGCAAGGATGACAAAGCCGGAGACAACGGGATATCCGCAAAAGGAACGATGCGCGCCGAATGCCATTTGCCATCGCTGTAATCCATAATGAACATGTGGTCGCTAAATACTTCTCCGAATCCGAGGTTTTGCAGACTGGTGCTGTTAAGCCTGCTTTTGGCTGTTTTATTTACTTCTATAGTCATATTATTTCCTCTTGCGTCCTGACCATATACGATAACAAGAAATTATTTAATTTTTGACTGCCTGTTTATATATGCTTTTGTAAGCTGATAATCAGCTTCGAGATTCATCCAAAATTTTGCCGGTATTTCAGGCATCACTTCTTCAAGTTGCAGAGACGTTTCGGCAGTAATAGTTTTTTTACCGTTGATAATCTCGTTTATGGCATTCAACGGCCTTCCCATACGCTTCGCCAGTTCTTTCTGAGATAAACCCCTGGACTCTATTTCCTCCGAAAGGTATTCCCCCGGAGGAATTGCAATATCGGGATAAGTTTCAATTTTAGTCGCCATGGTAATCCTCCACCTCTAAAATACGTACTTTATCTTCCTTGACCTTTTCAAGAATAAGACGAAAATTTCCGGTAAGTGTAATTGCATATTGTCCATCTCTATTTCCTTTTAACTGATGTAACCGTAAAGACTGATGCCCGTATAATTGTGAAAATTTGTCTATTGCCTTTAAAATCGCCAATCTTTGAATATATTTCCGCCCAACCGGAATACCAAAAACCCGACTGGCTACGGAAAGACTTGTACTTGCATCAGACAGACGATTTGACGAAAACTCCAATTCCACCCTTACACCCCATAGGCTATTATTTTATATCTTCAGATTATGAATGTCAATTTAATATAAGAAGACTACCCCCCGGCTTTCCTCTTCGCCTCCTTGGCGAACAGGTTCTTCCACTTCTCTTTTTCCATGCGCCGCACGCTGTTATCCTCGCGGGCTGCCAGGTAGACCAGTTCGTTTTGCAGTTTCTTAAAGCTCTCGAAACGTTCCTGTTCCAAGTCGCCCGATTCTATGGCATCCCTGACAGCACAGCCGGGTTCACCGTCATGAGCGCAATCGTTGTAATAACACCTCTCGGCCAGGGTCACGATATCGGGGAAAGCCCCTTCGAGGTCGTCTTCGCCGGCCCACATCTGGATTTCGCGCATCCCCGGAGTATCGATAACCATCCCGCCCGATGGAAGCAAAATCAGTTCTCTTTTCGTGGTTGTATGCCTGCCCATCTTGTCATCGTCGCGCACATCTCCGGTGTCCTGTATCTCATCGCCGATAAGTGCATTGATAATCGAAGACTTTCCCACCCCCGACGACCCCAGGAAAGCGGCGGTTTTGCCGTTTTCAAGGTAAGAGCTTAACCCATTCAATCCAGACCGTTCCCTCGCGCTTAAAGCATGTACAGGCACACCCATGGCAACGGTCTCGACACTCTCGATGCTTATAGCTAAATCCGGGCACAGGTCGGTTTTATTGAGAACGATAACAGGAGACGCACCGCTGTTCCATGCCAGCGTTAGATATCTCTCGATGCGACGCAGGTTGAGGTTTCTGCCGCCGTCTAATCCGCTGACGATAAAGACGGTATCCACATTAGCGGCCACCACCTGTTCTTTGGTAAGTTCTCCGGTGACTTTGCGAGAAAATTTACTCTTGCGCGGTATCATGGCATGAATAATGGCAGTTTTTTCGTTTAATTGAGGAACGATCACCACCCAGTCGCCCACAGCAGGCAACTGCCCCTCCTCCCCTGCCAGGTAACGCATTTTACCTGATATTTTCGCCGCCAGTTCCCCAAGCTCACAGTAAACCTTGTATAACTCGCGCGATTCCGAGGCGATTCTGGCCGGAACCGAGCCGGGGATTTTTACCTGTTTGAATTGTTCTTCGAAAAATGCGTCCCAGCCTAGTTGAGACAGAGAATATTGAGTATTGTCGTTCATAATAAGAATATTATATAACTTTTTTATTTTTATATCACAAATTATTGCATCTTGATTATCGCTCATATAAGATGTTGCTAATAATTGTGTTCGGTTTTGCCATTCTCAAGCATCTTAATATATAGAGGGAATGAAGAGAACGGTCTTGAAGGAAAGTTTATTTTGGATGAAGTTGCGGTTATAGCTCGGGTACAAGCGGGTAATACAGATGCCTTCGCCGATATTATCGAAAAATACCAGATACCTATTCAAAGATACCTCTACCGCCTAACCGGCGACTATGAACTGGCAAGGGATTTGGCACAGGATACCTTCGTTCAGGCCTATAAGGGAATCCTGAAGGCAAAAGAGGACATCTCATTCAAGGCATGGCTTTACCGCATCGCCACCAACAATGCCTGGCAAAACCGCCGCCGGAAGAAGCTCATTTCCTTTATTTCTTTTGAAGATAGCACAGAAGCGGATAACCAATCAGGTGCAATTCGAGATAATTGTATAAATGACAGGATGGAGATACAGGAAGCACTGATTAAAGTTCCCGAAGAACAAAGGACTTGCTTGATTCTGCATCTGGTTGAAGGTTTTAAATATAAAGAGATAGCCAAAACACTGGGGATTTCGGAAGATGCCGTACGGATGCGTGTTACAAGAGGAAAAGAAACATTCCGGAAATTTTATAAGGGAGGTGGGGTTTGATGAATTGTAAAGATTTTAAAGGATTGCTTTCGGCTTATGCGGACGGAGAGCTTTCACTTATACAAAAGGATTTTATCGAAGAACACCTTGCCTGTTGCCCGGATTGCATGGCTACAGTGAACAACTATAAGGGAGTAAATTTAAAGATTTCATCCCTCAGAGAAACCCCGGCTATGCAGGATATTAAAGGCACGACGATGTCGAGAATTAAAGGAATACAACCCGTTAAGCCAATTCTAAAATGGCTGCAACCGGCTGTATTGTCTCTTTCAGTTGTGGCTATCATAGCCATGCTGTTTGCTTTGCAGCCGTGGACTAGTAATGGCAATCTTGGGATTATCGCTATGGCAAAAGAGGCTGCGGAAAAGGTACAGACATATCGAATGGAAATAATATGGTCTGCCGATGAGATAATCGATGGGGAAACATATGAATCTTATATAATTTTTACATATGAGTTTGTGTCGGATGAAATAACGCACGTAATAATTGATTACGGAACGGTTTCCTATTATAACGGAGTAGGCACCTATAGTGAGGGCAGTTACGAGAATTATTATATCGGGGAAGATATGTATTCTCTAGCCGATAGAAATAAAGCTCACAGTTTCTTGTTCCAACAGGTCGGTTTTTATTATATATATACACAATCGGGGCAGCAGCATGCTATGGCGGTTCTGGATTTTATGAATGATCTTATGCAGCTGGAGGATGAGGTTATAGACGGCGTGAATTGCCTGCATTATATCGGAATCCCGAAGCTTTATGAAGATATAATAGATATGAAATGGGAAATATGGCTTGGAGAGGATGATTATCTAACCCGCCAGATAAAAGTAGACTATGGAACGCATATTATCACAACCCGTTATTATGACTACAACGTTGAAATAGATGTGGATATGCCGGTGGATTCTGATGGTAATTTGAAAGAGGGTTGGGAAGTTGAACCTATACAATCAAGCGAGGATAGCCATCTTCAGACGAGTATTGTTTTTGTGCCGGTAGATGAAGCCCTTGCCGCTTTAACAGGAGACGAGGACTGGGATGATGTTTCTGTTGTAGAAGAGATTCTAATGGCCATGCTCACTTCGACAGATTGGATAGTTTATTTCAATGCACTGCCCGAGGAAGGACAGCAAGCCGTTCATGATTACGTTAAGGACTCTTATGAGAGGTCTCTTTCTACTACAACAAAAGAATTAAGCAATACTATTGGTTTTGATCGTACGAATAATGTTATTCATTATTCGAATAGCGCTAACGGAAAAGACGTATATATAAATGCGGGAGAAATCACCGGTGAAAATAGCGCCGGCTTAATGGATAACGATACACTGGTAGCTTATTGGGTGAGTACATTTACCGCCAATGATCCGCAGTATTGTTTCGATAATTTTCCTGTGGAGACAAAAGAAGAAATGATGAGCATGTTCTATGATAATAATACAGCGGCATTTATACTTCTTACCGATGAGTTATACGGCGGCTGGGAATATTACGGAAGGCCTGCTGATTAATAGCTTCAGGTTCCTCTATCTCCGAACGAAGGCTCCCTGATTGTTAATAGATTGGGGAGCCTTTATATTTGTCTGCTTCCCCACCTCAGATACTTCATTCGTCCTTCATTTATACTTAGCGTAGCTAATGTACGAATTCAGCATGACAAAAAATCGTCGTTGCGAGTCCATTCCCGACAGGGAAGGCGAAGCAATCCCTGCAATGCCACTTAATTACCCCGCTCCGTATATATAAATAACAAAAAGCCGTTCGTGTCCTTCGACAGGCTCAGGATGCGCGGAATATAATAGCTAAGCCGTGCCGAAGGATGTTGAGTTCCGTAGTACGGAACGAAATCCCGACCTGTCGGGATCGAATCCGAAGTCACCTTTACAGTGATAGCGGCGTTGAACATAGAATTGCATTCAGATATTTCGCTACGCTCAATATGACAAACAAAAAACGTAGGGGCGACCAATGGTCGCCCGCATTTATATTTCCGCAAACGGCGGACGGGCAATGCCCGTCCCTACAATTGGCACGATATACCCGCTGCCCTTCACCATCCTCAGCTTCATCAACTGTCTTCTCTCTTTCATCCCCAAGCGTCTTGCGTGAGGCTTTCGAAACTTTGGCTTGCATAACAATTATTTCCAATCTTATTTTCCTTATTGATTGTACAATCTGTTTCCCTGCTAAATTTTTTTTATAAAAACGGTTTTATTTGCATTTAGTTGAATAACTCTCTTTTTTTGATATAATTAAATAAAGGACACTTTGACATTTTTATTAAAAGCATTATGGATAGCATAACTCTTTTACTAAGTACGCTCAGTACAAAAAGGTTGGGTGATAGCGAATGTGTAAACATTCTAAGCCCACCAAACCTAATGCACCTTTTTGGCTGTGGTATGTAATAATACTGCAAACGCTTAGCTATATTACTGAATTTATAAATCTGATTAAATAGTCGTTCATTGCTACCTGTTCTTGCTAGAGAATAGGTAGCTTTTTTATTTGTTATGCTATCCACTATGCACTTAATCATAATATTTACCTTAATTTTTTTGCAGTTATAGATTGTATTAATTTAGTTCTTAACTTTTTAGGTCTACCTATCTGTGCTTGTGGTAATTTAACCCTATCTCTAGACATATGTAATATTTCTATTTTTCTCGATGGTTTATGACGCTGTATTATTTCTGCCCAGTTTTTATAAGGATATTTAACTCCTGCAGCTTCTGCTGGTGTTTTATCTATACTTGAATGTGGTCTAATATAGTTATAATAGGCTAGAAATCCGTTAGTAAATTCTAATGCACTTTCAAAGTTTTTAAGCCCTCTCATAACTTTTGTCCTTGTCTTTAGAGTAGCATGCCATCTTTCGATTAGATTTGTATTGTTTTTAACATCAAACGGACTGCCTTGCTGGTGTTCTGAATCCTTTCCATAAAATACATCTTCATAACTTGCCAATTTATCTGTCAATACCAATTTAGGATATTTACCAGCTTGTTTTACTGCCTTATTGATTAATATCTGAGCATCATCTGTTGTCCTACTTCTAGACAATCTAGAAGCTAATAAGAAGCGTGTTTTAATATCAATAATATCCCATAACCACAATTTACCACCATCTACAGCTAATACAGTTTCGTCTGCTACCCAAGTATCACCAATATTATTTGGTTTGCATTCCTTTATACTGTCTATTATGTATTGAGTATATTTTTGTACCCATTCATAAATGGTAGCTGTAGATGGACTATGAGTATATTCCTGTTCTAGAAATCTTTTTATATTGTTTATACTCATTCCACTATAATACATATTCAAAGCTGACGATACTTCCTTAATAGGTGTTTTCATTCGGAACGATGCATCATCAGCTTTGAATTTACGACTACATACTTTACACCAATAAAGCTGTTTCCCTTTGTAATTACCAAATTTACTTATTGCATTTGAATTACAATATTTGCAGGTTAAAGTTTTACTTTTATCTATTGTTATACTCATTATTTTATCCCTTAATATATTTTATCAACTAATTGCAAATAAAAAGATAAAAACCATATATAACGTATTGCAGATGTGTTAGTATGTAGTTAGAACTCCACTCCTTTATAGGAATGTTTATCCGAACTGTGATAAATATCCTTATTTTCAAGTATCTATTCTGTTAGTATGTTCACTATACGTAAACAAGCAAAATATAAGGAGAATAAAATGGACAAGCAAAAGAAACCCAAGCTTACCACAGCCGCCGGCGCTCCGGTTGCTAACAATCAAGATTCCATTACCGCCGGCCCAAGAGGCCCCATGCTCCTGCAGGACGTCTGGTACATGGAGAAACTTGGGCATTTTGACCGTGAGGTCATTCCCGAGAGACGTATGCATGCTAAAGGTTCGGGGGCATTCGGTACTTTCACCGTTACTCACGATATTACCCGTTATACCAGGGCTAAGGTTTTTTCTGCGATTGGCAAGAAAACAGACCTATTTATGCGCTTTTCAACCGTTGCGGGAGAACGCGGCGCCGCCGATGCCGAACGGGATATCCGCGGTTTCGCAATGAAATTCTATACAGAAGAGGGCAACTGGGACATGGTCGGTAACAACACGCCGGTCTTTTTCTTCCGTGACCCGCTCAAATTTCCCGATTTGAACCATGCCGTTAAAAGAGACCCTCAAACCAATATGCGCAGCGCACGCAATCAATGGGACTTCTTTTCGTCACTACCCGAAGCATTGCATCAGGTAACAATAATAATGAGCGACCGGGGTATCCCCTATTCTTACCGTCATATGCATGGATTCAGCAGTCATACATATAGTTTTATCAACGCAAAAAACGAACGTTTCTGGATTAAGTTACATTTTAAAACCCAGCAGGGTATCAAGAACCTGACTGACGAAGAAGCGCAGGCGATAATTGCCAAGGATAGAGAAAGCCATCAGCGAGACCTCTTCGAAAGCATTGCCAATAAAGATTACCCGCGCTGGACAATGTATGTTCAAATCATGCCGGAACTGGAAGCGGCGACATATCATTTCCATCCGTTTGACCTTACAAAAGTATGGCTGCACAAAGATTATCCTTTAATCGAAGTCGGAGAGGTTGAATTAAACCGCAACCCTGAAAATTACTTTGCCGATGTGGAACAGGCAGCTTTCAACCCGGCTAATATCGTGCCGGGCATCGGATTTTCTCCTGATAGGATGCTGCAGGGAAGACTGTTTTCTTATGGTGATGCTCAACGTTACCGGCTCGGTGTAAATCACAACTTAATCCCGGTTAACGCCCCACGATGCCCGGTAAACAGCTTCCACCGTGACGGACTTATGCGTGTTGACGGCAACCACGGCAGTAAGCTTCATTATGAACCTAACAGCTATGGGGAATGGCAGGACCAGCGCGATTTCAGTGAACCACCGCTGAAACTGGAAGGCGCTGCCGATCGCTGGGATTTTAGAAAAGATGACGATGATTATTACACGCAACCAGGCTTGCTCTTCAAATTGATGAAGCCGGAACAACAACTCTTACTGTTTGAAAACACAGCCCGCGATATCAATGCCGCTCCGATTGAAATCAAAATTAGGCATATCGGCAATTGTCTGAAGGCCGACCCGGCTTATGGTGAAGGTGTTGCAAAAGCGCTCGATATAAAAATGTGCGATATTCCGAAATAAGGTTATTTTAATTAAAAGCGATAACGGGGATGCGCAAACAAAAGTGGCATCCCCGTTATATTTTTCAGCCTGATAAATCGAGGCTTAAATTATTCCTTGTCGCAGTCAGTTTCCCCGACAACCCGCTTCTCTTCCTCATCCTTGGATGACTTGCGAGACGCTTTAGCAGCCTTTACTTTCAGAACCACCAGTGATGCCGCAGCAGCCACCGAAGGCAACGCTATATCGACCACTCCGCCGCAGGCTCCACCGCAAAAAATACACATATTAGCTCTCCGCCTCTTCGATTCCCTCCGAATAATCGGGGCTGAAATCGGTATTATAGAAATCACTGCCCTCACCCGGCAAAATCAGGTAAAATTCATTGGTGTAATCTATATACATGGTAGCGTCTTGCACAGTAAAGTTAAGTATATGCCCGCCGGCATCCATTGCATCGTTTATAAAATGCAGGTGATATCCGGCCACCCCCACCCCCGCCACATATTCGGGGCAATAGAAACCGACAATCGTACCGCTGACGTTATTAAAATCAAAAACAACCTGGTCTGCCGTCACGTCCGTAAGCGGCGGATAGGGTTTTTCCTGCCCGGCAACACTGCGCGTCTGCATATATGTAAAAGTGCCCTCGATTTTTATCCCATAAAAGATGTTTTCGGTTGGCAGTACTTCGTTTACCTGCGTTTTAAGTTGTTCGAAAGTAGTGCCGGATGCGATTTCATCTTCATAATCATTGTCGAAATAAGTTACATCGGCAAAGGGGACGCCCACGCTGTCTTCTTTCAGATAAGCCACCCCGTCGCTTTTTATTTGATAGCACTTACCATCGAGAATAACCATTTCGCCGTCCAGACCTTCAAAAGTGCCTATCCCGAAATCGCCGTACGCCAATAGATCGCCGACAGTGATGACAGGGTCGTAAAGCCCTTCCATCAGGGCATTGATGGTGGATATCTGGAAGATTGTTTCCCTGTCCTTAACGGGACTTTCACACCCGTAAAGACCGCATGCAAGGACGCAGGCAAGGACTAGAAGAGATAGTTTATGCAGCTTTTTTATAAACATCTGTCACCCCCGAAAGAGTCCAAGGATGGAGTTTAGTAGTAGTAAGTCTGTTTTCTGCGGCTTTTTATAATATAACCCGCCGCCAGGCCGAACAGCAAGCCTCCCAGGTGCGCCTCCCAGGCAACCCCAGGCAGGAAAGACATTATCAAACCGCCGCCGATTACAGCTATCCACAACGGAACCGGAACCGGTATGAACATGATGTAGACCTTCATCTTTGGCATCAGGAACGCCAGCGTGCCGCCGAGGGCAAAGATGGCACCCGAAGCGCCGATAGCCAGTCCGGGAACATCCGGACTGATAAGTGTACTGAATAATACATAGAAGATACTGCCCAGCAATCCGCCGCCTAAATAAATAACCAGGAATTGTTTCCACCCGGTTAATTTCAACAAATAACTGCCGAAAAAGTAGAGCGTCAGCATATTGAAGAGGATATGGGTAAAACCGGTATGCGTAAACATGCTGGTAAAAATACCCCACACTCCACCATGCCCCATGTACCCATTCAAACAGTAATCCAGCGGTGCCCATAAGCCGAGGTCGTATACCAGTGTATTCGATATGTTGGCGGCAACAAAGATAAATACATTTATGCCGATTATTATAAAAATTGGATTTAACATCGTTTCTCATAATAGCAGTTAAACGCCGTTTGTAGCAAATTATAATAGAGCCGCAGCGTAATCACTGCGGCTCCTGTCTGGTGGACTTATCGACAATAGATTTATTTTATTTTGACGACCGGCAGCCAGACCTCGGATTTGTAGGATGGGGAATGCTGGTCTCCCTCGAAATAGACCTCGATATCGGGGGCATTGGCATATTCATAGCCGGACATCGGCAGCCACTCGGAAACTATCCTTTTCTGCAACTCCTGTATTGCCTGCGGCATGGCGCCGACGCACTCGAAAACCGCCCAGGTGGCAGCCGGAACAATGTACTCGACTGTGCCTTCGGGAGCAGGTTTATCGCTGGCAACGGCGATAAAGTAATCGAAATCCTTGCCGTTCATGCAGGCGCTGACGCCCAGTACTCCCAGCGGCGCTTTATCCATTAAAGCACAGAGCTTCGGCAGCCAGCCGTCTTTCACCGTATTCTGCCAAAACAGGGGCACCTTCGCAAACGCCTCTTCGACATTCATATCGAAGTGTTCCTTAACGCCCACAATCCTGATAGCATCCTTTTTTTCTATTTTGTAATTCATTTCCGCCTCTCCTTTAATTGATATATTGAAGGTGATGCGCGCAAACGCCTTGAGAGAAATACCTTCCGAACGGGCCTGCGACGGCGATACCCCGTGTACGCCCTGAAATGCGCGGGCAAACGAAGTCGGTGAGTCGTAGCCGTACTTCAACGCCGCGTCGATTACTTTCATCTTTCTGCTTTGCAACTCGAAAGCAGCCACCGTCATGCGGCGGCGGCGGATGTATTCCGAAAGCGGGATTCCGGCAATATACGAAAACATACGCTGGTAGTGATAGGTCGAACAGCAGGCAACCTGCGCTGCCCTGTCATAACTTATCTCATCACCCAGATTGTCCTCGATGTAATCGACGGATTTGTTCAGTCGCTCAAGCCATTCCATGTCATCATCTCCTTGTATCAAAGGATAGCATCGGTTAAATAACGAATCCTCTCATTTCATGCACAAATATGTGTGTTATTCCTCACACTATTATAATATTAATAGTCTCCATAACGATAACTTGTACAGATTTATATTTCAATCTATATTGTTTTCTTCCGTTCTTAAACCCCTGCCCGCTACATCAGGTCTCAAGGGAAAGCGGAAAGAGATTAACCAATCCGCTCATCCTGAGCTGAGCCTGTCGAAGGATTGGAACGGTTTGAGGTTTTTATACCCCACTCCCCGGATATTAAGTTCCGGTAAGCAGGAACGAAATCCCGGTTTATCGGGACTTCATTCGACCACCATTTATACTTAGCGCAGCTAATGTGCGAACTCAGTATGACAAAAAAATCGGCGTTGCGAGGGAGTCCCGACATGTCGGGATCGAAGCAATCTCTACGATATAAGCTAATTACGCCACCTCGCATATATATCACAAAAGGCATTCGTAACTGGATTAATAAGAACCGGCGAGGCGCTTCTATTGCAAAGTAAACGGCCTTGTTGCTACAATGAGAGCTAATCTGAAAGGAAATCTGAATATGGAAAACATTTACAACCCGGTTGAAATCGAACAGAAATGGCAAAAGAGATGGGAGGAAGACAAGCTCTACAAGGTAAGCGAGCACAGCGACAAACCCAAGTGGTATGCGCTTACCATGTTCCCCTACACCTCGGGAGACCTGCATATCGGTCACTGGTATGCCATGGCGCCCTCGGATGTGCATGCCCGTTTCAAGCGCATGCAGGGATTCAACGTACTGCACCCTGTCGGTTTCGATGCCTTCGGTTTGCCGGCTGAAAACGCCGCTATCAAGCGCGGCATACACCCCTACCAATGGACGATGAAAAATGTCGAAAATATGCGCAAGCAGTTGAAAACTATCGGCGCCATTTACGACTGGGACCGGGAAGTGATTACCTGCCTGCCGGAATACTACAAATGGACACAGTGGTTCTTTTTAAAGCTCTACGAGCACGGGCTGGCTTACCGCAACAAGGCACCCGTCAACTGGTGTCCCAAATGCCAGACAGTACTCGCCAACGAGCAGGTGCTGGCTAATGGCACCTGCGAAAGATGCGACGAACCGGTAATACGCAAAGACCTCGAACAGTGGTTCTTCCGCATTACCAAATATGCCGATGAAATGATGCAGCACGAGGGGCTGGAGTGGCCGGAGCGCATAAAAACCATGCAGCATAACTGGGTCGGTAAGAGCATCGGCACCGAGATTTCCTTCGAGTTGAAAATCCCGGGCGTCTCCGAAAAAGAAGTCAGGGTATTTACCACCCGCGCCGATACCGTCTACGGGGTAACCTTCATGGTACTGGCCCCCGAGAACCCGCTGGTAGCCAAAATAACCACCCCCGACCGGAAAGCGGATGTAGAAGATTATATAGCCAAAACGCGCCGCTTTACCGAAATAGAAAGGCTTTCTACCGAAAAGGAGAAGGACGGGGTATTTACCGGCGCTTATGTAACAAACAGGCTGAACGGAGACAAAGTTCCGGTTTGGATTGCCGACTATGTGCTGGCTGGATACGGCACCGGTGCTGTGATGGCGGTTCCTGCGCATGATGAAAGAGACTTTGCCTTTGCTAAAAAATACAATCTGCCGATAAAAGTTGTCATATCCCCACCCGGATGGAAGGGGGAGGAACTGGAAGAAGCCTATGTAGGAGACGGGGAAATGGTGAATTCCGCGCATTTCGACGGCACTCCCAACCGCGCGGGAATTATCAAAGTAGCCGAACTTTTGGAAGAAAAGGGCTGGGGAAAGAGAACCGTCAGCTATAAACTGCGCGACTGGCTGATTTCACGCCAGAGATACTGGGGAGCACCCATACCAATGGTATACTGTGATAAATGCGGGATTGTGCCCGTCCCCGAAAAAGACCTGCCGGTAAAACTGCCGGAGGATGCCGAGTTTAAGCCGACCGGTGAGTCGCCGCTGAAATACTGCGCAAGTTTCGTAAATACCACCTGCCCGCAATGCGGGGGTGCGGCAAAACGCGAGACGGACACCATGGATACATTTATGTGTTCCTCGTGGTACTTCCTGCGCTATACCAATGCCCATTTCGACAGCGGCGCCTTTGACCCGGAAGCCGTTAAATACTGGCTGCCGGTAGATTTATATACCGGGGGCGCTGAGCATGCTGTAATGCACCTGTTCTACGCCAGGTTCTTTACCAAGGCTATTCACGATATGGGGTTGATTGACTTCAATGAACCGTTTATAAGGCTATTCAACCAGGGAACGATTATTTCCAACAAGCAGAAGATGAGCAAATCGCGCGGCAACGTTGTCAATCCCGATTCCTACGTTTCAAAGATGGGAGCCGATACGGTACGCTGCTACCTGATGTTTGTAGCCCCCTGGGAACAGGGCGGCGACTGGAACGATAACGGCATTGCCGGTATACACCGCTGGCTCAACCGCATCTGGAAACTGGCAACCGAACCGTATACATCGAACACCATCGACGATGAGGAATATCGCAATCTGCAGCGTATTACGCATCAAACTATTAAAAAGGTAACACAGGATATCGACCGGATACGCTACAACACCATGATATCGACCCTGATGGAGTACACCAATTACCTGGGAAAGATCAAAGATAACGGCTCGGTTTCAGAAAAGGACTGGCAGGAAGCGGTAAAGATTGTACTGTTGCTATTAGCGCCGTCCGCACCCCACCTTGCCGAAGAGCTGTGGCAAAAAACCGGGCATAAATACAGCATCCATAACTGGAAATGGCCGGAGTGGGATGAGACGCTGGCGCAGGACGAAGAAATTCCAATTATTATACAAATCAACGGCAAGACGCGGGATAAAGTTACCGTTCCGGCTTCTATTACGGAAGAAGAGGCAAAGGAAATCATACTTGCCAAACCCAAGGTGAAGACGTATATTGAAGGAAAAGAGATAATAAAGATAATCTACGTTCCTAAGAAATTGTTGAACCTGGTTATCAGGTAAAAGTGTCATCCTGAACGGAGTGAATGATCTGAATGCAATTCGATAAGTCTTAGATTCTTCGGCTGTGCCTCAGAATGACAATTTAAGGAAAAGGAATTAACATGAAGATAGCTTTAATAGGTTGCGGAAATATGGGTCAAGCCATTCTTTCGGCAATTATATCCAAAGGAGTATCCACACCGGAGCACCTGTCGGTTGCCGAAATCAACCAGGAATGCAGGGAGATGATTGCCGCTAAATACGGGATTTTCACCACCGACAATTGCGCGGATGCCATTAAAAGAAGCGATATAATTATACTTGCTATCAAACCACAGAGTCTTGACGAAGCTATCAAGCAAATGGGCGGCAAATTCTGCAAAGGACAACTGGTAATCTCGATAATTGCCGGTAAATGCATCACCACCTTAAAAGAGGGCTTGAAACACGATGCCATCGTGCGCGCCATGCCCAATACACCGGCACAAATCGGTTACGGCATGACCGTCTGGACTGCCACGGAAGCCGTCGACGGACAACAGATGGCGCAAACAAGAACTATCCTGGAAGCCATGGGAAAAGAGATCTATGTTGCCGACGAGGACAGCATCGATATGGCTACCGCAATCAGCGGCAGCGGACCGGCTTATGTTTTCCTTTTCATGGAATCGCTGATACAGGCTGCCGAGAGAATCGGCCTGCCGCATGATAAAGCCGCTGAAATGGTAATGCAGCTCATGGTAGGTTCCATTAAATATGTTCACAAGTCGGATAAACCGCTGGATAAGCTGCGCGAAATGGTAACATCGCCCGGCGGAACTACGGCTGCCGCATTAAATGTATTTGCTAACGGCAATCTCGCCGGGCTGGTAGAGGAAGCGGTTACAGCCGCCTACAAACGAGCAAAGGAACTGGGAGGGTAGCATCATGAACTGGCTCGATATCGTACTGATAGTTTTGCTGTTTATTCCTACCTTTATGGGTTTAAGAAAGGGGCTCATCAAGACGGCGCTGTCATTTGCCGGTTTGATAGTAGGTATTGTGCTGGCAGGACGTTTTCACGGTTCGCTTTCGGGTATTTTTGGCTTTACCAATAACGAGAGCGTAGCTAACGTACTCGCCTTTGTACTGATTCTGGCGGTAGTTTTTATTATCGCCCTGCTTATCGCCAATCTGCTTAGATTTGTCGCCAAATCACTGCTTATCGGCTGGGTAGACCACCTGGGCGGCGCAATATTCGGATTGCTTTCCGGTTTTTTAATGCTGGGGGCAATTCTTGCAATTATCGTTAAATTTACGGGAGGCGATGCGATATCCCAGTCCTTCATGGCACGCGTAATGCTTGATTATTTCCCCATCGTGCTCGGGCTGTTCCCGGAAGATTTCAGGGTTATAAAGGACTTTTTCCAGTCGTAAACAGCATGTGAATTTTTATCGATGAATTAAATACCCGCAGACAGCATAACCCGCACCAGGTGTCAGCAGGGTAATAAAAGTTTCTTTAACGTGATAACGGAGAATTCCTATTAGTCTTCTTTGGGAGTTTCGCCTGGATGCAATGCCTGCCACTTGGCCAATAACTCTTCATGGGATTCCTGGTGATTCGGGTCGGGAACACATGCGCTGACCGGACAGATATCGGCACACTGCTGTGTCGAATAGCTACCCACACACTGGGTGCACTTGTTCGGATCGATACAATAAGTAGTTTCTCCTTCAGAAATGGCCTGATTAGGACATTCCGCTTCACAGGCGCCGCAACTTATGCAATCCTCATTGATCATGTACGCCATTAGATTTGTTTCCTCCTGACTTAGCTACTATTTTAGCATGTTTATAAATCTAAGATAACCCGGTTCGCTTTTTATATCGGACTGTTCCCGTTCTTTTCTTTCAGAGCGCGGGCAACATGCGCCGGGACAAAATTGGTAACATCCCCCCCCACCCGGGCAACCTCTTTTAAAAGGCTCGACCTGAGGAATTGATATTCAGGTCTGGCCATAAAACACACCAGTTCCAGTTCCGGCGAGAGCTTTCGGTTCATCATCGCCATATCGAATTCACGTTCAAAATCGGCGCTGACTCTTAAGCCCCTCACCATGACATTGGCATTTACTTCTTTGGCAAAATCGACGGCAAGCCCGTAAAAAGGCTTTACTTCTATATTAGGTATGTCTTTTACAGCCTCGCGCGCCATATTCACCCTTTCTTCAAGGCTGAAGGTAACAATTTTCATCGGCTTTTCGAAAACGCCGATAACAACCTTGCCGAAGATAGTTGCTGCCCTTTTGGCAACATCGATATGGCCGTTGGTAATCGGGTCGAAACTTCCCGGATAAATGGCAGTAATCAAGATACGGGCTCCTTTCTGAAAAAAGCGATAGAACTATCGCCGTGACGGTGTTCTTTAAAGAGATGCAAAGAGGCATAGTCTGTATTAAGGGGACGGCGCTTTGAGTGGGTAACCACAAGCACAGAGTCATTACCGACAATCTTCGAGTTTGCCAGTTGTTCTATTATGGTGTTTATTAATGGACTCGCGTAGGGAGGATCCATCAGAATTATATTGTACTCCTTATCGAGAAAAGATATTGCTTTTACCACATCGGCGCAATGAACATGCGCAAACTCGGTAAACCTGGTCTTCTCAAGATTCTGCTTTATTATAGCACAACATCGGGGTGTCTGCTCAACAAAATCCACCCAGCCCGCCCCCCGGCTTAAGGCTTCTATACCCAGCGAACCGCTGCCGGAAAAGAGGTCGAGTACAAGCTGCCAGTCATTGGCAACACCATACAGAATGGAAAAGATGGCGCCCCGCACCAGCTCGGTAGCCGGGCGTGTTCTCAAACCCGGCGGGGCTATAATCGGACATCCCTTGGCTTCACCTGCGATTACTCTCATAATAATAAGGTATCATAAATCGGTAATTCAATCCACCTTTTACCGCTAATCAAAACTCAAGGAAACGTGACATGAACTAAAACGACAGGCGATTATCGACATCGCAATGCAATTTAACAAAAGACAATCGATACTATATCCGACCGTTACACATTTTAGATTCGGGGAGTTGTAAGATGTTATAGTTGCGATATTTTTGCGAGAGCGCCGGCATAGTTTTCATAAGCGGCATCGTTAAATAAAACTAACACGATTTCTTTTATTGATACGGCTTCTTCTTTGGCAAACTTGACGATAGAGGCAACTGCGATTGAAGCTGCCGCTTCTAGTGGATATTCATATGCCCCGGTGCTAATCGACGGAAAGGCAATACTTTTGATGCCGTGTTTTTCAGCCAGCCCGAGGCTCTCGGTATAGGCACTCGACAGAATTGACGCTTCATTGGCTTTTCCGCCCTTCCATATCGGGCCGACCGTGTGGATGACATATTTGGCAGCCAGTTTGCCTGCGGTTGTAATAACTGCTTGACCAGCCGGCAATCTCCCCTGCTTCTCCACTATCTTTTTACACTCTTCGAGTATCAAAGAACCGCCAGCCCTGTGAATGGCGCCATCCACCCCTCCCCCACCCAAAAGCCCGGAGTTGGCAGCATTGACGATAGCATCCGTTTTTTGCAGCGTGATGTCGCCCTTTATTAGCGATATGGTGGTATTATTGACTCTTACAATCATAATAATAAAACCTGAAATCGATATTACTATTATTATTTTAGGATATCCGGACGGATAAATACAGTAACAACCAACCTGCTAACGACCCATAATATCTTGTAAAAATTCGTATAATAGTTTAACCTATTGATAACATTTTACCGACTTTTAAACGAGGAGAATACCGTTGCTTAAAAAAGTTAAAACAGAAGATGCCGTCGGGCTGGTGGTCGGCCATGACATGACTAAAACAATTCCCGGTGTCTATGACGGACCCCGGTTCCGCCGCGGAGATGTTATCAAAAAAGAGGATATCCCAGAACTGCTCGGCATGGGAAAAGAACACATCTATATTATCGAAAAGGAAGAAGACCAGGTACACGAAGAGGAAGCGGCCATACGCATTGCCAAAGCAATTGCCGGAAACAATCTGAAGCTGACCGACCCCCGTCAGGGCAGAGTCAACCTGAAAGCTACTGTGGACGGTGTGATTAAGATTAATAAAAGTTTGCTATACGAAATCCATTCCATCGAGGATATCATTATCGCCGCACGTCATAATAATGTAACCTGCAAAACGGGAGAAATCATCGCCGGAACCAAGATTATCCCGCTCTTTACCGCGGAAGATAATCTGAAAAAGCTGGAAGAGTTATGCAGTAATAAGGGGAAAGTGGTGGATGTTCTCCCCTTCATGCCTAAAAAAGTCGGCATGATTATTACCGGAAATGAAATCTTCAAGGGCATCACCGAAGATAAATTTGCCGCTGTCATGCGCAAGAAAATCGAAAAACTGGGTTCGTCTGTCATCAGCCAGGTAATCGTGCCGGATGACGAGGACAAAATTGCCGGAGCTATTCTGGACGCGAAAGCAAAAGGCTGCGAGGTCATTATCACATGCGGCGGGCTTTCGGTAGACCCCGATGACGTTACCGCCGAAGGCGTCGCCAAAAGCGGAGCAAAAATTATATCCTGTGGCGTGCCGGTAATGCCGGGCGCTATGGTGCTGGTGGCCGAACTGGGAGATGTCCCAATTCTCGGCGCCCCCGGTGCCGTTATCTTTAAAAAGACAACCATCATCGACGTTTTACTGCCGCGCATGCTGGCCGGAGATAAAATCACCAGGCAGGATATTGTAGAGCTGGCTCACGGCGGAATGTGCCTCGATTGCGAGGAATGCGTCTTCCCGGTTTGCCCGTTCGGGAAATAAACGGCATATCAATACAATATTGGCATAAACAAGATAAAATAAAGACGATTAACATAAGGAGGATAAATATATTCCGCTCGCCCTGAGCGTGTCGAAGGGTCTAAGACGGAATATAAAAACAGTTAATCGTCCACGCCGCTATGGATTCGACAATCTCCAAGCATCCTGAGTTTATAGAAGGACACGAGCGGCTTACAATTTCATTTTATTATTCATAATCCGTGACCTCAGAGTGGTAATTATAAAGGAAATCAAAATGTCCTATTCGGAAATCGATGAGGGTGAAAACTATACCGGGTTTGCGAGGGCATTGGCTCTGGTCAGGTCTCATTGCAAACAGGTCGGGGTCGAGGAACTGTCTCTTGACCTCTGCAATAACCGCGTACTGGCGGAAAACCTCTATTCGCTGTTGGATAATCCTTCCTCGGATGTATCTCTCAAAGACGGCTTCGCCGTCAGATATGAAGACGTCGCTACCGCTTCGGTAAAAAATCCGGTCTGCCTGAAAAACATCGGCTCGGCCTTTGCCGGTACTGCGTTTAAAGGTGAAGTTCCAAAAGGATGCGCCGTAAACATATGCTCGGGCGCTCCCATTCCATCCGGGACGGATACGGTGATTGCCGGTGAGTTATGTGAAGTAACACCCGAATGTATAATAATTACAAAAACAGCAAAAAAAGGACAGAATATACTGGCTGCGGCAGCCGACCTGAGAAAGGGTGAGGAACTTGCACCGGCCGGACGCGTGCTGCTTCCCGGAGACCTCGGGCTGATAGCTTCAGCCGGCATTTCAAGTGCCAGGGTCTACCGCAAACCGCGTGTAGCCATAATAGCCATCGGGGATGAAGTGGTTGCGCCGGGCGGGCATTTGCACCCCGGGCAGCTATATGCCAGCAACCTGGTAACCATCGCCGCCTGGCTGGATTCGTTCGGATTCCCCTGCCAGACCGCTGTGGTTAAAGACGACAGAGCCGCCATTCGCAGCAAACTGGAAGACCTCTATACCATCTCAGATGTAATATTAACAAGCGGCGGGGCGTGGGGAAGCGAGCGCGACCTGACCGTCGGTATACTCGATGAACTTGCATGGCATAAAAAATTCGCTAACGTACGTATGGGGCCTGGCAAGGGCGTTTCTTTCGGATTGTGGAATAATAAGCCGGTCTTCTGCCTGCCGGGCGGCCCTGCCAGTAACGAAATGGCTTTCCTTCAACTGGCGCTTCCCGGCATACTAAAAATGGAAGGACAAAAAAGACACCCGCTGCCGACGGTATTTGCAAAGCTGACTAAAGACGTGGTCAGCCGCCACCGCGATTGGTCAGAGTTTAAATCTGCCGTGCTGGCATACAAAAACGGGGAATACCAGGTTACACCCTATCAAAACCGCAGCCGCCTGCAATCCATCGCCAACGCCACCTGTTTTATCTGCATACCGGAGGGTGTTGATGCGCTTTCAGCCGGAGAGATTATCGAAGTGCAGCTGCTTACTCCCGCTTTCGGCGGGCTGTCGATAGTACGCCGCAGATATACTAAATAGAAATTAGTCAGACCTTTGCCTCAATATATCCATCATGCTATGTTTTTACAATTTATCCATAATACCTTGACAATACTTATAATTTGCTTTACAATATATACATTAATAATTGATAATATATTAATCAAAAGGAACATAATATGGATAATGTAATAAGAGAATTTATTTTAAATAATATAGCTGAACACCCGAATGATATAGCTACCTTCACAGCCAACGAGTTCAAGTTATCAAGACAAACCATAGTAAACTATCTTACTAAATTAATCGATGAAGGATTGATTACCGCTACGGGCAAGACACGATCACGCAAATATGAGATGATTAATTTAATTGAAAAACAATTTTTAAAAAATGTAACTTTGGGTTTACAAGAGGATGTTTTATGGAGAGAGGATATATTTCCATATGTAAAAGATTTGAATCCAAATGTATTGGACATTTGTCAGTATGGTTTTACAGAAATTATGCGTAATGTATTCGATCATTCTGAGTCAAATAGTGTTTTTTATAGCATAATACGCAATGCTATTAATATTGAACTATGTATCTTAGATTCAGGTATAGGAATATTTAACAAGATCCAGAGGGATTTCAACTTAAATGATCCGAGACATGCCTTATTGGAACTTACAAAGGGAAAGCTTACCTCAGACCCCCAACATCATTCAGGTGAAGGAATATTCTTTACATCTCGTATGTTTGATAGTTTTTCGATACTATCAAATCCATTGCATTATATCCGTTTAAGTAAAGAAGATAGCGATTGGTTGGTGGAATCAAGAGATAGCACACAAGACGGCACTATGGTTATTATGGAAATATCATTAAACTCAAAAAGAACTATTCAACAGGTATTTGACGAATATGCCCCTGAAAAAGGCGACTTTGGTTTTACTAAAACTCATATTCCAATAGAATTGGCAAGATATAAAGGGGAACAACTCGTCTCACGTTCTCAAGCCAAACGATTGTTAGCCAGATTTGAACAATTTCAAGAAGTACTATTGGACTTCGAGGGGATAGAGATGATAGGGCAGGCATTTGCCGATGAAATATTTAGAGTTTATCGCCTGGAACATCCGGAAGTGAAAATGATTTGGATTAACGAGACCCCGGAAATAAATAAAATGATTCAGCGGGCATTAATCAACTTGGGGAACTACGATAATAAATCCAATTAACAATATATCTGGGAACAAACGGAAAGTATTAAGTCTATCCATTAAACAATAAAAGTAGAAATATATGCATCAGACACACCAAACAAACAATCACAGGATTTTTACTCCCGCCAGCATAGGCAATTTAGAACTGCGCAACCGTATCATCCGCTCCGGGTGTTTCGAAGGGATGTCTCCCCACGCCACCCCTTCGGACGAGTTAATCGAGCATCACAAAAGCGTTGCCGCCGGAGGCGCCGCCATGACCACCGTTTCCTATTGCGCCGTATCGCGCGACGGGGTGGCCTTTTCGCACGAAATGTGGATGCGTAAAGAGATTGTACAGCATTTGAAAAAATTGACTGACGCAGTGCACAAAAAAGGAGCCGCTGCCTCCATACAACTGGGGCACTGCGGTTTCTTCGCCAATAAAAGCGCCAGCGGCAAACATCCCATCGGGCCTTCGCGCAAATTGTGCCTCTTCAGGTACAGCATCTGCCGCGAGATGACCGCAACCGATATGCAAAGAGTAAAGAATGACTTCGCCAGAGCCGCCAAGATGGCTGTCGAAGCCGGATTCGATGCCGTCGAAATCCATGCCGGGCACGGCTATCTCTTGAGCCAGTTTTTATCTCCGTGGACGAATAAACGCAAAGATGAATACGGGGGCTCACTGGAAAACCGCCTCAGATTTCCTGCTGCAGTAATCAGACATGTCAGGAATGCAGTAGGAAAAGACTACCCGGTAATCGTCAAAATGAATGTCGATGACGGTTTTAAAAACGGTTTGCATATCGAAGAAGCAGTGGAAGCTGCTAAATGCTTTGAAGCAGCCGGGGCTTCCGCCCTCGTTCCCAGTTGCGGATTTACCGCCAGGACGTCTTTTTACATGATGCGCGGACAGGTGCCGATACGGGAATACATAAGGTCGGAAAAGAATCCCTTCATGAAAACAGGAATGGCGTTGTTCGGGCGTTTTATCGTCAAAGAAGTGCCGTTCAAGGAACTGTTCCTTTTGGAGCAGGTAAAACGCATAAAAGATGCCGTGAAAATACCGGTTATTTATATCGGCGGCGTTTGCTCGCTGGATAATATGAATACGCTTATGCAGGAAGGATTCGAGTTCGTGCAGGTCGGCAGGGCTATTATCCGAGACCCCGCTTTCGTTAAGAAATTGCAGGCTGAAGAGATTACCGCTACCGACTGCGACCACTGCAACCGCTGTGTGGCCGAAATGGCGGATAAAGGGTTGATATGCACTTCTATGCAAAAGGGACTGAAAACGAAAGTGTATAAACCGTAGGGAGGACCACCGGTCGTCCGCCCCTATTGTTTACATATATAGCAAATAGATAAACGATTAAATTGTTATCATGAACGAAGTGAAGGATCTAAGACCATTCGATAACCCTTATCTCAATACATCTGGATTCGTCAGGATTTCATCATGGCTCAGAATGTCGGTTACCGCATTGTCATGCTGAATTCGTGAGGGACAAATGAAGCATCCGGGGCGGGGGTTTATAACGCCATTTACCACTGATGCCGTGGAATCCGTTTTGCCTGTTTCTCCCCACCCACCAGATTCTTCAGTCACCCCCTGTGACTTCAGAATGGGCATATTACTCGAAATTGTGTGATTTTTACCCCTAATATTAGCTTTGATTCAAGAGTAATATAAAACCATGATTATTAAACTGGTTTAAGGATTATAGTTCTCATCAAACGAACTCTGGACTAAATTGTTAAATAATGCTCTTGAGAAACAGACAATATATCGTCGTGTGCCTCAATAATCTCCCATAATTATCACACATTTTATGCATATATGCCCAGAATGACATTTTTATTTTTGGTGTTTACTTTTCAATATCAGCGATATTAGTTATGCCTTAACCTGCTAAAGCGACAATTCTGTAAAACATCTGCTGTCCTGTCATCCTGAATGAAATGAAGTATCTAAGGCTATTCGAATGGCATTTAGACTCTTCGTTTCGCTCAATCTTTATTAATACCTTACACTAATTTTTCTTTTTATGAATTTCAATAGTTGACTTTTTTATAACACCATGTTATATTGTGTTATATGGAGATACATTAACTATGGCTAAGATACAAATAGATTTGTCCCCGGAAGAAGATAAAATTGTAGAAGTCTATAAACTTATGCACAACCTGAAAACAAAGCAGGAAGCCATAAAACGCATGGTTAAATACTTTAAGGTTGAAATAAAACCACAGAATATCAACGAAAAGGATTATTATTCAACCTAGGAGGACATATGAGCGCAGGGGCAATTGTAGCTTTAATAATATCAGGTGTAATCTTAATACTTTTAATAATAATTGCACGTTATTGGATAACTATCTATAACAAATTTCAATATTGGATAAATCGAGCAGAAAGAAAATTTGCTGATATAGATGTTGTACTTCAAGAAAGGTTGGATAAAATTCTAGCTTTGTCTCAAATAGTAAAAAAATATGACATCCACGAATGGAAAGCTCTTAAAGAGACTATAGAAGCCAGGAGCCGCTGGACAAAAGATACTCCCTTGAATGACAAGATTAAACTTACTTCTGATATTGAAAATAGTTATTTTAAAATCCAAGCGGTATTTGAGAAATACCCGGAATTAAAAGCTGATAGGCTACACCTTCGCCTCATGGAGAGCGATTCTCGAATTGAGAAAAGATTAAGAATAACCAGACTGGAATACAATAGGGTAGCACAGCAATATAATGAAAGAGTGATGAAATTTCCAAGAAATATTGTTGCCAAAATACATCATTTTACCAAACTGGATTACCTTACCTTTGTGACACAGGAACCGGATGAACCACAAATGGCATATAGTCCCAAAGAAATATTCAAGGATAATTAATTTACTTACATGCAACATGAAAACATAACAAAACGTCGCAGGGGAACTGCTATCGTAGAAACAGAAAATGGCATTCTCCTGACCTCCGGCA
The DNA here is from genome assembly GCA_964547375.1 of uncultured Dehalococcoidales bacterium. GTDB lineage: Bacteria > Chloroflexota > Dehalococcoidia > Dehalococcoidales > UBA5627 > UBA5627. Next base: position 8,140 of record CAZJMW010000002.1, on the reverse strand, counting down.
GTTGGCATGGAGCATTTTTATTGCCGGGCGGGAAAGCCAGAGACAACGAAACCAGAACAAAAGCAGCCGCCAGAGAACTTTATGAAGAGACAGGATTAAAGCCAAATTCAATAAAATACCTTTTCCATCATATCGGTGAAATTAATAACAGATACCATTATAGAGATCACCATACAGTGTGCCTGATACAAACCAGCGGTAGAGCCAGCCCTTGTCACGAGATAAAACGTATCGACTACTACAACCCCGACTGCAAGCTAAAAATCTCTGCCGATACCAAAGCAATTATTGAAAAATATTACAACCAAAAGCGCGGTAATCATTCAGTAGATACAATATTTTCAAAATCGCAAAGACCGGAACCAGATAACCTTCATATCTCATCTTCTCACAACGATAAGATATACCTCATAGGCGACCTGCATCTCGACCACAAAAACATAATAAGATACTGCCAAATACCATTTGCTGATACTACTGTTATGAATAAGGTATTGATTACAAACTGGAATAACACGGTTTCAGAACAGGATACAGTTTATTTCCTGGGAGATTTAGTACCATTTGCAAAAGATTTAAATAAAGTCAATAAACGATTAAAAAAAGACTTTAAAGGTAAAGTAATAAAAATTCAAGGTAGTCATGACCCAAATAAATTTGGAGCCAGTCACAAAATACTGGAATATAACGGCTATAAGTTTTTTCTTGTTCACGACCCCAGTCCTTATCCCAAATATGTTAAAAGCCCAATTCCTTCAGGCTGGCAAGATTGGATTATACACGGTCATACTCATAACAACAGTATGCAGCGTTATCCATTTATTAATGGGGAAAATAAAACGATAAATGTCAGTGTCGAATTAACAAACTATAAACCTGTTAGTCTTGATTACATTACTTCATTGGGTCTGGAAACAATCAAACGGATGGAGACCGTTAGTAGCAAACCGGAGCGGTATTAAATGGCAAGTTATTTTATCGAAGTCAGGATTATGGGCAGTATGAAGCATGAAATCAGAACTATAACATATGACGTTAGAAGAAATTGCTATTTACGAGGTTCAAAACCTATCCCCCATATCTCAATAGTCTCAAACCCTACGCCCCTTAATCCGAGACAGGATGAAAAAAGGTTATTACACGATTTTACTTCAATTTGTTCTCAGTATCCGGTTATGGAACTCCAATTTGATGGGTTTGGGAGTTTTCCATGCAACAATTCGAATGGCGTGGCTAAAATCAATATTAAACCCTCGCAAGAATTGCTTGAACTGCGATGGGCTCTTCTTTCTCGTTTAAAAAGTTACTGTCAACTTGACCGTACATATGACACAAAAAAAGATTACTACTGCCCTCATATTACAATAGCCATGAACCTTAATCAGCATCAATTAAATAGAGTCATGAGTTATCTACGCCACCAAAAACAACCATACAATCACCATTTTATTACACGAGTTACCCTTCTAAAAAACCATAAAATACTTAGTGAGTATGATTTTTCCCTGAAACGAACACTAACAAGAAATGAAGCATTGAGCAGGACAACAGAAGCTGAAACCAATACAAGAATTAGAAGATATTTAAGTAAGAACAGGACCCACGAACCAGATAGTAAAATACAACATTCATGTTTTCAATCATTAAAAGATGCCATCAAAAAATTCATGAGAAACTGATTTATAAAACAAATAATTATTTTTTTAAAAGGAGTAAAATAAAATGATAGAATGGGATTTTGTATGGACATTAGTTGTTGCTTTCGCTATTTGCTTGGTTATCTATTATTTAGAAAGGATCATGTGGGAAGCGATGACCAGAAATCGCAGACGTTAATTTTAAACATAATGGCGGACGGGCAACGCCCGTCCCTACCAATGGATAATTGTCATCCTGAATGAAATGAAGTATCTAAGGCTATTCGAATGGCATTTAGACGCTTTGCTTCACTCAGAGTGACACTTAAACACAACGACCCTACTTCTGCTCGAAATACCCAGGAGCAATTTCAATCATATCCTCACCGGCAGGTTTATTATAACTTTAAATCGACTGTTGCTAAAAAAATGACCAAGAGTAAATAGGCATTCAATAGTTGCTTTCAGGCAACGTTAAACGCAGTTCCATATGAATATACCGTCTTTTTTCTGTATTACCTGACATCAATCGCCTATTCCCATACAACAAGATGTAAATTGTAACAAAAGTCATACGAGCACTGCAGATATTTATGGTAAATTTCTAGAAAATGAAGTGATTATGAGGAGGTGCTTATAATAAATAAAACAAAATTTGGAAATAATAAAATCCTACTGATCATGTCCGGGAAAAAGGTAATAAATTATATTTTAAAACAGAGAGGATATTAAAATGGCAGTAGAAAAAGGTTATGCGGCTTTAGCTCTGGCTATTCTTTCAACAGCGGTTTTGTCAGCTTGCTCGTCAAAAGCACAGGATATCAAGGAAGAGGGCCTGATTCGCATCTATGAAGTAGAAAAATTCGCCAGGGATGTATATAAATATTTCCATGAAAAATGGGGAACGTACATAATGGATACCATTAGCCATAGCGAGCAGGCGCATATGGAAATAGTACAGGAAATGATTGATAAGTATGGATATGATAATCCGATAAAGTATAATGATTATGGTAAATTTACCAATAAGGACTTAAAAGAGCTTTATCAGGAACTGACCGCACAGGGTTCGAAATCCGAAGAGGATGCTCTGGAAATAGCGGCTATGGTTGAAGAAATTGATATTGTCGATATCAAAAAATACTGGGAACAAACTGATGCGGCAGATATAAATAGTGCCTATAGCAAGCTGACCACCGGTTCACACGGACACCTGAGGATATTTGTATCAGCATTGAGCGAAAAGGGAGTTCAATACCAGCCTCATTATCTATCAGTACAGGAATACAATGAAAGTGTCGGCACTGTAATAACTACAACAGTTACCACTACTTCAACTTCATCGGCCGATATGAGAGTTTATTATTGCCAAACTGACATGTGTGGATATGTTTACGACCCGGCAGTTGGAGACCCCGATGGAGGAATTGCTCCCGGAACAGCCTTTGAAGATATCCCGGATGACTGGAGGTGTCCTGTTTGCGGAGCTACCAAGGCTTCGTTCGCCAATTACCCGCCGGAACATTAATTAATAAGTAATTACCTATAAGGGAACTTCTACCTCTGTTCGAAGTATCCCAGTGCCAGCTTGATTTTATCTTCAACACTTAGAGACGCATCGCGCGGGAGGCTTGACAAAGCGCGGGTGACTTCCGAAGCGGAGTAGCCCAGTGATGTCAGGGCGGCAAGCACATCGGCGTTTTCCTGCGCGATTTCGGCCACCGGTGTTGCCATCATGCCGGTTCCGATTTTATCCTTCAGTTCCAGAACGATGCGGCTGGCAGTTTTCTTGCCGATGCCGGGTATTCCGGTAAGCAAATCGGCATTGCCTGAGGCAATCGCCATAATCAGCTGGTCCGGTTCCATTGCCGAAAGCATTGCCAGGGCCAGTTTAGGACCGATGCCGGATACGCTTGTTACCGATTTAAATAGCTCAAGCTCGGCAGTGCTGTTAAAACCGAACAGGGAGAGATTGTCCTCACGCACGTTGAGATGAGTATAAACCTTGACGGTAGCGCCGACAGACCCCAGACTACTAACCCCGGTAGTGGATAAATGAACCTGAAAACCGACGCCACCGACATTGATAATAGCCCAATCGCTGCCTAATGCTTCCAATTTACCGCTCAGACTGGCTATCATTTCTTCTCTCCTTGCCCGTTTATTATATCACTTAGATGTACAGACCGAATGTGGCAAATCGCCACCGCCAGCGCATCGGCGGCATCATTCGGTTCGGGTATTTTCGCCAGATTAAGTTGCAGCTTTACCATCTGCTGCACCTGCTCCTTGGAACTGGCGCCGTAACTGGTCGCTCCCTGTTTGATTTGCGCCGGTGAGTATTCAAAACACGGAAGGTGGTGCTTGCCGGCTGCCAGTATGGCAATTGCCTGTGCCTTGCCGATAACCAGCGCCGAGCGAATATTCTTATCCACAAAGGGTTGCTCAACAGCTACCGCATCAGGACGGTATTTCTCTATTACAGCGCAAAGCTCATCGTAAATATAGCACAGACGCTCTCCTATAGGAGAGCGTTGCTTGCATTTCAAGGCATCACAGCAGACAAAGGAGATATTTCCCGCTTCGCTGTCTATAATGCCGTAACCTACTGTGATTGTTCCGGGGTCGATACCCAGTATTCTCATTACACCTTACGGATTATCCTTCGTATTTCTCCATTACCTCATCTGAAAATTCGACATTGCTCCAGACACTGCGTACATCATCCAGGTTTTCCAGCCTGTCTATCAACTTCAAAACAGAAAGCGACGTCGCTTCATCTAGTTCAAGGGTGTTTTGGGCAACCTTTGAAAGTTCGGCCGATTTCACGCTTATCCCGCTATCTTCCAATGACTTGCGGATTTTTTCCATATCTTCGAGACTGGTATAGACCTCGATATAATCGGCATCCGCTTTCACATCCTCGGCGCCGGCATCGATTGCCGCTAGCGAAATGTCATCGGCATTCATGTCTTCGACAACTTCGATGCTGATGATGCCCTTCTGTTCAAACTGCCAGTTTACGCTGCCTACTTCACCCAATCCGCCACCGGCGCGGGTAAAGACGCTTCTTACTTCCTGGATAGTGCGGTTGCGGTTATCAGACAGGACGTCTACCAGAAGCGCCGCTCCGCTGGGACCATATCCCTCCAGTACGAATTCATCGATTGTCATGCCCTCGAGAGTGCCCTCGCCCTTTTTAATCGCCCTCTCGATGTTATCCATCGGCATATTGTTATCGCGCGCTTTCTGTATACAAAGCCTCAAACGTGAGTTGCCATCGGGATTGCCGCCATGTTCACGAACCGCCAGTATTATTTCACGGGCCAATTTGGTAAAGAGTTGTCCCCTCTTGGCATCCGCCGCCCCTTTTTGATTTTTAATATTAGCCCATTTGGAATGACCAGACATTTTTTACTCCTCCTGAAAGGCTTGCACCTCTATTTTAATTTTATCACTTCTGTTGGTCTTGTTTAACAGGAAAAAAGAATTGATAATATTTACAGGAGGTCAGGAGGAACCCCACCTACCGGATAGAGTTCGCTAACGGCACACGCCACGGCATAATCACGGCAGTGCGATAGACTGACAGCCAGATTTTGCACACCGATATCCTTGGCGCGTTTTCCGGCTTTACCGTACAAATTCACATGCGGCTTGCCGCTGTCATCCGGGATTATTTCGATATCTCGATAAGCCACCCGGTTGGAACCGAGTGCCTTGATAACCGCTTCTTTCCCGGAAAATCGCGCCGCCAGCGAGGAGTATTTATTTCCGTAGAGCTGAAGCTCGGAATCGGTATAGACTCGATTTAGAAAGACGTTGCCCCAGCGGGAAACAGCCTTCTCGATACGCTTTATTTCTATGATATCCACTCCGACCTGTTGCATGATTTTTCTCTTAATTAACCGCTCGTCCTGAGTTCCGACTTGTCTGAAAAGGATGCGGCGTAAAATTAATATCCTTAGTAATCGTAATTGATGAAAACCAAACTGTCTTAATTATCTGTATATTCTTTAAACATCATACCATATTTTTTAAACAGGTTGCTTGAAAGATGAGGCAGATTAATGACGGGTTATTTTCTCAATTCTGACAGCACAGACCTTGTATTCGGGGGTCTGCGTGACCGGGTCCATAGCACAGCTGGTTATCATATTGGTGGGTGTTTCGGCAAAGTGGAAACTCATATAAACCACCCCCGGCGGTACCACCCGCGTTACCTCTACTCCGGCTTTTACCTCGCCTCGGTGTGAAATCACTTTAATTGCGTCATCACCGTTCAACCCGAGAGCGGATGCATCAGCCGGATTTATCTGTACCCTTTCCCTGCCCATAAATTGATTCAGGCCATCCGTTTTACGCGTCATTGTGCCGGTATGATAATGGAACAGCCGCCGCCCGGTGGTTAACAGCAAGGGATAATCCGCATCCGGCAGTTCTTCCGATGGACGATATTTAAGCGGTGTCAATCTGCCCTTACGGCAGGCAAACTGCTTCGTATGCAGGATGGGAGTGCCCGGATGGTCGGCACCTGGACATGGCCACTGCAGCCCCCCTCTTTCCAATCTTTCATAATTTATTCCGCCAAAGCAAGGAGCCAGCGCCGCAATCTCATCCATGATTTGAGAGGGATGCTCATAATCGAAGCCATTGCCACCCATCTCCCGGGCTATCTTGCAGGTGATTTCCCAGTCTGCCAGCGACCCGTCCACCGGTTCAATGGCCTTTCTGACACGTTGAAAACGCCGCTCGGTATTGGTGAAGGTGCCGTCCTTCTCGGCAAAGGAAGCCGCCGGTAAAACAACGTCTGCCAGTTTGGCTGTTTCGGTTAAAAAAATATCCTGTACCAACAGGAAATCCAGCGATGACAGAGCCTTGATGACATGATTGGAATTGGGCTGGCTGAGCACCGAATTTTCTCCGATTATGTAAAGAGCTTTAAATGTGCCGTCACAGGCTCCGTCGAACATTTCCGGCGTCGTCAGACCTTTTTCAATTGAAAGGCTGCCGCCCCAGGCCGCCTCGAACTTCTTCTTCGTTTCGGGAGAAGTCGATGACTGGTAACCGACATAAACGTTCGGCAATGCCCCCATATCGCAGGCGCCCTGCACGTTGTTCTGGCCGCGCAAGGGATTAACGCCGCTGCCGCGCTTGCCGATGTTGCCGGTAACCATTGCCAGATTTGCCACCGCTATTACGTTATCCGTTCCGTGCGAATGCTCGGTGATACCCAGCGTGTAAAGGATTGATGATGGATTCCCTGCCGCATACATACGCGCCGCCGCCATGATTTGTTGGCGGGGGACTCCGGTAGTCTTTTCCACAAAATCGATATCGTATGATTTTAACGATTCCATAAAGGCTTCGCTGTTTTCGCAGCGTTCGTTTATAAAATCGATGTTATGCAATTTTTCATCGACGATAATCTTTATCATCCCCATCAGCAGAGCTACATCGGTACCCGGATTGTGCCGCAGCCAGATATCGGCAAAACGCACCAGTTCTATTTCACGCGGGTCGGCAACGATGAGCTTGGCTCCCCGCCGTACTGCCTGTTTGACATTCATTCCGATTACAGGATGCGCTTCGGTAATATTGGCGCCGATGGCAAAAATGCAATCCGCTTCGGAAATATCCTCGATGGAATTGGTCATTGCGCCGCTGCCGAAGGTTTGCGCCAGGCCGGCCACTGTCGGGGCATGGCATAACCGGGCACAGTGGTCGATGTTGTTAGTGCCCAGGACGAGGCGGCAGAACTTCTGGGCAACATAGTTGTCTTCATTCGTACAGCGTGAGGAGGATATGATACCCACCTGTTCTTTAGGATAAGACGACAGCTTTTCCGCTACAAGAGCAAGTGCCTCGTCCCAGCTTGCTTCGACAAACTTCCCGTTCTTTTTTATTAAAGGAGTGCGCAGCCTTTCGTCGCTGTGAACGTAACCGGCGATACCGAAGCGCCCCTTAACGCACAATTTGCCGTTGTTTGCCTTGCTGTCGCTGCCCCGCACAGACACAATTTTCCCGTTTCGCACCCCCAGATACATACCGCAACCCACTCCGCAATAGGGGCAGGTGGTCTCAACTTCATAGGCCGGGACTGCCGATTGCTTAAAACTTAAAGCAGCCGTCGGGCAGCGCACCACGCATTCACCGCACGACTGGCAATTTGATTTCATAATAGGTTTATCGCCGAAAGTGCCGATGTGGCTTTCGTAACCGCGGTTTATAATCTCGATGGCATTAACACAGGTGATTTCGTCACAGGTGCGGGTGCACTTCTGGCATAGAATACAATAATTGCGGTCTATATTAAAGAAAGGATTACTGTCATCGACCGGCATATTCCTGTCGTTATGAGGCAGTTGCCTTTCGTTTATGCCCAGGTAAGCGGCTACTTTTTGCAGTTCGCAGCGCTGGTTTTTAACGCAGGTCAGACAATCCAGCGGATGGTCGGCCAGTATCAGTTCCAGGATATTGCGGCGGACTTCGTCGATATCGGG
>CAZJMW010000001.1:0-68797 GCA_964547375.1 uncultured Dehalococcoidales bacterium | reverse complement strand
CAAAACGAAATCGAATTTCTTCCCGTGGATATTGAAGATGCTGCCGACCAGATTGCAGTCGCAAAATGGATAATCAGGATGATGGGTTATAAATACGGGGTAAATATTACTTTCGCTCCCAAGATACTTGTGGGTCATGCCGGTAGCGGGCTTCATGTCCATACCAAGCTGGTTAAAAACGACAGGAATATGTTTATAGACGATAAGGGATTAAGCGATAACGCCAGGAAAACCATTGCAGGCTATCTTTCATGCGCCCCCTCTTTGACTGCCTTCGGCAACACTATTCCGCTGTCATTCCTGAGACTGGTTCCGCACCAGGAAGCGCCCACCAATATTTGCTGGGGTGACCGCAATCGTTCTGTGCTTGTCAGGGTTCCGCTCGGTTGGCAGGATGTCGGCAATATGACGCGTGAAGTTAACCCGCAGGATAGCGGGGTTGCCGTTAACAACAGGGAAAGCCAGACCGTAGAATTCAGATGCCCGGACGGTTCGGCTAATATTTATCTCCTGATGGCAGGACTGGCAGTGGCCGCCCGTCACGGTCTTGAAATGGAGAATGCACTCGAACTGGCAAAGAGTTTATATGTCGATATTAATATCTTTTCTCATGAGAATGAAGAAATCCAAAGACAATTACCGCAACTACCGACTTCATGCTGGGAATCTGCGGAAAAGCTGTTATTAGACCGCCATATCTATGAGAAGGATGGCGTATTCCCGGCTGCCGTCATCGACGGAACTTCTAAGAATCTTATGAGCTATAACGATAAAGACCTCAGCCAGAGATACTACGGTAAAGGCGACGAGATTCAGAAAATGGTCGATGAATATATGCATTCCTAACTAGTACGTTTTATACCCACAGTAATCTGTTGATTATTAAATGGATTGCTGCTAGAATTACGGCAATTGAATAGCTACTGGGGGAGCTGAAAGGCTGAGAGTTCCGGTTATCAGGAACGACCCTTTGAACCTGACCTCGATAATACGAGCGTAGGGAAGTAAAATTGACCAGAAGTCAGATACATCCCGGCTTCTGGTTTTTTTGTTATCAACCACAGGCCCTATCCGGTAGATAATTCAAATTTTGGTTTTTGGAGGATAACATGATACCGGAAATAGGCAAAGTAGACCGTTCCAGTTTTGACAGGATTATTTTCCCGCGGCTGGGAAAAAAGGACTCTTCCGTATTAATAGGCCCGCAGCATGGCGTCGATGCTTCCGCTATAGAACTTCCCGACGGCAACGTCATGGTAATCAAGGAAGACCCTACCTTCGGATTGCCGGTTCTTATGCCGCACTTCGGCTGGGCAATTGTACATATTTGCGCCAGCGATGTTGCCTGCCTGGGTATTAAACCAAGGTATTTGTCCATCAGCCTTCTGCTGCCACCGGGGACAACGGACGATGTTTTAGAGCATATCTGGAAGGAGGTACACCAGGAATGCGAGAAACTGGATATTGCCATAGTAGGAGGACATACCGGAAGTTATCCGGGAATAACTTATCCCCTTAACGGAGGTTGTACCATAGTCGGACTGGGTACCAAATCGCAGCTTACGCCAGCCTGCAATGCCAGAATTGGAGACTGTATCATTATGACCAAGGGTCCGGCAATTGAAGCAACCGGTATCCTTGCATTTCAAGCAGAAAAGGCCTTGTTAAAGCAGTACGGAGAAAGTTTTGTAGAGAGAAGTAAAAGCTATTTCTTCCAGATGACCGTGGTCAAAGATGCCCTGATTGCAGGCCCGTATGCTCATGCCATGCATGATGCAACCGAAGGGGGATTATTAAACGGAGTCTACGAAATCGCTGCCGCCTCTAATACGGGCGTAACTATATACGAAGACCGGATATTCATTCCGGATGAAATACAATCGGTTTGCAGCCATTTCAACATCGACCCGCTTATCTCTATCAGTGAGGGAACTCTGCTGATAACTGCTGCTCCCGAAAACAGCGAAACAATAATCAGGAAACTGGCAGAAAATGATATCCCCGCCTGGAATATAGGCATAATAACATCGCGTGAAAGGAAATTAGTACGCAAGAATGGCAAGCAAACAACCCTGGAACCTGTAGCAGCAGACCCGTTTTGGCCGGCCTATTTCAGCACATTGGGAGCGGAAAATGTATAACAAAAAAGAAGCGGAAACGGTACTGGGCAATATAGTCATCGCTGTTAAAAAGCTCGAACAGTGCCCTTATTTTACATTGCTTATACCCGAAGTCAGAGTCAATCTGGCTTATGCTTTACCTGAAGCAAAAAACCGCTATGATGTTGCAGCCATAGATGGCAGGATTACAGCGGTAAACGGCATGCCGCGCGCCGCGGGGTATCCTGCCTTCGGAGCATCAGACCACATGGCAAGGCTTATTATCGAAGCCCGTAAATATGACCCTGTAGTAAATGCCGGAATCAATTTTAAGTGTGACGATATAGTTGTTGACATTGCCGGAGAGTATTGCAGAAAAAACGGGTGTCTTTTCGGTTGGATAGACCGTAGCAAGGAACCCGATGAGATAATGAAGAGGGACGGGACATCGATGCCTTGGAAAATAAAGCAACTGGTCTCAAGCTCCGGCGGCCTGCCCCGCTTATTCTATGAGGGAGACGGCTGGGGCAAGGAACCGCTTTTCGTAGCCCTGGGAGAAGATGCAATTACAGTTGCCGGTATTGCTATCGATATAGCAAAAAGCTATCAAGAAAAGGTTGTTTAAATGGAGATATACCCTGTATAAAAGGAATCGGCTCAACTCTTCAAATTAAAAGCGTATTATTAACATGAGAAATGTTTTATTATAACCGGATTAATTATAATCCCCGGCGTAGTCATAAAAACCGGGAAGGATAGGTAATGCTTGGGTATACATCTGTTTCATCTTTAACATTCAAAACCCGTAAGAAATGTACCGGAGATGGTGTACCTTAAAAGGTGTTAAATTAGATTAATGCCGGCTCTATGTCTATAGATGCGCCGTTTATTCTGCCGTAATAGATAATCCCGAACCGGAAAATGAAAGTGGTGTTAGCGGAAAGATTAAACCGAAAGCAAAACTGAAAAACAAAAAATTACATTTAAGGTCTGTTTTATTGAGGAATTCGCAAGAAACAGTTTACAACCTGTATTATATCGGGGCCGCTAAATGGTTTCTGCATTACGCCGAAGGGGCCATACTTTAATGCTTTCATCATCAGTTCGCTCTCAGGATAACCTGTTACGATAATAACCTGTATTTCCGGTTTGGCTTGCCGAATCTTTTTAAACAGCTCAGCTCCATCGATATCGGGCATTTTTAAATCAAGAAAGACGAGGTCCAGATCCTCATTTTTTACAATTTCCAGTCCCTGCAAAGCCGAATCAGCAATAATTACCTCATGCCCATTTTTCCCGAGAGTCATTTCAATCAATTTGCCGATATTCTTCTCATCATCAATTACCAGAATGCGATTTTTTGCGGAAACCGCATTGTCTTTTAACCAGTCATTTAATACTTCTCTATCGAAGCGCCACAATTTCCCCACCTTGGAAGCGGGGATGGCATTTTTATCTAATAACCTGTGTATCGTTTTTTCCGTTACCCGCAGATATAACGCCACTTCTTTTAATGTCATCAGGTCTTTCTTGCTATTTTGCATTCATAACACCCAATATTGTTATTACGTGAAAATCCTCTTTATATCAATAGTTTAATTTATTAATTTTATAATAGTACAAATATGCCGTATTGTCCATTACTGTCCACTAGTTTATTTTACAATTCTATTTAAAAGTACCATATTGACCATACACATCTAAAATCAGAATATAAATAACAGAATCGTATCGCTTAGTATGATTTGCTATTTTTTAGAATACAGTGATTATATATTTGATCAGTTAAGTTTTATGTGACTGCAGTCACTAATTTAACAATAAATATAAAACAGAAGATGAAAAAGGCAGGAATTAATACTACATCAAAGTTGGCATTGATTAGCTTTGACGTAAAACCATTCCCGGTTGATAGCTCCCTGACAACCAGGGATGCAAATAGTGTAATCAGCAGAGAAACACCTAATGACATTAAGAGCACCCCTACCGAGGCTTGGTTCAAAGTGGCCCCTAAAGCGTTTATTAACAATTTAGCATCAATCCTTTTTATGTATAATAAATTCATTGAATCATTAGACGTATGGTTTGTCAATTACTATTATGGTCATTTTCATGCACTTTTTTGAATTCAAGGACTAAAGTACTGCTGTTTTTATGTAGTTTTAATTACTTTATGTAATCCATCGAAGGGAGGCGATAACTATGTTCTGTCCTTTTATAGTTACAGGACTAAGTATTTGAATTGTTCACTAATATTTTAAATATTTTCATTTTTTTGCCGATAAATGCCCAATTGCTTGATCTTTTATTCTATAATAAGCATAATAGTTTTTGAGGTTGCGTTTGTGAAGAATCCGTATAAGATATTAGGTATTATACTATCCGTAGCCGGTGCTATTATGGCCCCCTTGTTCTATTTCTTTTTTGCATCGGTGCCGCTGACTGCTGCCGCCCTTTCATCGATAATTTTAGGCCTGGCCAGTTTCTTTCTGGCAAGTGCACGTCCTTATATTTCACCCGAAGCATCTCAAATACTGTTGAAGGCCGGCATGGAAAATACAGCCGCACTTTTAGAGGAAATCGGAATCAGAAACAAGGCCATTTATTTACCAGCTAAGATGAGAAACGGTTATCCGCAAGCGATTATACCTGTAAAAGAAGATTGCAATATCAAGAAAATTAGGGATAAATTACCCGGCCGTCTGATTGTCAGATACGGCCCTGATGCAGATGATATGGCAATTGCAGTTACCACTCCGGGCAGCATCAATCTGGAAATGCTTGAAAGCCCGCCCGGGCCGAATGCTTATGAAATAGAGGCGGCAATCGGCTACATTCTTACCGGTTTACTGGATATCGCGGATGGTGTAAAAGTAGATATGACCGAAGCCCGAGTTAATATCGATGTCAGAAATGCCAAAATGGCATATGAGGAAATCTGGTACTACTACTGCCTGGGAAGCCCGATAGCCTCGATTACTGCTGCCGTTTCCAGTGAAGCGTTGCAGAAGCCGGTTCGTATACTCGAAGAGAAGTACCATAAAGGTAAATATCATATTACATTAGAGGTATTGACTTGAGAATTTTCAACAGGCTGATTATCTCACTGGCAATTGCCTTCGGTATTATAAATGTACTACTGGCTTTTCTTGGCCAGGATGACATCTCGGTTTATTTTATTGTAAATGCCATCGCTTATTTAATTATAACCCTGCTTTATGTTTATCTTAATCCCAGGGCAAAATCCGCTTTAAACGGTTTAAGCGCTATTATATTTGCCGCATTTCTGGTAGTTGTAACCATGGAAGTAATTGAAATTCTAAAGTGACAAGTTAAGGTTATACCATATGGTAAAGAGATGTATTACGGGAATATTATTGATGCTGGCAGTTGTTTTCAGCCCGGTTTTAACCATCTATGCGGACGGAATCGAATACCACGAAGACCCCGAAACAGCCGGTGAGATATTCAGCAGCATCTCTCTGCTTCAATACTATTCGAATTCCCTCGATACTATTTTACAAATTAATCCCGAAAAGACTGAAAGCCTGCTTGTTATTATGCCGTTTGCCAATATACCCGGTAAACTTAATCCGTCAACCGAAGACTTCAATAACTATAGCATAGCATTGTCTTACTCAATAGATGAGATCGATGCTTTTTGGCAGAGAGAAGGCGAATTATTATACCAATATCTGTTGGATGAAGCCGAGATAATCCGCCGACAGATAATCGAAAATTTACCCCGCGCATATGATGAGCTTGGGCAGGTTACTTCGTCTGTGGAAGCTATCGGAAGTTACCTGGCGATAGAAAAAGAATCTTCTCAAAGCGATTTAAAATTGATTTACAATGAAATCCTCGATAAATTGCAACGGATTGAGGATATGCTGGATTTGTTCAGCCGTCCATTGGTTGACCCAGAACATTTGCATGACAACTATGAACCAAGCCAGGTGATGCTTACAGTTGAACCGCTGGAAGCCTTTGTCGGAGATGAAATCAATTTTACCGTCTCATTATACTCAAATGGTAAGCCGTTACCCGGTAGAAACGTAGTTCTTGCTTTAAACGGTATCAGTTATTCAGAGTTTGCTATCGATGACCAGGGAAATTACCGGGGAAAATTAGAGTTGCCGTATTGGTACATCCCTGAAATAGAAATACAGGCAATCTATTACCCCGAGGGCTCCGATATCGGCAGCTATTTGGGTTCGGTAAGCCGGATTTCTAACATATTCGTAAAGTACTATTCCTGCGAACTGGAGCTTTTTATTACAGGGCAGGCATATCCGGGGAAATCGATTGCTTTATACGGAACAATTGACTATGAAGACTCTCCTGTCATGAATGACCGTTTGCTCAATATCCATATTGACGACAATTTTACTTCAAATGTGATTACGGAAACATCTTTTAATACTCCCGTCGATATCCCCAATGAAATAGCTCTGGGAAATCATACGATAATAGCATCATCCCCCGCTTACAAGCGATACTCTCCCGTCATCTCTTTTTTAAATATTACCGTATCTCAAGCCAAGACTTATCTCGACCTTTCATTACCTAACCTATGTCTGATTCCGGGGACAATAAGCATCGATGGTGAGTTGTACTCTGAATTAGGTCCCCTAAAAAATGCGTTAATAACCATGGAAATGAGTGATAAAACAGCCCAGTCGCAATCATCGATGGAGGGGGCATTTACAGGCGGTATTAATAAAGGGATGGAATTCAGCCTGCTTGGTTATCAACAAATTAATATTCAAATTCAACCTTCCGAAGCGTGGAATGCACCGCTTGAAGTCAACCGGGATATATATGTTATAAATGTCGCCAATCTTGGAATTATCCTGGCAGTTCTTATTATTCTCACCATAGTGCTGCGTGTGAAAATAGGCAAACGCAGTAGATGGAGCCCGCAATTGGGAACAGGACTTACAGAAGAGCAATCGCCTGCTCCAATATCGTTAACTAAAGCAAAAATAGGCCCGGATACAGTGATCATCTGGAATAAACATGAAAAAAACAGCCTGTACGCCCGCATTGTAGATTGGTATATCCGAAGCCTGAAAATTATCGCTGAAATTACATCTACCACAATAAAACCGCAGCAGACCATCCGGGAATATGCCGAAGAAACCAGTCCGAAACTGGGATTTCTAAGCCAGCTATTCAACGAGTTTACCGGCTTTATCGAAAGGTTGCTTTATTCAGGTTGCAAGCCAAACGAAGAAGACGTTGCTGTGAGCCGGAACTATTCCGATGCCATAAGGAAAGAGCGGCTTTAAAATGAGAATTTCAGGCCTTATACTGGCAATTATTGGTATTATCCTGACAGTGTCGCTGTTGGGAATCCTGTTTTATCCATCTATTAATGACTTTATGTCGAGTAACAAAGCCTGGAACGGCATCCATAATTTTGTAAAGGAATTCAATGCCGAGAATACTGATTCACTGGCTGAGATATCCCCCCGAGCTCAACATGAAGTATTGGTCTGTATACCCTATATTGAGTATTCCGATGAAGAACTGTTATCGATTAAAGAGTTTATAAATCAAGGCAATCTTGTTTTACTGTTGGACGATTTCGGTTACGGCAATCAAATACTGGAGTCTCTTGGAATAGAAGCACGCTTCAGTAATATGATTTTGCTAGACCCGCTTTTTAATTATAAAAATCAATATTTACCGCGCACCACCGATTTCTCTGCAGAGATAATCGAAAGCGGCATAGAAGCAATCACCTTAAATCACGCTTCTAATCTGATTAATGTCGGGCAATCTCATATTTTAGCCAGGTCATCCCCAACCAGTTTTGCGGATGCAAATAACAATGGGATACTTGATGAAGATGAACAGGAAGGCCCGCTGGTTGTAGCGGCTGAATACGATTTTGGGAAAGGTAAGATAATGCTGGTATCAGACCCAAGCATAACGATAAATACCATGGTAGGCCAGAATGATAATTACAAATTTATAGATTATCTAATTACATTTGACAATACTCCCGAAAAGATTTATCTCGATAGAGCGCATATTACAAAGACACCCCTCGATGTTTCAAAGATCAGTATGGAAAAAGTAAAAGAAATTTTAAATAACCGTTATGTATTACTGGGTATGATAGCTATTATTTTTATTCCGGTGGCTGCTTTTGCATTAAAGAAGGAGGAGGCAATTGGTTAATATGGATATTGAAATGGTTGCGGAGATATATAAAAAAATAAAAAGTGAAATTAATAAGGCGGTAATAGGTAAGGACGAGATTATTAAAGGGCTTATGTTAGGTCTTATAGCCGGAGGGCATGTTCTTATTGAAGGCCCCCCCGGTTCGGCAAAAACAACCATCGCTAAAAGCTTCGCTAAAGTTGTCGGCGGAACATTTAAAAGGATACAGTTTACCCCTGATATGATGCCAGCCGATATCACCGGTTTCAACCTTTATTCCACTACGGGGACTTTCTCCTTTTTGGAAGGACCCATTTTTGCCAATATAATACTGGCGGATGAACTGAACAGAACCACGCCACGCACCCAGTCCGCCCTCCTGGAGGCTATGCAGGAACACCAAGTTTCTATTGAAGGTAAAACAATGCCATTGCCGCTCCCGTTTATGGTAATTGCAACTCAGGTACTTGCCGGAGGTGAGGGCACCTACCCGCTTACAGATGTTCAGATGGACCGTTTCCTGTTGCGCATTTACAGTCAATATTTGTCAAGCGATGAAGAAATGCGGGTTATCAGCGAGATAGATGCCATTGATGCCCCTAATATAAAACAGGTAGTTACAGTAAATGAAATAATGGAACTCCGGGAGTTAACAAAGCATGTGCATGTTTCTCCGGATATCATAGAATATATCACTTCTATAGTACATACTATTCGCACCGACCCTGACGTGATTTACGGATTAAGCACCAGGAGTGGTATCTCTATCTTCAAATGCGCCCGTGTGTTTGCCGTACTGGACGGCAGGGAATACGTTATTCCCGATGATGTTAAACGCCTGGCATATTTTACCATCGAACACCGCTTGCGCATCAGGCCGGAAGCAGAAATGGACGATGTTACGCCGCGCATGATTATAAATAAAACGCTCGATTCGATACCCGTACCAAGATTTGATATGTAATTACGGATGTTATGAAAGTACTGGCAATCTTTTTGAAATTTTATGTCATCGCAACTTTATTAGTCGCTGCGATTCTTTCGCCATCCAATTTTTCCATTATACCGATAATACTACTGGCGTTTTACCTTTTCCAATGGCGCCGCATTATTTCACCGGTTATAGATGTGCTTTCCCAGTACTTCATATTCCTTGCGATTGCATTGTTATATTCAACCATGTTGCCGGAATACATTGCACCTTTATTTGCTTTGCCGGTACTGCTGCTGATTACTCGAAGTCTAAGTAAAAGCGCTCACATAATAAAATCTTATAGTCAACACTCTAAACGTCGCCCTACCACTCTATATATTGTTCAATGCATTATAATTTTATCAATCTTTGCACTAGCACTACTTTTATCCGATTTAACACTCATCATATCCGCCTCTGTGCTAATTATCTATTTCATTTGTTTAAGCTTATTTGTTATAAGAAGAGTACCTCATAAACCCGTTAAGGAAGAACAAATCCTGTATCGTATTCTTGCCGGGAAAACGGAGGATTTAGAAATCCAATTGAGTCCGGTTATTAGATACGGAATGGCTCTGTTCTTTGAATCGCAATTCGATTGGATAAAAATAAAAAACAAGCGCATTTATTTAAAAGACACACCAATGTCACTGGAACTATCGATAACACCCGCTTTATCCGGGCCATCAATTGTTAAATTAAAAGGTTATGCCATCGACCGGTGGAGCCTGTTTCAGACATCATTTGAAATGGAACCGGTCAAACTGGTTGTGATTCCCAGGGCCAAATATGCCACGTGGCTGGCGTTGAGGTATATGTCGGGAACAAGACAGGGGAATCTTCCGCTTATATCGAACACTAATGTTTCCAAAACGTTACAGGGTTTCAGGCAGGGAATTGAATACTATGGCAACCGGATATACCAGGCAGGCGACAGTTTAAAAAACATCAACTGGAAGGCTTCTGTTAAATACGATGAACTGATAAGCAAGGAATTTGACGAATTCCGCGGGCAGCCGGCTGTTATCCTGGTTAACCTTGTAGCCGGCGATGATGATGAATTGGATAAACTGGCTCACGATATACTGATAACCGCAGTAACCCTGGGGCAAGCCAATATTCCTGCCTCTTTTGCTGTCTATGATAAAGAAAAGGTAGTAATGACTACTCCTGCTCTTTCATCGAACCAGCTTGTTTCATATGCGCTGCGGATTGTTAAAAAACTGGTTATCCATTCAAACCCCGTAAAATATCTGAACCCGCCGGATGTTTTAAGGTTACGGTCAAATATCAACCGGCTAAGCAAGATTGACACAAAGCCCTCCGGAAAGCTTTCAGAACTGCTGAAACTGGAATACGGCGTCTTAAATAGCGGTTCCAACAGTAATCCATGTACTAAAGCCCTATTTCAGGCTAAGACAAAGATAAACGAGCGATTCAATGTAGTCATACTTTCGTTGTATAATCACGACGCCGAAGCGCTGGCTTTCAATAAATACACCCTTACCCGCCAGGGAAGCTTTGTAATAAGTGTGAAATAAGAGGTTTGTTCTTTATCATCAGTCTTTGGCAACCAAATCAAAACAATGATTCGCATTAACATGAGGATGGTTAATATAAGACTAATAATGAAGAAGTTCTGCCTATTGTACAGAATGGTGGGCGGTAATGGATTTGAACCAATGACCTCTGCGATGTCAACGCAGCGCTCTAACCAACTGAGCTAACCGCCCTAAAGTGAGGACAAGTAATTGTACTAATTATGCCTGATTTAGTCAATTAATTATTATTTAACGATTACTACCGGTGTAATCCTTTTTAGGTGTTACCGCTTTAGTAATCACCGCGGCAGCGACGCATTTTACAATATCACCGATAATAAAGGGAACAACCCCCATTGTGAACAACGGAATGATACTGACCGATACACCGCTAACAGCTTTTAACCAGATGCCTAACCAGAGAACACCCGGAACATATATAAGAATTAAGCTGGCAAAAAGCATAACACCAAGCATGCTTATAAAATATCTGGATTTAATATACTTATCTGTAACATAACCGATAAAGAGAGCGGCTAATACGAAACCGATAAGGTAACCGCCGGTAGCACCCAAACCGCTGGTCATACCGTTAAACCATGGTATTCCGGCAATGCCGAGTACGGCATATATTGCCATGCTGGCGCCGCCCCAACGCCTCCCAAGCAGTACACCTGCCAGTAAAACTGCCAGTGTCTGACCTGTAATGGGAACAGGACTCCATTCAACAAATATCCTGACCTGTGCCAGTAAACCGGTCATTCCGGCCATAGCTAGTGCCATGACCAGTTTCATAGGGATACTTAAATTATAGCGCCATTCAAATATGCTATATCTGGTTCTGTCGATTGATGAGACTAATTGCATAAATTTCCTCCAGCACTAAGCCTAGATCCCGGGTTTCTTAACACCGACAAGAGATATCTCTATATTTTTACCGCAATTGGGGCAATTAACCAGTAATACCACCGGCTGGCTCATAACCCTTTCAATAGCGGCAGACACCATGCTGTCTATATCATCTAAACGACGGTCCATCATATCAAGACGCCGCTCCAGCTTATCAATACTATCAGCCTGTTGCTTGGCTCCGCCCTGGTTATCTTTTGCCAATTTCCAACCTCATATTTTAAGAATTCTACCAGTAAAAAACAGGATAAAAACAGGCTAATTATACGTGACGGTAATGAATATGTCAAAAATTATTAGCGTTTTCTATTGCTTTAGTAATATCCCTATCATATACTAAACGAGGAAGCCACTAAATAAAGGAGGGTTGGAAATGCCTGAAATAATGATTGGGACAGTCTCCGATTTCTTTGCACATCCGGTTGTCGCCGGTATCGAGCTTTCGGCAGAACTCAATACGGGTGACCTGATTCGAATCAAGGGTCATACCACTGATTTAGAACTCGTTGTATCTTCCATGCAGGTGGATAATAACCAGGTTTCTTCCGCAAAAGCCGGCGACGCAATCGGAATTAAAGTTACCGAGCGCGTCAGACCCGGCGATATAGTCTATAAAGTAGTTTAATAAGTTCTAATGTTTAATTGATGCCCTTAAGCAAATTAGCCATCTCGATGGCGCTCGTGGCTGCGGCAAAGCCCTTATTACCCATCTTGGCTCCCGCTCTTTCGATAGCCTGTTCCAGGTTATCGGCAGTAATGACACCGTTGATTACCGGCAGCTCGGTATCAAGCGCTACTTTAGCAATACCCTTGGTATATTCCGAAGCCACATAATCAAAATGTGGAGTACCACCGCGTATAACGGCCCCCAGGCATATAATAGCATCGTATTTTTTTGTCTTTGCCATTTTAAGAGCTACCAGCGGTATTTCAAAAGAACCGGGCGTCCATGCCACGTAAATGTCTTCTTCATTTACATCGTGTCTTACCAGCGCGTCCTTGCATCCGTCAAGCAGTTTGTTTGATATGAACTCGTTGAAACGGGAAATGATTATACCGAACTTTAAACCCTTGCCAACCAGCATTCCTTCAAAATTCTTATTCATGAAACCCTCCACTGACGATAGTGTTTATTTACTATTCCAGTATATGACCCATTTTTTCTTTTTTTGTATCCAGGTAACGCTTATTATTAGGATTTGCTTTTATTATAATGGGAACCGTTTCCACCACTTCAAGCCCGTAGCCCTCAAGCCCAATGACCTTCTTCGGGTTATTGGTTAAAAGTCTTATTTTATTAAGCTTTAAATCGTTTAATATCTGCGCCCCGATGCCGTAATCCCTTAAATCAGCCGGAAAACCCAGCGAGAGGTTAGCTTCCACGGTATCCAATCCGTTATCCTGTAATTCATAGGCACAGATCTTGTTATGAAGACCGATACCCCTTCCCTCCTGCCTCATGTAAAGCAGCACACCGCGTTTCTCTCTGGCAATCATCTGCAGTGCCATATCTATTTGTTCGCCGCAATCGCATCGCAGGCTGCCGAATACGTCACCGGTAAGGCATTCGCTATGCACCCTCACCAGCACCGGTTCATCAGCTTCTATGTCTCCCATTACCAGCGCTACATGCTGGTCGGCATCCATATCGCTTTTATAGGCGAGTATTTTGAATTCTCCATACTTCGTCGGCAGCTTCGCCTCGGCCACACGCCTTACCAGCTTTTCATGTCTGCGCCTGTATGTAATCAAATCGGCAATGCTTACTATTTTTATCCCGAATTTATCGGCGATTTCTTTCAACTCCGGCAGCTTTGCCATCGTTCCGTCTTCACTCATGATTTCACAGATGACACCAGCCGGATACAGGCCTGCCATTTTAGCCAGGTCTACTACTGCTTCGGTATGCCCTGCCCTGACAAGAACCCCGCCTTCTCTGGCTCTTAACGGAAAGATATGCCCCGGGCGGGCAATATCCGACGGTTTGGTTTCCGGATTGATAACCGCTTTTATCGTTTCAGCCCTGTCCTTTGCCGATATACCGGTAGTAACCCCATGTTTAGCTTCTATAGAAACCGTAAAGGCGGTAGTAAACTTGGAGGTATTATGTGAAACCATCATCGGGATTTCCAGTTCATCCAGGCGTTCCCCTTTTATGGGTAAACAAACCAGCCCGCGCGCATGCTTTACCATGAAGTTGACCGCTTCGGTGGTTACTTTCTCGGCAGCTATCGCCAGGTCGCCCTCGTTTTCACGGTCTTCATCGTCAACTATGATAACGAATTTGCCCTCTTTAATATCCTTGATTGCTTCTTCTATACTCGATAAAACCATTTATACCTCTACGAAGACAGGATTATCCTGCCGATAAAAATCCGTTTTCCTGCAGAAAATCAAAAGTAATATTACTGTCAGGAACGCCCGTGCTCTTAAAGTGAACCGTGTATTTAGCCAGGACATCTGCCTCCAGGTTAACCATGTCCCCCGCTTTACGGTTGCACATAACCGTATTTTCCATAGTGAAATTAACGATAGATACATCAAAAGTGTTATCGCTTCTTCCCATAACCGTCAGGCTGATACCATCAACGGTAATTGACCCTTTTTCCACCACGTAGTTCATGACATCCCTGGGTGCCTGTATTTTTAATACGAAAGCGCCGTTATCATCCTTAATAGAAATTATTATACCAGTTGCGTCCACATGCCCTTGAACCAGGTGACCACCCAGCAAACTTTCTAAAGTCAATGCCCTTTCAAGGTTAACCTCTTCATTTTTTCTGAGTTGTTTTAGTGTCGTTCTTTTTAAGGTTTCGGGCATTACATCTACGGTAAAGCTGTTTTCCGTAAATTCCGTAACCGTCAAGCAAGCCCCGTTAACCGCAATACTGTCACCCAACTGCATATTTTTTAAAACCTTGCAGGCAATCAAGGTAATCCTGTTAGGGGATATCTCCTTTATGATACCGATTTCCTGAACAATACCTGTAAACATACGATTATTCCTTCACATACCCGACAAACATGATATCGTCGCCGAATCGTTCTTCACTCAGATTTTTAAGCTTGACAGCATCCATTATCCTTTCAACTCCTCTGCCACCTATTGCTGTCTTTGCATTTTCTCCACCGATTATTATCGGAGCTACAAAAGCGTAAACCTTGTCCACCAGCTTCTGGTCGAATAAAGAACCGAAAAGAATACTGCCTCCCTCAACCAGAACGCTCATTATCTGCCTTTTCCCCAGTTCCTTCATCAGCTCTTTAAGTTCGATATAGCCATTTGCCGAAGGTATCTCCAGCAATTCCGCCCCGACACTTTTATAAGCATCTTTTTCATTTTGTGTGGCTTCTCTGGCAATAACGATAATAGTATCTCCCGGTTCTCCGAAAATTTTTGCGGTTACCGGCGTCGATGCCGTTCCGTCAATTATTATCCTGAGCGGTTGTTTCTTCGCCGTTCCACCCCGTCCCCCACCGCATCTGGCGGTTAGTTGGGGGTCATCTGTCAGCACCGTATTTACACCGGCCATAATGGCATCATTTATATACCGCAGATTGTGTACAAAGTGCCGTGATTCCTCACCGCTTATCCACTTGGAATCCCCTGTAAAGGCGGCTATTTTACCATCGAGGCTCATAGCGTACTTAACCGTAACAAAAGGCAAGCCGGTTAACTGGTACTTTAAGTAGGCTTCGTTAATTTCCCTGGCTTTTTTATCGCGTTCACCAAGAAATACCTTTATACCGGCATTTTCAAGCTCAGCCCTTCCCTTGCCGTTAACAACAGGGTTCGGGTCAAGAATTGCCATATGTACTTCGCTGATACCGGCTTCAATAATGGATTGGGTACAGGGTGGTGTGCGCCCGTAATGGCAGCACGGCTCAAGAGTAACATACATTACAGCCCCTTGCGTGTTGTCACCTGCCTGCTCCAGAGCCATAATTTCGGCATGAGCCGACCCGGGTGGTTGTGTATATCCCTTGCCGATTATCTCACCATTTTTAACTATCACAGACCCAACCGCCGGATTCGGGCTTACCTGCCCCAATGCCAGCTTGGCCATTGATAGAGCCTGTTCCATATAGTCCATGCTACCATTCTAACACTACCTTTTTTATAAGTGCAAACAGAGAGGAATATATACCATAACTATACTTTACAATGAAAGGCGTGTACCTAATTATTAAATAGATATAGTGAAGTCGATATATATATTGCCAGAATCAACAGGGCGTTCCAGCTGATAATTTTGAATGTTTTACGTTTATTTTTAAATCTAAGCCCCAGAATAACTATCAGTGTCATTACTATCATTGCTAAGGCGGTAAAAAGATTTTTTGAAGACACTTCTGATAACAACGGGCCACCGGTATAGAATATATCGGTAATAAAAATATTGGCGGTATTTAACATATTGGCACCCAGGATATCACCGACCGCAAGGTCTATAGCTCCGATACGCAATGCGGTTATGGCCACCACAATTTCCGGCAGAGAAGTAGCGATAGCTAAAAAGAGGCTGCCTACGAAGTTGGCGCTCAGATTATAGGTAACTGCTATTTCGTCACCTATAAACGACAGCCAGATTCCGCCGCCTATAATCCCCAGAGCAGCTATAGCAAAGGTGCCGTATATCTTTAAATTGCTGAGTTCGTTATACTGCGATTCTTCTTCAACAATCGCTTCCGGGTGATTTTTATTATAGATAAACATCTGGCGGATGCCGAATATGTATAATGTAAAGATAAAAATGCTGGTTAATCCGAGCCATCCGATAGATATCCCGGTAACTCCATCGCCTATTAAAAGACTGATTCCTGCCACAGAAATTAATGCTATACCCAGAAATGCCGGCAGAATATACCTGCTACTGGCGGCTGAAAGCAGAGGACCTTTTCGGTGAAACATATCGAGAAAAGCCAGTATGGACAGGTTAAAAATACAACTGCCCCAGAAATTTCCGAGAGCAAGGTCCGGCTGACCGACGATAGCTGCCGCACTGACGCCGGTAACCATTTCCGGCATTGAAGTAACCAGACCAATCAGGATAAGGCCAATCCACATGCGCCCAAGCCCGGTTCGTTCCGAGATAGCATCCCCATACCGGGCGAGTTTAGTACCGGCAAATAGTATAATCAGACAGCATAGTACCAGTTTAAGCCAAACCAAGATTAATTCATTATCCTTACAGCGGGATTTTTAATATAATTAAGGGCTTAAAACATTATTAAGCCCTTAATATCATAGCATATTTTACGTATAATCTTAAAATAACGCCTATTGCCCGATTGTATAAACCACGTTTACGGTAATCGTAATGGTCAATTCACCGGGACTTATACTGGTGGCGGAGCCGTCTGCCGTACCGACAAAAAAGGCAGACGATTCTCTGGAATCATAGTAACTGCTTTCAATGATACTTATCGGAATACCAACCTTTACTACAGCGGCTTTAGCCAGTTGCGTCGCTTTATCTTTTGCATCCGCCATTGCCGCTGTGCGAGCCTGATCATAATATTGTTTTGGGTCATCGATTGTAAAATTGATTCCGTTAACCACAACGTACTCTCCGCCGGCAGCGACAGAATCGTCTATGATAACCCCGATTCCGTCCATATTCCTCAATTTAACGTTGACGGTATTGGCTACTTTATATCCAAGAAATACAGATTCGTTATCTTTCCATGTCCATACCGGCTCTATAGAATATCCGGCAGTTTGAATATCGCTATCAGCTATACTGTGACCGCTTAAAACGCCCATAATGGCATTCATAGAAACATTAGCCTGCTGCTGCGCCTGTGCCAGAGTGTCCATTTGTACCAGAACACCCAGTCTTACAATAGCCAGGTCAGGTGCTACATCTACCTCTCCGATACCGGTTACCGAAATACCGAGGTCCTGGTCGCTGTTTATTGATTGTACCACGGTATCAGTACTCGAATCCCCATACATATCGCAGCCGGAGAGTCCCGCTACCATGAGCAGGGAAATCAAAGCCATGATAATTAATGAATATTTTTTCATTGTTTTTCTCCTTTTATATTACTTAAATATGATATAACCGCTCAATTATACTTCTATAGAGAACTAACTGTAAAACCTGCTGTTTCTGTTTGGCAAGCCAGGGTAAATAGTTTATAATGCTGAGTAACTTGGAAAATAATTTGTTTAATACCGATAATGTAAAAAATCTGCTGCTCGAGTTTGTAGGAATTCTGGCACTGGCGGTTGCCATCTTTCTGCTGGTACAGGCGTTCGCCACCAAGGCCATAGTGGACGGTTCCAGTATGGAGCCCAACCTCAGCCACGGGCAAAAGATACTGGTTAATAAGGTTGCCTATTTGTTTTCGGAACCCGACAGGGGGGACATCATTATTTTCGACCCGCCCGTATTTTCGGAAAACGATTATATCAAGAGAGTTATCGGGCTTCCCGGAGAGTACGTTGAGATAAAAAACGGCACGGTTTATATTCACCAGGCTGATGGCAATATAATTGCGCTGGATGAATCGACTTATATTGCCGATAGCCCCGATTATACCTATACCAGCGATGTGATACCCGAAAATCAGTACTTTGTCCTTGGAGACAACCGCAATAACAGCGGCGATTCGCATTACGGCTGGTTTGTTGCGCGTTCCGATATTGTCGGCAAGGCCTGGTTTTCCTACTCTCCGCTATCGGATTTCGGATTGGTATTAAATTATTCATTTAAATAGAGCTATGAATACAGAAGAAATATTCAAAAAAGCCGGCGCCGTACTTGAAGGCCATTTTCTGCTGACTTCAGGGCTGCACTCACCTGTTTACTGGGAGAAATTTCACGTTTTACAGCATCCCCGTTACACTGAACAGCTTTGCAATCTTATCAGTCAGCATTTCTTAGAATCCGGCATCGAGATTGTTGCCGGACCTACCACCGGGGGCATAATCCTGGCTCACGAAGTGGGCAGGCAACTAAATGTTCGAAGCCTGTTCGCTGAAAAAGAGGGCGATAAAAGGGCATTCAAACGTGGTTTCGGTGTTAATCCGGGGGAACGGGTGCTGGTTGTTGACGACATTCTGACTACCGGGAAATCTCTGCGTGAAGTTTTGGATTTGGTACGAGAACAGGATGGAGTTGTGGCAGGTATCGGTGTTCTGGTTGACCGTTCCGAGCAGGAACACGATTTCGGCGCACCTCTATTCAGTTGCCTGCGTTCAAAAACAATCACCTACAAACCGGAAACCTGCCCTCTGTGCGCCGCCGGAATTCCACTGGTAAAACTCGGTTCAAGCAGTCAACCTGCAAAATAAGTCGAAAACGAAGACTAATTAATGATTTTATAGTTAAACTATCTGTTAAACCCGGCCGAATTCTTTTTCCAGCTGTTTTTTTGTGATGTGAATCATGGTAGTGCGGCCGTGCGGGCAGGCATGCGGCAGGTCGGCCTGTTCCATCTGCCTTACCAGTTCGCGCATTTCATCATGTGACAAGCTCTGCCCGAACCTGACTGCGCTGTGGCATGCCATGGTAGCAATAATATGCTCAGTTATATCTGCTTTGTCTTTAACAGACAATTTGTCGATAAGTTCGTTCAAAGCCGCTTGCCAGTCTTTTTTATACATTATCGAGGGGACAGCTCTGACTAAATAATTCCTGTTGCCGAAAGGTTCGATTGTAAATCCGAATTCTGCCAGGTATTTATAGTTTTTGCTAAGGATTTCATCCTGTACAGGCAAAACCTCGATACTTACCGGCTCCAGCAGTCCTTGTACTTCTACTCCCTGCTGTTCCTTTTGCTTCGATATCTTTTCGAACATGATGCGCTCATGCGCCGCATGCTGGTCTATGATATAAATTCCATCCGGCCCTTCAGCGACAATATAGCTGTTCATTGATTGCCCCAGCACCCGCAGCACCGGCAGCGACGAGACAACCGGTGTCCCCAGCACTTCTTCGAAAACAATTTTCATGTCCATATGTCTCTGTTCCGGAGGAACAATTATCTGTGACTGTCCGCGATAGGAAGCGGTAATTTCCTCCACTTTCGGAACCGGCGCAGTGTTTACCAGCGCCTGCCGCACAGCCCTTTGCAGCGCTAAATAAACATTGCCTTCCTCTTTGAAGCGCACCTCTGTTTTTGTCGGATGGACGTTGGCATCCACATCGGCAAGCGGTACTTCTATATTGATAACAGCCACCGGATGCTTACCCGTCATCAGTAAACCGTGATAGGCTTCCTCGACTGCCCAGACCAGGTTGCGGTTAGCAACCCAGCGACGGTTAACGAAGAGGCTGATATAGTTACGATTGGAACGGCTGACCCTGGGGGATGCCACCATGCCGCTTATTTTGATACCTTTTTCATCGGCAGTGAAATCCTGACTATTATTTATAGGCAGCATATTGGAAGCAATTTCGATACCGTAGACAGAATTAATGCTGTCTACCAGATTTCCCGTGCCCGGCGTTTTAAGGCTCTCGCGTCCGTCGATAAAAAGAGCAAAACGCACCTCAGGGAATGCTAAGGCATACTGGCTGACGACATTGGCGATATGGCTGTTTTCTGTTGTTTTCGATTTGATGAACTTCAACCTGGCAGGCACATTGCGAAAAAGGTTCTTGACCGCTATCGTAGTTCCCTGTGAGCGGGCCTGTTTCTGCTGTTTAATAACGATTCCCTTTTCAAGCTCGGCATAAATACCAGAATTGTCATTGATATTAAAGGAAGTGATTTCAACATCAGAAACAGAAGCAATACTGGGCAATGCTTCTCCGCGAAAACCCAGGCTATGACTTTCTGATAAATCCTCGAAGGTGGATATCTTGCTGGTAGCATGCCTTTTGAAAGCCAGCTCGATTTCATCAGACGGGATACCGCTACCGTTATCCGTTACGCTAACAAGTGCAAGACCGCCGCCGGCAATTTCAACGGTTATCTGGGTAGAACGGGCATCTAGGGAGTTCTCTACCAGTTCCTTAACAACTGAGGAAGCTCTTTCAACCACCTCTCCGGCGGCTATTTTATTGATGACCTCGTTTTTTAATACCTCTATGGCCATAATAAAATACTCCCTGTTAACCGCATATGATGCCGCTATGATTCGACAAGCTCATCCCGTTTTGCAATGGGACAAGACCACAAGCGATTTAGGTTATGTCTATTTCCGTTCGTCACCTGTCCCAGACTCGGGATGAGCCTGTCGAAGGATTACAACGGAAATAGAAACCTATCATAATTACTCCACCTTCTCCAGTTTGGCAAAGCTTAAAAGCAGCCGTTTAATACCGATATCGGGAAATGCGATTACGACCTCACTATCGTTTTTCGACGGTTTGCAGCTTATAACGGTGCCCTGCCCGAACTGGGCATGTTTTACCCTATCCCCGGCTTTCAAATCGGGTAGACTACCGGCAGGAGCGGCAACAGGAGCAGGTATGTTTCTTTCCCAGGCGTACATATCGCTTTTTGCCGGTCTGTCTTCATGGTATTGATTCTGACCGAAACCATTGCCGCTGTTTTTTACCAGGTTCGACGGGATATCCTTTAAAAATCGGGATGGACTGTTTACCGTACTGTTACCCATCAGGTTGCGGCGGAATGCTCTCACCAGGTAAACCTTCTTCTTGGCACGCGTGATGCCGACATAGCATAAGCGCCTTTCTTCTTCCATCTGGGCAGGGTCGTCAAAAGAGCGGATATGAGGCAGGATTCCTTCCTCCATGCCCACCATAAAAACGACCGGGTACTCCAGTCCTTTAGCCTGATGCAGAGTTATCAGCGTTACCGCATCCACAACATCATCCAGTCCATCGACATCCGATACCAGCGCCACACCTTCGAGTAAGGCGGAGAGCGCCTCTTCCGGCTCGAAATCGGCATACTGCTTGGCAACGGTGCGCAGTTCCAGTATGTTATCCCAGCGGTCTTCATCATCGGTCAAGCTCTTTATATAGGCCTTGTAACCTGTCTTGTCAACGACACGGTCGAAAAGCTCATCCGGTTTTAATTCATGGCTCATTTTTTCCAGTTCGTCTATCATATTGTAAAATTCGATTAGCAGGCGCGCGCTGCGGGCATTGAAGGGAGTATTGCTAAAATCCTGCGAAGTAGCAAGCGATTTTAAAGCCTGATACTGGGAGATATTTATAGATGACGCCCATTCCGTAAGCAGGCTGACAGTGCGGTCGCCGATACCGCGCTGCGGGACATTGATTACTCTCAACAGGCTGACGGTATCGCGCGGATTGTGAATCAGTTTCAGGTAGGCGATGATATCCTTGATTTCACGTCTTTCATAGAAACGGGTGCCTGCTACCAGCTTGTAAGGAGTACCATAACGGATAAACGCCTCTTCCAAGGCGCGGGACTGGGCATTGGTACGATACATCACAGCACAATCCGAAAGCTTTGCTTCACCTGTTTTTAGTAGTCTCTCGACTTCGCGTACAACGAATTGAGCCTCTTCCTGCTGGGTAAAGGTCTCGATTACCTCGATTTTGCCGCCAGGCTCATTATCCGTCCACAGTTCGGTTTTCTTGCGCTGACTGTTGGTGGATATTACCGATGAAGCCGTTGCCAGGATATTCTTGGTGGAGCGGTAATTCTGCTCAAGCATAACCGTTTTGGCATCAGGAAAATCCTTTTCGAAATCGAGGATATTGCGCACATCCGCCGAGCGCCATGAATATATCGATTGGTCGGGGTCTCCTACGACACAGATATTGCGGTATCCCCCCGCCAGCAGTTTTACCAATTGATACTGCACCTGGTTGGTGTCCTGAAATTCATCCACCATTACATGCAGGTAGCGCGAACGGTATTTTTCCAGGATATCCGGGTGCTTTTTAAACAGCTTTACCGTTTTCATCAAGAGGTCGTCGAAATCGAGCGCATTGCTTTTTTCAAGCATCTGCTGATACTTTTCATAAACGCGTCCGACCACCTCTTCGAAATAGCTGCCTCCCTGCTGTATATACGTTTCGGGAGTTAACATGCGGCTCTTGGCATTGCTGATATGTGAAAGAATGGTGGAAGCGGAGTACTGCTTGGGGTCGAGATTTAACGACTGGAAGCACTTCTTTATCAGGCTGATCTGGTCGTCGTTATCATAAATAACAAAACCCTTTTCGACACCGATAATTTCTCCATCCTGTCGTAATATACGTACACAGATAGCGTGAAAGGTGCCGATGGTGAGGTCTTTTACCGCTGCGCTGATAAGGTTATTCAGGCGCATCACCATCTCCTTGGCTGCCTTGTTGGTAAAGGTAACCGCCATAATGCGGTGCGGGCTTACTCCGCAAACGCGGATAAGATAGGCAATGCGATGTGTGATTACACGCGTCTTGCCGCTGCCGGGTCCGGCAATAATAAGCACAGGCCCGTTAATGGCTTCGACGGCTTTTCTTTGTTCGGGGTTTAATGCGGAAAGTATATCCATAAGTGCGTTAATTATAGCACGCATGGGCTGGTGAGGTCATTTTAACGATTGGGATAAGAGAATACACCTATTTAATATTATTTATTATTCTTTATTCACTGTTCATTGACATTCGACTTTAGCAGTATTAGATTTATGTCATAACATGAGGTTATAAAATGAAAAAAGGGACATCTTCTAAACCGATAATAACGAAAGGTGACTATTGGACTTATATAGAACCTAATACTGATTATGAGTTACCATCAGGATGGGAAGAACATGGTGGAAAACTCATGGTATTTGGGAATGAACAGCAGATTATTCCCCTAGCTAATAAATTAGGTAAATATTTAACAAAAGGAAAAATAATATCTCTGAAGTATGGCGCACCTGTTCCCGGTATTTATAAGTCTTGGGGATTGATGATTTACTGTATGGATTCCGACATAGACGACGTTTGGGATATATTAAAACTTAAAGGAGTTAAGAAGAAAATATGGAAATACAATCAACAAACTGAAATTGATTGGCAACCCGGCGGAAGACTATTCAACAAATTTTATGGTATGTAAATTATCAAATATTAAATAAAGCTATGCATCATACCCATCACCAGCTTCTAAATAGCCCGTCGAATTTTTATCATTTGCAGCATTAATATACGCTAGCCGTAAAGTATCGACAGAGAAGTTTCTCTTACATATTAAACACTCATACAATAACTGAAACTTATTCCAAAAAAGTGTTTTCTTTTGACACTTTGGGCATATTTTTAAAATTGATTCCTGATTGTTGTTAAGACTATACTCAATTTCCTTTATAGGATCGTTTTTTGGACAATAATTATAGCATGATGGTTTTGGCAATACGTCATTTAAATATCGAGTACACGTTCTACAAAACTTTGGTATAGAGTCTGAGTTATCATTATTATAATCGGATTTTGCCATAACTTATAATCCTAATAAATTCTACTTATTTTTCCAATATACTTAAAGATGACACATGGTAATTAACCCCTCTTTGCACAATATTATTGATTCCTTTTATTTAAATCCACTCTTAAGTCTTGTATAGCCTGCGCAAATTCTATGATAATATCCTCACTTGGTAAGCGTTCTAATAAATTTCGCTTATGAAAATCTTTTGCCCTGCGCTTGCTAACAATATCATTAATACCAAAACCTATCCCCGCCGCTAGAGCTATGCTAGCTAACCACCAAAGTTTTTCTATCCATTTTAAAGCTTCTGCTATTGAATTGCCCCCTTCAGCGTAACCAATAGCGTATAGAGCAAAAACAAGTGTAACGAGGAAGAAGAATACATTGGTACAGAATAAAAACATTTGCATTTTATAATCTCCCGCATTAATTATCTATTTAATCACAGCACTTCCCTCAACCCCGGCACCGAACCGGTTAACTCATCAATATCAACACTTGAACCATCCATATCGAAGGCTTTTATATCGGATTCCCTGATTATTATTACAAATAGCGGTTTTTTTGAACAGAAAGCGGATACTCTTTTCTTTTTTGAATAGCAGTGAGTGGCAACCTGAACTACAGGTATAATTCGCAACCCGTTGAATTCAACCGGAGTATCGACGATTATTTCTTCTTTTTCCATCTTTTTGACATCATAATTCTAATAGATTTGAACACAGCACCCGAGAAGATAAACCTTAATAAGGGGACAACAAACCTGACAGGGAAAAACCGCAGCTCACCGGCAGCGAAACCCTGAAGAATGCACTTGCCTTCGAACGACGCATTAAAGTTGATATGGCAGTTTTCAGATGAGTAAAAGGTAAGTACGGGATAGACGGCAGCGCAGAGATAACCCGTATCCGCAGGGTCATCGAACCCTGCCGTCATATCCACATTTACGTTCCTGATGTTAAAAAGCCCCGAAATATCCTCTAAGAGCCGCTTTATCTGCTTTAGTAATCGCTTAATTGGGAGTTCCTTCAGTATACCAAACGAAAAATGACTGCTCTTCTTTTTATCCGGTTTCTTTTCAGCCTGTTTTAATTCCTTGTTAACAAGCCCGAACAGCCAGACAAAATGTACGCTGAATTTACTTTCTTCGTAGCGTTCAATACGAAAAAAAATATCGACAGGTATACAAAGAAGAATGATAATCAGGGCGACCAGGCAGGCAAGAGCAACAAGCGCCCACAATTACTTTTCCTTCTTTTCTTCTTTCTTTTCTTTCCTGCCCTCGAAGATCTTTTCGATAGCTTTGGGTGCCATCTCGGTTACTTTTTCAATAGCCCCCGATACTCCGCTCATTACCGGCTCGACTTTTACTTCATCCTTGCTGACAACGATTACGGCAACAGGTTTAATACCGGCGCCGCCGCCGCTTCCCGCTCCAGACATTTCGCCTTTTTGTTTAGTCGTACTGATACCG
This sequence comes from uncultured Dehalococcoidales bacterium, assembly GCA_964547375.1. GTDB lineage: Bacteria > Chloroflexota > Dehalococcoidia > Dehalococcoidales > UBA5627 > UBA5627. The sequence continues at coordinate 43,273 of CAZJMW010000001.1, read as the reverse complement.
GAGTTAGAACCTGCTCCGAAGCCAAAGCCGACACTGATTAAAGGAATCAAGGTGTTATCACCGACAACTATCGGGTCGCCGACCAGTGTCTTGGTATTAACCAGCCTTTCGATTTCACCCATGGTTGTTTTTATCAAACTCTCTAAATCATCCATGAATTTTTCCTCCTTTAATTTTATTCAAGAACCCACATATAAAAGGTTATACCCTGCTTTATGGTGATGTCAATATACTTTAAATATCGCATAAAGCTGTTTTTCTTGTTAAATTTTTCTTGAAAGACCGCTGGGATTATTAACCGCTTATTGACATTTATTTCCGGTTGCTATATTATATGCGTATATGTGCATATATAATTATTAACCGGGAGTATAAATATGCAGGACTTTATTAAAGCGACAGCGGCACTATCGGATATTACCCGCCTCAGGATTTTGAATATTTTATTAGCCAGGGAATGCTGTGTCTGCGAGGTAATGCAAGCGCTGGAAATATCACAGACAAGAGCCTCGCGCAACCTTTCGATATTATATGATGCCGGATTTTTAAGCCAGCGAAAAGAAGGCTTGTGGACTATATATTCAATAGATAGAGAAGGCATTAATAGAAACAACAAGAAGTACCTGGATTACATCATTCAGGCAGTTTCGTCTGCGCTCGAAAACAATAAATCAGCCCAAGCGGATATCGCACGGTTGGAAAAATCTAAAAGAGTTTGCCCTACCTGCTCCTGACCTGATATTTAATACAAGTGAGAAATAATATATGACCATATTGATTGAACTTTTACAGGCGGGTTGGAACGGGCTTTTGGAATACCTTTCGGCGCACGTAATAACCTGCCTCGTGCCTGCCCTGTTTATCGCCGGGGCAATTGCGACCTTCGTTTCGCAGGCTGCCATACTGAAATACTTCGGTGCAAAGGCTAAAAAGGTAGTATCTTACAGCATTGCCTCTGTATCCGGAGCGGTACTGGCAGTCTGTTCATGCACGGTACTGCCGCTCTTTGCCGGCATTTTTAAAAGGGGAGCCGGTTTAGGACCGGCAATAGCATTCCTCTTTTCCGGGCCTGCCATCAACGTTCTGGCAATCGTATATTCGGCAAAGCTTTTGGGTTGGGATTTAGGTATTGCCCGTATCATCGCCGCCATTATATTCTCAGTGGTTATCGGCTTAATAATGGCTTTCATCTACCGCAAGGAAAAAAGCAAAAGCGATGTCGATGTCTTTTCCAACCTTGAAAAAGATCCCGATGCCAAGAGCATCCAGCAGCAGGTTGCCTTTATCGGAACATTAATCGGCATACTGGTTTTTGCCGCCTCCAAGAACTGGATAATAATGGGTATATTTGTCATTATACTGGTGATAATCTTGTGGAGATGGTTTAAAAAGGGCGAAATCGTGCAGTGGTTAAGGGAAACCCTTCATTTTACCAGGCTGATAATTCCCTGGCTGCTGCTGGGTGTTTTTATTGCCGGGATCCTGACATACCTGATTCCGCAATCATGGGTGGTCGAATACGTTGGCGGTAACACTATATCCGGCAATTTTATTGCTTCGATATTCGGTGCGTTGATGTACTTTGCCACGCTGACGGAAGTACCGATTATCAGGGCTTTTATGGATTTGGGAATGGGTAAAGGCCCGGCGCTGGCGCTGCTTTTGGCCGGCCCGTCATTATCACTTCCCGCGATGATTACTCTAAGCCGTATCATGGGAATCAAGAAAACCGCCACTTATGTAGGACTGGTTGTTATCATGGCTACTATTACCGGTTTTATTTTCGGATTCATTGCTGATTAAAAGGAGAGAAATAATGGAAATCAAGATTTTGGGAAGCGGTTGTGCCAAGTGCCACCAACTGGAGCAATTAGTTAAAGAAGCTGTTAAAGACTTGGAGATCGATGCCGAAATATATTATGTCAAAAATATTACCAGCATCATGGAGTACCCGATTCTAACTACCCCGGGGCTGGTGATAAACGAAACAGTTGTCAGTTCCGGTAAAGTGCCGAGCAAAGCTGAGATTACCGGCTTTATTACAACGGCACTGGCAAAGGAATAAAGGACGTCATGGCGAAATACCGATTTGTCAGATTCAAATCATAGGCATTTAAACTGTCTTGCTGGAGGACGCCGCAGGCGGACGAAGTATCCCGGGAAGGGTGGTATTATATCCCCACCCCCCAGATTCATCGTCCCGACGAGTCGGGACTCCATGATGACAGACTGTTTTATACTTGTTATGCCTATCCCGAGCATTAATAAAGAAGGCCATCAAGCCATAGCGATAGCCGATAGTATTTAGAGAAACCGATTCATCAGTGTATAATGCACTATTATAATCAGGAAAAGGGATAAATGTTCTTACCTACTACGCGTGACGAATTGAATAGCCTTAAATGGCATCAGCCGGATATCATCCTGGTAACCGGCGATAGCTATATCGACAGCCCGTTTATCGGCATTGCCGTTATCGGTAAGGTGCTTGCCGACGCCGGATACCGTGTCGCTGTAATCGCACAACCTGATATCCATTCCGAAAAAGATATCACCAGGCTGGGAGAACCGCGCCTTTTCTGGGGAGTTTCCGGAGGCAGCATCGATTCGATGATTGCCAACTATACGTCACTGAAGAAGAAAAGAAAGAGCGATGATTACACCCCGGGAGGAATCAATAACCGTCGTCCCGACCGGGCAGCTATTATTTATACCAACCTTATCAAGCAATATTTTAAAAGCAATAAACCGATTCTGCTCGGCGGCATCGAAGCCAGCCTGCGCCGCATTGCCCATTACGACTTCTGGTCTGACAGCGTGCGTTCCTCCATCCTCTTCGATGCGAAAGCGGATTACCTGCTCTACGGCATGGCAGATAAATCCGTTATACAGTTTGCCTACGCGATAAAGTCCGGTGAGGATGCGAGGAAAATCAGGGGGCTGTGTTATATTGCAGGCAAGGAGCAGGATATCCCAGTAGACTACCTCGAACTACCTGCCTACGATACTGTTAAGACCGATAATAAAGCATTTATAAACATGTTCCATACGTTTTACCGCAATAATGATGCTTTTACTGCCAAAGGACTTTATCAAAAACACGGAACGCGTTACCTGGTTCATAATCCGCCCGCCCTTCCGCTTACTCAACAGGAGCTTGACGGGGTATACGCACTCGATTTCGAACGCGCCCAGCACCCTTATTACGAACGCCAGGGAAAAGTGAAAGCGCTGGAAACCATCAAGTTTTCCGTTTCGACCCACCGCGGCTGCTACGGTGAGTGCAACTTCTGCGCTATTACGGTTCACGAAGGCCGAACGGTGCAATGGCGCAGCCAGAAGTCCATTCTCAACGAAGCGCAAAAAATCTCCTCACTCCCCGATTTCAAGGGATACATCGTCGATGTCGGCGGGCCTACTGCTAATATGTACGGCTACGAATGCACTAAAAAACTAAAAACAGGAAGCTGTACAGATAAACGCTGCCTCTACCCACAGATTTGCCCGTCATTGAAAGCAAATCATAATCCCCAAATCGAATTGCTGCGCAAAATCAGGCGCATACCCGGAGTAAAAAAGGTTTTTGTGGGATCGGGAATCCGTTATGACCTGCTGTTAAGTGATAAACAGTACGGCAAGGATTATCTTGAGGAGTTGGTAAAATACCATATTTCCGGGCAGATGAAAATTGCTCCCGAACATACCGAGGACAGCGTCCTGCAAAGGATGGGAAAGCCCGGCAAGGCTCTGCTTTTACAATTCAAGGAGTTGTTTGAGAGCATTAATCGCAGGGCAAAAAAAGAGCAGTTCCTGACATATTACTTAATTGCTGCCCATCCCGGCTGCACACTAAACGATATGAACAGCTTAAAACGCTTTGCCGGCCGTGAGCTTAAGATGAACCCTGAGCAGGTACAGATATTCTGCCCGGCTCCCTCCACCTATTCGGCATTGATGTACTATACCGAAACCGACCCGTTTATCGGTAAAAAGTTGTTTGTTGAAAAAGACCCGCACCGGAAAGAACAACAGAAGGATGTCGTATTACAAAAGTCTTCCGGGGGGCACAGATGATTAAAACCGTACTGTTCGTCTGCGTCCATAACTCCGGCAGAAGCCAGATGGCAGAGGCTTTCTTCAATCAGATGGCTCAAGGCAAAGCAAAGGCTATCTCTGCCGGAACCCTTCCGTCTGATAGTGTTAATCCGATAGTTGTTGAAGCAATGCAGGAATTGGGAATAGATATCAGTAACAATAAACCTAAAATACTTACGATGGCAATGGTGCAATCTGCGGACAGGATGATTACCATGGGCTGCGGCGCAGATACCGAGGGGGTTTGCCCCGCCAGGTTTATAGAGACCGAGGACTGGGCACTGGAAGACCCGCAGGGAAAATCCATTGACGACGTGAAAAGGATTCGGGATGAGATAAAGAGAAGAGTTGTCGACTTAATAGCCGATATTGAAAATGATGCCGCTATAAAATAAGGCGTCTGTCTCTTAGAAGAACGTTATAATAATCCCCTCGCATTTTGCCCTGATTTTTTATCGTCTTTATACAAAATAGTATTGACATCAATATTAACTTGATTTATCCTATATGATGTATATAAAGGTTGTATATATTTGGAGAAGTAGAATGTTATGAAAACTGGAAAGATTATTCCTTACATTATCGTTGTAGCTTTGGGAATATTGCTATTAAATCTTGTTGCCACAGCACAACTTCATATGAATGAATTTATGAAAAAGTTTGATATAGACGGGCTCATTATGTGGCATATTCTCGGCGCGGCATTTGCCTTTTTGTTTGGCGTGTTGACAGAGTGGCGTAAAACGTTAATGTTAGTAAAAAAAGAAATACGCGTAAGCTTTTCGGCGTTGTGCGCCTTCGGAATACTGTTATTTGTGATCAGCCTGATTCCGACCTGGACATTCGTAATGCTCTTTGGGATAAATTTCCCGTTCACTTATGGGGCGGGAAGCTTTAGTTTAATTGTTGGAGCGCTGTCTAATTCGTCGATAGTACAGAATATTTTATCGGTTGTTGCAGGCGGTATGGTAATTAAAGGATTAACACAAAAAATAAAACCCCTGATGATGTAAGAAGAATTTGTGCCCAGATTAAAATGGTGGTTTCTGAGTTAATACCGGAAATAAAGAATAACTGTAAATAAAAATATTATATTTTTTCTTTGCATTATCGATATATGGAGTGATATAATAATTTCCAGTTAAATAACACCTTTAACGCTAGTCCAGAGAGGCTGGCAAGGGTAATGTGAATGTACGCGAGTTTACCTCTTGCTGGCAATGTTACAGTAAGGGGTTTTTTTATGACCAAAAAAATAATTCTGACGGAAGCCGACATCAAGCGTACGCTGGCCCGAATTTCACACGAAATCATCGAGCATAATAAATCTACAAAAAATATCATCCTGGTCGGGATGCGCACGCGCGGTGTTCCCCTTGCCAACCGTCTTGCATCGGATATCGAATCATTTGAAGGAATAAAAATTCCTGTCGGTATCCTCGATTTCAGCCTGTACCGCGATGATATTTCATCTCAGGATATCCCGCTGGTAATTAAAAGCACCGATATCCCCTCCAGCGTAGACGGAAAAGTAATCGTTTTGGTTGACGATGTCCTGTATACCGGGCGCAGCGCACGGGCAGCTCTGGATGCAATTATAGATTTAGGGCGCCCGCTTTCCATACAGTTGGCGGTACTGGTTGACCGCGGTCATCGCGAACTGCCGATACGCGCAGACTATGTCGGCAAGAATATCCCCTCTTCCAAGGATGAAGAAATACAGGTTCGCCTGACAGAAACTGACGGACTCGATGAAGTAGCAATTATCCCCAAACCCGGAAGGGAGGGTTAATCATGGAAGCAGTAAAACAATTGAAAGAAATAGACATGAAAGTCGAGAATCCGCAGCCCGGGCAAAAAGTGTGGAAACATAAGCACATTCTCGACCTCGATGACTTTACCCCGGCGGAAATAGACCTGGTAATGCAAACTACGGATGCCATGCATGAAATTCTTTCTCGCCCGATAAAAAAGGTGCCCACTCTGCGCGGTAAAACGGTGGTTACCCTTTTCTACGAGGCCAGCACGCGCACGCGCTCCTCTTTTGAACTGGCTGCCAAGAACCTGAGCGCCGATATCAGCAACCTGACAGTTTCGTCCTCCAGTGTCACCAAGGGCGAAAGCCTTATCGATACGCTGGAAACTATGGAAGCGCTCGGCGCCGACATTGTGGTAATGAGGCATCCATGTTCAGGCGCACCCAACCTGGCATCCAAACATATCAAGGCCAGTATAATAAATGCCGGAGACGGCTGGCATGCCCACCCCACGCAGGCATTGCTCGATATGTACACAATGCTGAAATATAAAAACAGTATAAAAAACCTGAAGGTAACGATTATCGGCGATATCATTCACAGCCGTGTCGCCCATTCCAATATCTGGAGCCTGACTAAAATGGGAGCCGATGTCACCATCTGCGGACCTTCTACATTAATACCGAAAGGCATGGATAATCCGCAACCGTATTTTCCCAGGGTAACAGTTACGACAGATATCGATAAGGCGATTAAAGGAGCCGATGTAGTCATAGGGCTGAGATTGCAGCTTGAAAGACAGCAAAGCGGACTGTTACCCAGTATAAGAGAGTACGCCAGACTTTATCAAATTACCGAAGAAAGGTTATCTAAAGCTGATAAGGATGTAATCGTAATGCATCCGGGTCCTGTGAATGAAGATATAGAAATTGCATCCGCATTAGTCCACGGGGAAAAATCGGTAATTACCGAACAGGTTACCAATGGAGTAGCCGTGCGTATGGCATTGTTCTATCTGTTAGCCGGAGGCAGTCACAATGAATAAACCGACACTTATAAAAAACGGCCGCATCATCGACCCGTCGCAGGACATGGACATGACGGGAGATTTACTGATAAACGACGGTAAAATAAAGGAAATCGCAGCGAGTATTGATGAAATCCCTGCGGATTGTACCATACTGGATGCAAAAGGAATGGTCGTCTGTCCAGGGTTTATCGATTTCCATTGCCATTTAAGGCAACCCGGATTCGAGGAAAAAGAAACCATTGCAACGGGAAGCAAAGCGGCTGCCAGAGGAGGTTTTACCACCATTTGCTGCATGCCCAATACCGAACCTCCCCTAGATAACAAAGCAACCGTAGATTATATCAAAGCTACCTCTGCTGCAGAAGCCTGTATACGTGTTCTGCCAATAGGATGTATTACCAAAGGCCGTGCCGGTAAGGAACTGGCTGATATGGGAGAACTGGCTGAAGCCGGTGTGGTTGCCGTAAGCGATGACGGCTCGACTATTGCCGATTCGCGCATAATGAAACAGGCGCTCGAATACAGCACCATATTCGACCTGCCCATTAGCGACCACTGCGAGGATGCCATGCTTTCGGAAGGCGGCAAAATCAATGAAGGTATAATTGCTACACGGCTTGGCTTGAGAGGAATTCCCAATGCGGCTGAAGAAAACATCATCGCCAGGAATATTGCCCTGGCAAAACTGACAGGAGCCAGGATTCATATCTGTCATATCAGTACACAGGGTTCGGTTGAGCTTGTCCGCAATGCTAAAAAGGACAGCGTAAAAATAACTGCGGAGGTAACACCCCATCACCTGACAATGGATGAGGAAATGGTACTCGGTTATGATACCAATGCCAAGGTCAATCCTCCGCTGCGCACCCGAAAAGATATCCAGGCACTGATTTCGGGACTTAAAGACGGCACTATCGACATCATTGCCACCGACCACGCCCCGCATACCGCAAATGAAAAACTGTGTGAATTCTCAAAGGCCCCGTTCGGCATCAGCGGTTTCGAAACGGCGTTGGGCAGCTTGATGAAGCTTTTTCATAAAGGTGATATCGACATCAATCTGTTAATATCCAAAATGACCACGGAGCCGGCAAAAATTATCGGTAACAGGTTCGGCAAACTGGGTACACTTGAAGAAGGAACAATGGCTGATATCACCATATTCGACCCCGATGCGGAATGGACGGTAAATATAAAAGACTTTTATTCAAAGGGTAAAAATACCCCCCTTAACGGTCATAAGTTAAAGGGTAAAGTCATGGCGACAATATTTAACGGTAACGTGGTTTATAAAGACAATTCGGTAAAACTAGGAGTTAAAGCGTGAACAAAAAAGCTATTCTGGTACTGGAAGACGGTTCGATTTTTGAGGGCTATTCTTTCGGGTCTGATACGGAAACCTATGGGGAAGTGGTATTCAATACCAGCATGTCAGGTTACCAGGAAATACTGACCGACCCGTCCTATGCCGGGCAAATCGTAGTGCCGACATATCCCATGATAGGAAATTACGGTATTAATGATAACGACTTTGAATCCAAACGGATACAGGTCAGCGGATTCGTTGTCAGGGAAGAATGCGAGGAACCCAGCCACTATCAGAGTAGAAATAATATTCATGATTACCTGGCTGATAACGGTATTTCCGGAATACACGGAATAGATACGCGTGCAATTACAAGACTTTTACGTTCATGCGGCGTTATGCGAGGCATTATAACCTGTGAAAAGACACCGCAGCAGGCTTTAGCCGAAATAAAGTTGAAGCCGGATTACAGCAACACCGATTTTGTACACAAGGTTTCATCACCCGAAATTTATGACTGGCAAGCTGAAAAGTGTACTGAAAGCGCCTATACAATTGCCGTTCTGGATTGCGGTTTAAAATTCAGCATACTTAGAAAGTTAAGCGCACTCAATTGCAGCTTAAAGGTATTTCCATGTGATACACCGGCAAGTGAAATACTGAAAATTAATCCGGATGGTATATTGCTGTCACCCGGACCGGGAAATCCCGAACTTTTAGATTATATTGTCGATAACGTAAAAATGCTTATTGAAAGAAAGCCGATTATGGGCATCTGCCTCGGCAACCAGTTGATAGGACGCGCTTTCGGGGCTAAAACTTTTAAACTGAAGTTCGGTCACCGCGGCGGCAATCACCCGGTTAAGGAACTTTCTAACGGCAGAATTCACATTACCGCCCAGAATCATGGCTTTGCCTTAGACCCGGATACGGTGTCAAACGGGCTTGAAGTCAGTTTTATCAACCTTAATGACGGCACGGTAGAGGGTGTCAGACACAAGGAACTGCCGATTTTCGGTATCCAGTATCACTCGGAAGCATCTCCCGGCCCGCTGGATACGACTTATCTCTTTAAACAGTTTTTAGGAATGATTGATAAGAGCAGATAAGAAGGGAACTGTCATTCTGGAAGGAGTGAAACGACTGAAGAATCCTGGGGGAGGAGTAATCCTCACCAACCCCAGATACTTCGTCCCGACAAGTCGGGACTCCAGCAAGACATTATAAAGTATAGGATTCTCTCTTTTGTGCACAGGGAGATTGAGAGGGATTTAAAAGAGAATAGTAACAAAACAGTACCAGAAGGACAGCAGAAAACTTGAAAGGGAAACAAATGACTGACAAACCTAAAAAAGTATTGATTATCGGTTCGGGGCCAATCGTTATCGGTCAGGCGGCAGAGTTCGACTATGCCGGAACTCAGGCCTGCAAAGCCATGCGGGAAGAGGGGATTATCTCCATACTTGTCAACTCAAACCCGGCTACCATCATGACTGACGACGATATTGCCGATTTCGTATATATAGAACCGCTTACCGTCGAAGTTATTACCCGTATTATAGAAAAGGAACGCCCCGATGGTCTGCTGCCTACGCTTGGAGGACAAACCGGTTTAAATCTGGCGGTTGACCTGGCTGATGCCGGAGTGCTTGAAAAGTATAACGTCAAATCACTGGGAACCCCGATTGAAGCCATACGCAAGGGCGAAGACAGGGAACTCTTCAAGGAAATGCTTGAGGAAATCGGAGAACCGGTACCGCCCAGCGCTACGGTAAAGAATCTCAAGGAAGCTCATGAAGTTGCACAGCGATTGGAATTACCGCTGGTTATCCGTCCCGCTTATACACTCGGTGGAACAGGCGGCGGATTTGCCAACACCTGGGAAGAGTTCGATGAGGTTGTTACCACAGGGCTTAATGCCAGCCCGATTCACCAGGTACTCCTGGAAAAGTCACTTGTCGGCTGGAAGGAAATCGAATACGAGGTGATGCGTGACGGCGCCAACAACTGCATTACCATCTGTAATATGGAAAATATCGACCCGATGGGTGTACATACCGGCGACAGCATTGTTGTGGCGCCCACCCAGACGCTCACCAACAAAGAATGCCAGATGCTGAGAACTGCCAGCCTTAAAATTATTCGCGCACTGGGCGTAGAAGGCGGATGCAACGTGCAGTTTGCCCTCGACCCGAAGAGCGACAAGTATTTTGTAATTGAAGTAAACCCGCGTGTCAGCCGCAGTTCCGCGCTTGCCAGTAAGGCTACCGGCTACCCGATTGCCCGTGTTGCCTCCAAAATCGCTATCGGCAAGAGGCTGGATGAAATCCCCAATGCCGTTACCGGTAAAACTATGGCTTCTTTCGAACCTTCTATCGACTATATAGTAGCCAAGATACCCCGCTGGCCGTTCGACAAGTTCGAATCCGGAGACAGGGTTATCGGTACACAAATGAAAGCCACCGGAGAGGTAATGGCTATCGACAGGTGCTTTGAAGCCGCCATACAAAAGGCAGTACGCTCGCTGGAATTCGGGAAACGTTCTCTTTTATGGGAAGACCCGAAATGGGAACTTACGGATGATATAAAATCGTATCCACTATATCCAAACGACCTCAGGTTATGGGCGGTTATGGCTGCGCTGCGCCGCGGAAAATCGGTTGAGGAAATTTCTGAACACACGGGGTATGACCTGTGGTTCCTGAATAAATTCCGGAATATTATCGATATGGAAAAGAGATTGCTGTCAGAATCCTTAACTCCCGAATTATTATGGCAGGCAAAACGCTACGGATTTTCCGACAGCCAGATTGGAACGCTGGCAGACAGGCTGACGGCACAGGTCAGGCAGTTAAGAAATGACTGGGGATTAAAGCCGGTCTACAAAATGGTAGATACCTGCGCCGCTGAATTCGATGCCGCCACCCCCTATTTCTACAGCAGCTATGAAAAAGAAAACGAAGCAGTCTGTGAACACCGCAATAAAGCAATTGTAATCGGCAGCGGCCCTATACGTATCGGACAGGGCATTGAATTCGATTATTGCAGCGTACATTCTGCCTGGGCATTGCATAAAGCGGGATACCAGAGCATTATGGTGAACTCAAACCCGGAAACGGTCTCCACCGACTTCGATACCAGCGACAGGCTATACTTCGAAGCCCTGGACGAAGAAAGTATGCGGGATATAATCGAGAATGAAGGATACTATACGGATGACGAAAACAGCAACGCAGTAGAACCACCCTGTATCGTGCAATTCGGCGGTCAGACTGCTATCAACCTGGCTACTCCGCTGACACGGGCGGGACTGCCGCTTATCGGTTCCAGTTCCGAGACAATCGACCTCGCGGAAGACAGGAAAAGATTCGAACACTTCTTAAGCGAACTGGGCATCCCTCAGGCTCCGGGCGCAGCGGTGACAACGGTTGAAGAAGCCATAAAAATAGCCGAGCTTATCGGCTACCCGGTACTGGTGCGCCCCAGTTACGTGCTGGGCGGCAGAGCCATGGAAATCGTTCACAACGTCAATGAACTCGCCCGTTATGTAAAACTGGCAGCAGACCTCGATACCGGTCATCCTGTACTTATCGATAAATACCTGCTCGGTAAAGAGTGCGAAATCGATGCCATCGGTGACGGTGAAAGCGTCTTTATACCCGGTATTATGGAACATATCGAGAGAGCCGGTGTTCACAGCGGCGATTCGACGGCTATTTATCCGGCCATCAAGCTGACCAAAACCGAAATCGATACTATTGTCGATTACTCGGTTCGCATCGGTCTGGCCCTCGGCATTAAAGGACTGATGAATATCCAGTTCGATGTGGTCAGGGACAGCACCGGTAAATCAAAGATTTATGTGCTGGAGGTTAACCCGCGCGCCAGCCGCACCGTGCCTTTTATATCAAAAGTTACCGGCGTACCGATAGTAGATGTTGCCACAAGAGTTATGCTCGGACAAAGCCTCAAGGAACAGGGTTTCCAGACAGGGCTGTACCCAAGCAAGAACCTGATTGCCATCAAGGCCCCGGTGTTTTCGATGTCGAAACTGCTGGGAGTAGACACATATTTGGGGCCGGAGATGAAATCCACAGGCGAGGTTATGGGAATCGATACCACCTTTAACGGAGCGCTGGTAAAAGCCTTGCTGGCCGCCGGTTTGATGCTTCCCGAAAAAGGCAGCATGCTTTTCAGTATCGCCGACCGCGATAAGGCAGAAGCTCTGCCGATAATAAGGAATTTCTACGAAGCCGGATTCAAGCTATACGCTACCGAAGGCACATCCGAACTTTTACGCAACGCCGGAATATCGGTTTCGATGATAACCAAGAAACTGGATGAAGGGCATCCCAACGTAATAGATATAATTCATGACGGAACGGTTAACGGTGTGATTAATACCATAACCGGAGGCAGGGTTTCACTGAGAGACGGCTTCCATATCCGCCGCGCTGCTGCCGAAAGACGCATCCCCTGCTTTACATCACTGGATACCGCCAGGGCAGTTGCCGAAGTGCTTGTTAACGGTCAGTATAACTATAATGTATTATCGATGCCCGAATACCGCAACCGTTAAATAGTCGCAACGCAGGAGAATGAAATAGACAGTAAGACGCTAAGTAAAGCCAGACATTCGATATGTAAAGTTGTTTCAAATGACGAGATAATGCCCGGTGTTTTCCTGATGTGGATGGAAGCGCCCGATATCACCGGTGAGGCAAAAGCGGGGCAATTCATTATGATGCAATGCGGTGATGATACACTGCTGCGCAGGCCGATAAGCATCCACCGCATCGATGGAAATAGATTAGCGGTTTTATATGCCAAATTAGGCAAGGGCACCCAATGGCTTTCAAAGCAGAAAGAGCGCGCCCCGATTGACATCCTGGGGCCGCTGGGAAACGGTTACGGGATTATGGACGATACCAAAAACCTGCTGCTGGTTGCCGGCGGAATGGGTATAGCCCCTCTTCTGTTTCTGGCGGAATCGGCTGGCAATCAGGGAAAAAAGGTCACATTACTGCTGGGAGCGCAGAAGGCAGCCATGGTATTCCCGGAAAAGTTTATTCCAGCCGGTATTGAATGCATTGTAACCACCGACGACGGCTCAACGGGTATCAAAGGTAGAACCACCGATTTACTACCGGATTATCTAAATAAAGCAGACCAGGTATTCGCCTGCGGGCCTGCTCCAATGTACCGCACAATGTATAAAAACAACCTCTTAAATCATAAACCCTGCCAGGTATCGCTGGAAGTGCGCATGGCTTGCGGTATGGGTGTTTGTTACGGGTGTACGATTAAGACGAAAAACGGATTGAAACAGGTTTGCCACGACGGGCCTGTCTTTGAATTCGACGATGTATTATGGGATGAACTGGCGGACATTTAGACCGGTTATCCCTTGTTAATCTTTGTAACTAAGGAGGCTTATCTATGTCGAACTTGTTCAAAGGCTTAGCGACCACGGTAATATGGGTACTGTTTATTTTCGGTATAATCAGGTTAGTTGTCAGCCTGGTAATGGCTTTTTCGACCGGCCCGGACACGGCTTCTATTGAAACATACCTCGACTTTTTCGTGGCCATATGCAGCCTGACATTATCGGTTGTGGTTATGAAAATACGGCAGTCGATGCTCTAGTTAAAAGTTGAAAAAAAATCCGTTTAACCACCGTTAGCGATAAATCGGTTACTTTACTCTGGCGGATATAAATTTATCTATCTTTTCCACGTATTCTTCGGGGTAAGTCATGTATGATTGGCTGTGAGCCGCCCCGTCGGCTATCCAGATATAGTCTGCCGGGTTATTTGACGCATTCAGCAGGCTGTAAGCATCATAAGGCGGCACCGATGTATCCTCCGAACCGTTAATAAAGAACATGGGGCAGTTAATATAAGGCACTTTATCGATAGCGCTTTCTCTATCAAGCCCGAAAAAGAGCCGTCCCATTAAAACCGAACCCGGTTTAAAAATAACAAAAGGCTTAAATGTGTTAGTCAGAACCCTTTGCGTCATTTCCGGTATGCTGGTAAAACAACTGTCGCAGATTACTGCTTCGATATCATCGTTTTCCCTGGCGGATGCTATGGCGGCGGAAGCGCCGATAGATACTCCCAGCAGAACAATATGCTCGGCTTTACCGCTTCTGTTCCTGATGTAGTCTATCGCTCCGCTGAAATCCCTGCCTAATATAGAACGATACTTGAATCTTGCCGACTGCGATTGCCCGCACCCTCTTCTTTCAAAAACCAGTATGTTATAGCCTTTTTTTGCCAGTTCAACGCACAGTTCCAGCATTTTCGTCGAGCGGTCTTCCCTGGTCTGTTTACCACCTGGCATGGCTATTATGGTTTTATTGCTGCCGGACGGTATGTACCAGCCTTTTAAAAGAAGGTTATCGACACGGCTGCAAAAGCTGATATCTTCATACGAAAGACCGAAATCGGCAGGAGTCATCGTTAATGGCCTTCTTAAGCTCATAGCTATACCGTTCGCTATGAGAAAAGAGGTTAGCAAATATATGAATATCAGTCCCAAAACAATCCATAAAACTATATCCATAATCATATCCAAATAGATTATATAGCTTATTATGTTATATAAGAACCGATTATTCAAGTACTATGTATACATTGCCATAATACCGTCTCGCGGTTATAATCATTTTATAAATTACTCGTGAGGTAAAGTCATGTCTGATGTAATAAAGGTTGCCGCAGTTCAAATGGAACCTAAACTAATGCAACCCGGGTATAACCTCGATGTTATTATAGAGAATATTCAAATCGCAGCAGAAGAAGGGGCACGACTTATCGTATTCCCCGAATGCGTCCTTTCAGGATATTTGTTTACCAGCCTCGACGAAGCCCTTCCTTACATGGAGACAGTACCGGGGCCTTTTACTGATGAGATTACAAAACAGGCGAAAAAACTTAATGTACATATTGTTGCCGGTCTGCTGGAAAAAGAAGGCGACAAGCATTTTAATACATCGTTGCTAATCGGACCGGAAGGGATTATCGGTAAGTACCGCAAGATTCATCTGCCGTATTTAGGCATCGACCGGTATATAGATAAAGGAGACCAACCGTTTAAAGTATATAATACCCACATCGGAAATATCGGTATGCATATCTGTTACGACTGCAATTTCCCGGAATGCGCACGCGTGATGGCTTTGATGGGTGCCGATATTTTGGTGCTGCCCACTAACTGGCCTGACGGAAGACAGAAAATAGCCGAACATGTTGTTCCATGCCGCGCCTATGAAAATAAGGTCTATTTTGTAGCCGCAAACCGCATCGGAATTGAACGCAATACACATTTCATCGGTTTAAGCAGAATCATCGATACGCAGGGGAACATAATTGCCGCTACCTCGGACGATGGCGAACAAATAGTATACGGGGATATCAGCATATCGGAAGCGCGCCAAAAACAGGTTATCTTTAAAGCCGGTGAATTTGAAATCAACTTTTTTGCCGACAGGAGACCCGAGTTTTACAGTAAAATAACGGATGAAAATAAATAGAAACACTTATGGCAATATCAAGCTATCGAATAAGTGTATTCACTTATATATCAAGCATGATACCTATTTTACTTATTCAGCGTTATCTATTTATACTGAGTCAGCCTTTGCTCGACACCCTTAAACGGCATGTTGTTCAACAAGTTCTGCCGAATTCTCCAGCTCAATAATGTCCGGTATTTTCTGCGTTAATACTTCATAACCGCATAGAAAACAATGCTCAGAAATAATACCTTCATCGTTTTCCAAATAGAGACTTTTACTGCCGCACTTGGGGCAGAATTTTGCTTTGTTCGTACGCATATAACAATTGCTCCTGCAAATAATATTTCCGAATTTTTGCTACAATATTTTTTTACAAAACATTATTCTACTCTATAATGTAGAATTTGCCAAGTGCCGTGTTTGATATGATGGCTGCACAAAATTCCCTTAATACTGGTATTTCTCTATAATATTGACATGAATATAAACAAAAGCTTTCACATGGTTTCGCTGGGTTGCGATAAGAACACTGTTGATTCGGATTCGATGTCACAACTTTTAATAAATTCGGGTTACGAACCTGTTTCCGAGTTGCGAAAAACAAAGGTCATTATTGTAAACACCTGCGGCTTTATCGGTTCCTCGAAAGAGGAATCCTATAATGCACTTGAAAAGCTGGCGGCCAAAAAGAAAAGCGGGCAAATTCTGATTGCAGCCGGTTGCCTGACACAACGTTACGGCATTGAGGTAGCCAGGCGCATACCCCAAATCGACGGCATAATCGGCACCCGCCGCTGGATGGATATCATCGATGTTATAGACAGGATATTAAGCGCTAATCAGAAAAGGCCATATTGCCATTTGCCTCTATCTGCCACCAGCATTGGAACCGATGAAGGTGGAATAGCCCGTGTTTCCGTTCAAGGCGCCAGCGCCTATCTGAAAATTGCCGACGGCTGCCGCTGTTCCTGCGCTTATTGCATAATCCCTCATATTAAAGGGCCGCTGGTCAGCCGTCCGATGGATAAGATTCTGGCTGAAGCGCGACTGTTGCAGGAAGAAGGCACACGGGAAATCGTGCTGATAGCCCAGAACACCACCGATTATGGTTATGATCTCGAAATGAAAAACGGACTGGCCACCCTGCTGAAGCAAATGACTGCCGAGATTCCGGATGTTAACTGGATACGTATACTTTATGCTTATCCCGGTTATGTTACCGATGAGTTAATCGAAATTATGGCAAACAGCAAGCAAATCGTTCCCTACCTGGACCTGCCTTTGCAGCACGCCCATCCCGATATACTAAAAAGCATGCACCGCCCTGCCAATATCGAATGGGTTTACAGGACTATTGAAAAAATGCGCAAATACATTCCCGGGTTGGCCTTGCGTACCACCTTTATTGTCGGCTATCCCGGAGAAAGTGAGGCGGAATTCCAAACCCTGCTCGATTTTATCGACGAAATAAAATTCGATAAATTGGGCGCATTCAAGTACTCATTTGAAGAAGGAACACCGGCGGAACCCCTTGGAGACCCGATTCCCGATGAAGTTAAACAGGAACGGCTGATGAGACTGATGGAGAAACAACAGCAGATATCGCTCGAATGCAACCGTACATTTATCGGGCAAAAACTGGAGGTCTTGATAGAAGGGACAGGGAAGGATATATCTATCGGGCGCAGTTACCGCGATGCGCCGAAGGTGGACGGGCTGGTACTGGTAAATGGAGAGTTGCCTGCTGGCGAAATGGTTTCCGTTCATATAGATAAGGCCATGATATACGACCTTGCCGGAACCGCAAATCTTTAGCTAATTAATAAACACATTCTCCAGGTATGAAATCTGGCCTTTATTTACGGCAACAAATCCGGCTTCGTCCATAACGCCTTCTTGTTCCGAATTGATTTTAACATCCGTCATCGGCAGAAAATGACTGCCGCAGTTAAGTATATCGTTAATACCTTGCCCTTTCAGGTGATGCACATAGCCTTCCAAAGTATACGACATCATTTTTACCCGGCATAAAGTAGTCGTTTTTTCAACGTACGGATATGCATTACGATTCTTCTTAATAAGTTTTTCCGTTTCGTTGCCCATCTGGGTTTCCCGGAGAAAGAGAATCTTGCTTTTGTTTATTTGAGCCGCATTCTTCTGCAGCTCATTGATATCGTCAGTATCATTTTCACACCTTGATATACAGACAAACCTCGAATCCGAGCAAAAAGACACTACTCCGCCGTTAAGTACATCCAATAATCGCATACTGCCGGAACAACACATATATCCGTTGAAAGTAGCGTCCCGGGTAAATACCTGTATCTTAACCCGCTTTTTATTGGAGATGTCAGCCTGTTCAAGCGTCTTAGCATTAAACATATCCATAATATTACCACCCTTATATACCGAATTATCGAAGTGCATTGTATATTTCTTCTTATTCTTTGCAATAACGCCGTGAAGGATATTTCTTAGCCGGTAAAGACGAGGAACCAGTACGAAAGTAATAGTATTATGTTGGACTGTATTTGTCAATAAATTTCTTTAAATATAAATAACTGCATGCATGTCATTGAAGGATAAATAAAACAAATCCCCGAATAGTCCTAAAGTACTATTCGGGGATTCCGATTGATTCCTATTGCTATAACAACACACCGGTTAATCAGAATAATTGTATAGAAATAGTCGATTCCATACTTTAGTCGACCAAGTCGCCGACGGTAATTTCATGACGGCTGACATTATCACCGGCAGCAGGCTTAAAATTTAATTTCAACTGGCGGGTCGTACCCGGTTCCAAATCCTTTACCGGTATGACCTTGGTTCCGATATCATCCTTGCTATCATTGAAGAATTTGACGATGATAGCGGCATCGGTTTTTTCCGAACTGATATTCTTACAAATTAAAGAAACCTCTTTTTCATTGCCATTCGTTCTAATTTCATTTTTTATAACTTGTACTTTTTCAACATCGGCAGTTACGACGCGAAAAATCCTTACATTGTAAGTGTTTATT
Organism: uncultured Dehalococcoidales bacterium; assembly: GCA_964547375.1. Lineage (GTDB taxonomy): Bacteria > Chloroflexota > Dehalococcoidia > Dehalococcoidales > UBA5627 > UBA5627. The sequence goes on along the minus strand of CAZJMW010000001.1, from coordinate 24,540 downwards.
CTGAAACCTTCCACTGTAATAGGCGGCGTAATTATAATACCGCGTATGTTGCCGGGCAGCAGGTTGGTTTCCTTGTGTTTTGTTACATTTAGAACATTCCCATCGCCGTCAAAGAAAGTGCATTCTATTATCAGCGTAGCAATTGTTTTATCGGAAATATTCTGTATACCGCACTCGACCCCTTCAAGAATTACATTTTCGAGATATTTAAAATTATGCTTTTTTATAGCAACCATATCGTTGCCGCAGGCAACAGATTCGGGAACCATCACTATATCCCTTACCTTGACGTTATAGTTCTCGACCGGTTTGGCCGGGTCTTCTTTATGAACCAGGCGTATGGTCCGGCTGGCCTCAGGCCCCAATCCGGATACTTTCTGTTCCACGATATCGTTAACATTGCCGTCTTTATCCGAAAATGATGCTTCAAATACGACACTGCCTACCGTTTTATTCATTACATTCTTAATATTCAGCTCAATGACAATACTGTAACCACTGCTATCGTCACCCTCCCTGAAAATAGTATGGCCCTGTATGGCAATCTTATTTTCTTCCGGGACAGCCTGGCCGGCATCTTTTTTAGTTTGCTCAGCGCTATTTTCGGTGTTTTCCATCTTTACTTTATGCCCCCTTGATAGTAGTATATTTTTTGTGTTTGAGTTTAGAGTATTATACTGCCTGTGTCAAAGTTTTTAAAGACCTGTGGCGGCTGAATTATCGGATGAAGGAGTTTTCTTATGGAGGAATATTTATCCTTTCCCTATCATGTCAACTTTAAGGCAAAGAGGCTTTTTTCAGAAGGTGGTAATATCAACGATTGCCTGGTTGCCATTATCGGCCCCGCCGGAGGTGGCCCGGAAGATAACCACACTCATGACCACGACCATATCTTCATCGTTACCAAAGGCCAGGCAAAGATACTTTACGGTAATGAAACCATAATACTTAACGAATATGAATCCTGCCGGGTAAAAGGCAATGTTCCCCATTCGATTTGGAACAACGTCGATTCCGAGACAATAATGATAGGGATTTCGGTAAAATAGTCTTGTTTTTGTATTATAGGAAGAATCTAGCCTGTCGATTTATCCGTAATGGAAGAGACACAAACCGTTTTATGGTCGTATAATCATCCGTTACCTATAATATATGATTGCATGCGGGTTTTTGGGGATTAAATAGTTAAAAATGGCCGAAAAAAAACCACCTGCCAAACAGGAGCGCAATTTTAGTACTCCGATTTAAATAGTATCAGAAGGTCAAACCTGTGTCTTTTACTTCTTTTCTTCCGCCTTCTTGGGTTTCTTTACGTTTTTTCTTCCTTTGCTTCCCATTAGTTTTTCTCCTTAAATAACTACGCAAAAGCTATAGCGCATTCCCCACGATGTTACGCCATTAGAGTGATACTGTCAACAGAATTTATGCGATATCGATCCGTAGACAAAATAGAAGGTAGTTAAGATATCAACCCCCGGAGTTCTGATAAGCAAAATATCATCATGTGTAGTACAATTAGATTATCCCCAAACCGGAGTAAAACTATAATGAATGAAAAACATATTCAAACCATAGCCCAAAAAGCAAAGGTTTCGACTAAACAGGTAGAATCAGTACAATCCCTGCTTTCCGAAGGAGCCACCATACCGTTCATCGCGCGCTACCGCAAGGAAAAAACCGGCTCGCTCGATGAAGTTGTTATCGGCCAAATACGTGACGAACTGGCGCGCCTGGAAGCCCTTGATGACAGGCGCAAGGTAATCCTGGAATCACTTACGGAACAGAATGTGCTTACCGATGAACTCCGCGCTTCAGTCGAAGCGGCTGAAACAATGAACACGCTTGAGGATATTTACCTGCCCTACCGCCCCAAGCGGCGCACCCGTGCCACTATGGCTAAAGAAAAGGGATTGGAACCCCTTGCCGTTTTGATACTGGCTCAGGAGATTTTAGACCCGGCCCATGAAGCCCTGGCATATATTAACGACGAAAAAGGCGTCGCCTCAGTCGATGACGCTTTATCAGGTGCGCGCGATATCATTGCCGAGTGGATAAATGAAGACGCCACGACACGTCAAGGTATTCGCCGCCTGTTCTACATGGAAGGCGTTATCCAATCCGCCGTGGTGAAGGATAAAGACAACGAAGCTATCAAGTACCGGGATTACTTCGACTGGCAGGAACCGGTTAACCGTGTACCCAGCCATCGCCTGCTTGCCATGTTTCGCGGTGAGAACGAGGGCTTGTTGAAACTCAAAATCAGGCCGCCTCAGGACAAAGCGTTATCCATATTACACCGTAACTTTGTCAAAGGAACGGGTGAAACATCCGCACAGGTAATCTTAGCTGCGGAAGATAGCTATACCAGGTTGCTTGCGCCGTCGATTGAAACCGATATCCGCCAGCAGGCTAAAGAGCGTGCCGACGACGAGGCGCTGCGTGTCTTTGTCCGCAACCTGCGTGATACGCTGATGGCCCCGCCGTTGGGGCCGCGCGCCATCCTTGCCATCGACCCCGGTTACCGTACCGGCTGCAAGGTAGTCTGCCTCGACCCGCAGGGCAAGCTACTCGACCATACCGTTATCTTTATCGAGCAATCGGCGGCAAAGGCTAAAGAAGCCGAAAAGACAATTATCGATTTATCTAAAAAATACGATATCAAGGCTATTGCCATCGGGAACGGCACTGCCGGCAGGGAAACCGAGGAGTTTATCAGGAGTTTAAATCTGCCGGGTGAAATCCCGGTTATCATGGTAAACGAAAGCGGGGCATCGATTTATTCGGCCTCCGCTGTTGCGCGTGAAGAATTCCCCAACCACGATATTACCGTGCGCGGCGCGGTATCCATCGGACGCAGGTTGTTAGACCCGCTGGCGGAACTGGTTAAAATAGACCCCAAGTCCATCGGTGTCGGGCAATACCAGCATGATGTCGACCAGGGGAAGCTTAAGAATAACCTCGATGAAACCGTCATGAGCTGCGTCAACGAGGTCGGTGTAAAGGTAAACACCGCCAGCCAACAACTGCTCACTTATGTATCCGGTCTGGGACCGACGCTGGCTAAAAATGTTATCGCCTACAGAAATGAGAACGGCCCTTTCCGCAGCCGCGCCGAACTAAAGAAAGTGCCGAGGTTAGGCCCGAAGGCCTTCGAGCTGGCGGCGGGATTCCTGCGCATCGATGACGCCAAGAACCCTCTCGATGCCAGCGCAGTGCATCCTGAGAGCTACCATATCGTCGATAGAATGGCCAAAGACATGTCTTGCAGTATAACCGACCTGATGCGCCGTGACGACCTCAGGCTTCAAATCAGGCTCGATAACTATATCGAAGAGGATTACGGTCTGCCGACTCTACAGGATATCCTTGCCGAGCTTGCCAAGCCGGGACGCGACCCGCGCAAGCAGTTCGAGGCAACCGCATTTGCGGCAGGCATCAAATCGATAGAGCAACTGGCCCCCGGTATGATTATGGCCGGTATCGTTACCAACGTCACCAACTTCGGAGCATTTGTCGATATCGGCGTGCACCAGGACGGGCTGGTTCATATCAGCGAACTGTCCGATAAGTTTGTAAATAACCCTGCCGATATCGTCAGCGTTAATCAAAAAGTAAGCGTAACCGTGATGTCGGTGGATACGCAGCGCAGGCGCATTTCCCTTTCGATGAAGACCGACGCCCTTTCACGGGTACAGGCGGAAGCGGGAAGCAGTTAATGCCGGATTGGTATATATACCTTATCAGGTGCAAAGACGAAAGCCTGTACACAGGCATCACTACCGATGTTGCACGCCGCTTTGCGGAACATCAAAGCGGCAACGGGTCAAAATATGTCCGTTGCAGAAGACCGGTTACCCTGGAATTGCAAAAGAAAGTAGGCAGCAGGAACCTGGCGCTTGTGGTAGAACACAGAATCAAGCAGTTAACGAAAGCACAAAAAGAGTGTTTGATACGTGACGACAGCCGCATCGATAAGATAATTTCTTCATATCTGGATAAAGACGGGTAATGTTATGCCTGAGTCCTATTGTCGTTGCGAATCCCGATGTATCGGGATGAAGCAATCTCTACCGATGAATTAAAACACGGTTATGTTTTATTAATTAGCTGCAAAAAGGATTTATTAAGGCAGGACAGTGATAGACACCTCCCTCATCAGTCATCCAAATATATCTGTCTGCCATCCCGACAGGTCGGGACTTAAAACGGCTTCCCTTGGGGGAAGCTGTCGAGCAAAAAGGCGAGACTGATGAGGGATAATACAAGTCACCCTCTTCCGTCAGTCCCGGTAAATCGGGACTTCGGATTAAAAAGAACAGCCTAAACTACGAAGACCCTGCCTATCTTAAATTATCGGAAGATAAACCGGGTCATCGCTAAACCTGTCAGAATATTCTTTTATCTGTCGTCTTTAATTTTGCAAAGGCAATAGGGTTTTATCCCTAATCTTTTTTCAAGACGTTCTGGCGCATACTTTTCCAGCTTGCGCTTTCATGCTGCCAAATGGGTTGTTTGCATTTTAAACAGAAGATTTGGGTCGTGTTGTCAACTTTCTTTTCTTCGCCGCCGACCAGCATCTTGCAGTTTCCGCACCATGTTTTCTTTACACACAATTTCATAATTCACCGCTCTTTAATATTTACCGGATATTGCCGCTACAAAAAGTGTTCCTATAAGGCATTGCCGGAGTTCATCCGGGATTGTAGATACAGGTCGTTGATTAATTTTTCCTGTTCTTTCGGGTCGCCGACAGTCCTGCGAATGCGCGCCTTTTCATTGCGGATGTGTATTCGTGTCGATTTGGAAAAGTTTTTATTTATCATTTATTTTTTACATTCTCCTATATACATACCAGTATACTCCTATTTGAACTTTATTATATTTATGTAAATTATTTTTCAATCCTGAGACGTTATAGCAGAGAATATTTATTTCATGATTCTGAATTCTAAATAGCCTATAATATCTATATCACTATCAAGGAGGCTCTCTATGCTAATAACCGAAACCATCAGTCTTAAAACCAACGGCGAGTGCGATGTCGTAAACATCACGCACCATGTGGAAGCGATATTGTCTAAATCCAACCTCAAAAGCGGCATCGTGACCGTCTTCGTTACCGGCTCCACCGCCGGGATAACTACCATCGAGTACGAACCGGGGCTGGTGGCAGATATCAAAGAGGCGTTCTAGAGGATTGCTCCCAAGGGCATCCCCTATGCCCACAACGAAACATGGGGAGACGGCAACGGCTATTCACATATCAGGGCGTCACTGCTGGGTGCATCATTGGTCATCCCATTCGAAAACTTCAAAATGGTACTCGGCACGTGGCAGCAAATCGTGCTTATAGACTTCGATAACCGCCCGCGCAAGAGGGATGTGGTGGTGCAGGTGATGGGGGAGTAATAAGTCGTCGTTGCGAGAAGTCCCGTATCGGCGGGACGACGCGGCAATCTCTTTGATACTAATTAATAATACGGTAGCCAGACAATATTAACGGTAGAGATTGCTTCAATTTTCTTCTCTGATTTATATAGATTCTTCGTCTTTGCCTCAGAAAGACAATGTAGCGGAAAATTTCGCAAAGACGGTTGGTTTTCCTCATCCGTCATCCAGATATATCTGTCTGCCACCCCGATATAATCGAGACGTTTTTCAGGCTTCCCTTGGGGGAAGCTGTCGAGCATTAATGCTAGACTGATGAGGGCGTCTACTTCACGTGAATCAGCGAGAAGAACTCGGCGCGGCTGTCGGCGCGGCTTCTAAAAGTTCCACGCAATGCAGAGGTAATGACGCTGGCACCCGGCTTCTTGATGCCGCGCATAGTCATGCACATGTGCTCGGCCTGAATGACGACACCGACACCATCCGGAGCTAATCCCTTGACAATGGAATCGGCGATATCTGTTGCCATGCGCTCCTGTATTTGCGGACGCTTGGCGATGATTTCCACTACCCTCGCCAGCTTGCTGATACCTACCACCCTGCCCTCTTTATTGGGAATGTAGCCGATGTGGACTATGCCGTAAAACGGCAAAAGATGATGTTCGCACATCGAATAAAAGGGAATGTCCTTGAGTATGACCATTTCGCGGTGCCCCAGTTCGTAGCCGACCTTCAGCTCCTCGACAGGGTCCATATCCATACCCATGAAAAGCTCGGTATACATCTCGGCAAAACGCCGCGGCGTTTCAAGCAAACCCTCTCGGTTCGGGTCTTCTCCAATGGCAACGATAATTTCTTCAACAGCTCTTTTTATTTTATCCTGGTCGAACAATTCACTATCCTCTTTGTTATTATTTTGATGCTATTAGATTAACACCGCAGCAGTGATTCGGCAAGCCTTTTAATACTGTCTTTGCGAGTCCATACCTGAAAGGAAGGCAAAGCAATCACTACAAAGCCTCTTGATTACCTCGCTCCACACCAGACATGAAATCCATTACCGATAATCAATAAAAAAGCATAGACTAGACGATACCCACAGGTAGAGATTGCTTCGTCCCGATAAAGCGGGACTCGCAACGACGAATCGGCTTACAACTTCAATTCTTTGGCGTAAACATCCCTTCTCAGGGTGTGCACATTGGCCTTCTCGACACTGATATACTGCTCGCTTCCCATATATAATACCGGAAAGACTTTTTCCAGATTTACAGTCCCGTCATCCCACAAACATCCTTCCTGAACATGGGTAGCCACTACTTCGCCGATAATCATGCTGTGCCCGTCGTAAACCTTTTCATCCACCACCTTGCATTCGAAAGCGGTATAGGCATCCGCCAGTATGGGCGCTGAGGTTTTTACGGATTTATCCTTTGCAATGCCGTAGGTTGCAAACTTATCGCATTCCTCACCCTTGCTGCCGCCGATAGCAGCAACGATTTCGGAATGTGTTTCCGGCATCAGGTTAATGGCAAATTCACCGCTTTCCTTGATTAGTTTATAGGTAAAATGGGATGTTCCGGTAACAAAAGCGATTAACGGCGGGTCCTTTGACATCGGCATATGCCAGGCAATCGTCATGGCGTTTTCCTTGCCGCCCGATGCTGCGGTGACCACCAGCGCAATGCGCGGATAATGCTGATAAAAGGTACCGACGTTATCTACTACTTTCTTTGCCATTTTGACCCCCGAATATTTTCTATTTTGGATTTAATAGTAATATATGACTGTTCAATATCCTTCATTCCCGACGGGTCGGGACTTCCCCCAAGGGAAGCCTGAAAGACGTCCCGATTATATCGGGATGGCGGACAGGCATATCTAAATGACGGATGAGGGTCGATTTGTATTATCCCTCATCAGTTTCACTTCGTTCAACAGCTTCCCCCAAGGGAAGCCGTTTTTCCGATGCTTCATCCCGATACTCGGGATTCGCAACGACAGCCATTTTTCTTAAAACCCAAGGGCTTTTTCAATAGCAGGCAGGTCTGCCGGAAGCTGCAGGAACGGCTCGGCGTTCTTGATAGCGGTATCGGCATCCTTGATGCCGTTTCCGGTAACGATACATACGATTTTCTTTCCCGAGAAATCCATACCTTTCTTAACCATCTTCAAAAGCCCGGCATAGGGCGCTGCCGAAGCCGGCTCACCGAAGATGCCTTCCCTGGCTGCCATAATCTTCTGTGCCGTCAGTATTTCATCATCGCTGACCATATCGATGAGGCCGCCCGACTCATCGCGCGCACGAGTTGCTTTCTCCCAGCTGGCCGGATTTCCGATGCGGATAGCTGTTGCTACGGTTTCCGGCTTTTCGATGGGATAGCCATGAACTATAGGAGCCGCGCCCTCAGCTTGAAAGCCCATCATCTGCGGCTTCCTGGTGGACTTTTTCATATCGTAATATTCGACAAAGCCCTTCCAGTAAGCGGTAATGTTTCCGGCGTTGCCGACAGGGATAAAAAGATAGTCGGGGGCATCGCCCAGTTCATCGATTATTTCGAAAGCAGCGGTCTTCTGCCCTTCGATACGGTTGGGATTCAAAGAGTTTACCAGGGCTATGGGATGTTTTTCGGTAATGGTACGCACAATTTTAAGCGCCTGGTCGAAATTGCCGTCGATAGCAACGATTTTTGCCCCGTGAATTATCGCCTGAGCCAGTTTGCCCTTGGCAATTTTCCCTTCCGGGATAATGATAACGCACTTCAAGCCCATGGCTGCCGCATAAGCTGCCGCCGAGGCACTGGTGTTGCCGGTGGATGCACAGATAACAGCCTTGCTGCCATCTTCTATTGCCTTCGCCATCGCCATTACCATACCCCTGTCCTTAAAAGAACCGGTAGGATTGCAGCCTTCCAGCTTGAAATACAACTCGGCACAGCCGATTTCATTATACAGATTCTTCGAACGTACTAAAGGAGTATCGCCTTCTCCGATCGAAAACATCGGTGTTTTCGAAGTTATCGGTAAATAATCCTTATATCTAAATAGTACACCTGATTTTGCCATCTTATTCCTCGACTCGTATAAAATTATTAATTTTCTTAACAACCGCCAAATTATCTAACGCCATCAAAGCTGCTTGCATTGCTTCTTCTCTGGCCGGATGTGTCATGATAACAATTTCGGCCGATTTTTCCTCGATGTTGTCCTCTTTTTGCAGAGCGGTCGAAATGCTGATTCCGCAATCACCGAATACACCCGCAATACCGGCCAATGCACCCGGCATATCGTTTATATTAAGCCTGATATAAAATCTTGTGGTGATCTCCGACATCGGTTTGACTTTTTTACCCGGCTTAACCTTCCAATAGCTATGGGAAGAATCTCCGCAGGCGATTTTCCTGGCAGCCTGTATTACATTAGCAACAACAGCGCTCGATGTCGGTTTGGCACCGGCGCCTTCGCCCCAGAAAGTTACCTTGCCTACCAAATCGCCCTCGACCAGGACAGCATTGTAAACGCCATCAACTTTTGCCAGGAAACTGTCACCGGGGACAAAAGCAGGGTAGACATGGACTTCAACCGAATCACTGCTGTTTCTGGCTATCGCTAACAGTTTAATGCTATATCCCAACTCGCTGGCATAGCGGAAATCACGGCTCTCCAGTTTTGAAATCCCTTCGCAGTAGATATCTTCAGGCCTAACCCTGGTCTCCATGGTAAGCGAAGCCATAATCGCCAGTTTATAAGCGGCGTCTATGCCCTCAATATCATTTTTCGGATTGGCTTCGGCATAACCCAGTTTCTGCGCTTCAGCTAAAACCGGAGCAAAATCTATGTCCTCTAAAGACATGCGTGTCAGTATATAATTTGTGGTGCCATTGATAATGGCATATATTCCCTCGATATTGTTAGCTACCAGATCTTTTTGAAGCGGTGCAATCAACGGAATTCCTCCACCGACCGCAGCTTCATAATTCAGGCTTACATTATTTTTCTTTGCCAGTTGCATCATTTCCGATCCATGCTTGGCAATCAGTTCCTTGTTGGCGGTAACAGTGTGCTTCCCCGCTTTAATGGCACGTTCATGATACGAGCGAGCCGGTTTGACACCACCGATTACCTCTATAACGATATCCATTCCGGGAGTATTAAAAAACTCATCTTCATCGGTGGTAAACAGCCCGGGGTCAATCCCCACTGTTTTTGGAGTCCCCAAATCCTGTTCGATTACTTTTATTTTACGCAGTACGACCTCGCAGCCGGCCTGCTCGGAGATATGGGCTGCCCTGTCCAGCAAAACGTGCCCGACCTGGCTTCCGATTATGCCGAAACCCATCAAGCCGACCCCGATACTTTTCTTTTCCATGATAATTTATCCTATCTAATAATTTTTATTAATTACGACCCTTTTACTTTAGCGGCTGCAAATTCTTTCATTTCATCTATATTCTCTGCTACCACAACCGTATCGTAATCAAAAGTTTCCATCCAGGCATCCAGAGAATCACCGGTTAATATGTCCAAATTATCTTCGGATATGTCCTGAGTCTCCGTTGCGGCAACCTGATATAACCAGTAACCACCTTTGGTATCGATATCCGTATCCTTGATAATTTCACTGACAACGTTTATACCAACTTCTGGATCTAAAGCATAATCCTCAAAAACATCCGAATAATCTCCTGTAGAAACTGCTAAAACAGAACCCGTTTCTTTACTCCATTTCTGCGAATATTGCTCAGCCAGAGTATCGAAATCGCCACCCCTATTAAGTGAAGCCAATACTTCTTGCGCTTCTGCCAGACTGGCGGTTAAAATTGCCTTTACATTAGCATTTGTAGTTACATTTCCTTCGTCATCAGTTATGGTTTCCGTTTCAGTTACCTTTAAAATCCAATAGCCGACCTTCTTCGTTTTTGTCTCATCCTTAACCGAGTTCAATTCTCCGATAGCGGCATTTGAAATAAGCTCATCGCTTAAAACCTTATTGCTCAGGATATTATCGATTACACCAGCAGGCAGCCATCCAAGGTCACCGCCGGCCTCTTTTGTAACTGAATCAAGAGATAATTCCGTAGCTATGTCTTTAAATAATTCGCCGTTGGCAATTCTGTTTTTAACAGCATCGACCTGGGCTTGGCTTTCGAGAAACATTGCCCAAACATAATTGTGCTCAGCAGAAGTCTCTATTTGTGAACCGAAGTGTTCTTCCAGCAAAGGAACAAGCAGACTTGCTCTTATCATATCCCTGGCAGCGCAAGTATTGTCGTATTCCTTTTCTTTAATCATCACTGTAATTTCCTTTTCGGAAACAGTGATACCCAATTCCTCTGCGCCCTGTTTAATAAGCTCGTAATACTCTATATACTGTAGTGCATATGCGGTAAAATATTCCGCATATTGTGAGTATTCTCCGGAAACATATCTGAGCATATCGATATAATATGACATATCGAACTTGGTCCCGTTTACATCGACTACTGTTTCATGCATCGGTTTATAATCATCTTCATACCAGTGCTGTATCCCTACCCCTACCAGGCCAACCACTATGGCAATTACACTAAAAACAGCAAATTTTATTATGTCGTTAAAATTTCTACGTCTTTGTTCTTTTGCTACATGCGTCATTTTAGGTTTGTTCGGCGTTTTATTCAATGTCGTTACTTCTCCCCCGTATTTTCAGATATATGAACAACCGGGCATATTTTAAAAATGCCGGAAAGTTGCTTTTTATTCTTAACAATAATGCTGTAATTATAAGCCCTTAAGCCGATACAGTGCAATTTAAATCCTTTTAAAACTAAGTCTAATATTATATACTATATTAACTCAGGCACAGTGACCAATTCACTTTCTTCAAGGGGGGAATCAATAATGAAAGCAGTAATTTTAAGCGGCGGCTTCGGTACCAGGTTAAGACCTTTAACTATAAATACCCCTAAATCCATGGTTCCGGTGCTTAACATTCCCTTCCTTGAATACTTTATTAAACGTTTGAAATCGCATAAAGTTACTGATATTGCTCTTGCTGTCAGTTACCTGGCAGAGCCGATAAAAGAATACTTCGGCGACGGCAGTAAATTTGATGTTAACCTCTCCTATACAGTCGAGGAAATTCCTATGGGGACTGCCGGCGCTGTCAAAAATGCCGGTGGATTCATCGATGAACCAACACTTGTTTTCAACGGGGATATCTTTACCGATTTGGACCTGACCGATATGATTGAAAATCACAAAAATAACAAAGCCATGCTCACCATTGCGCTAACTCCGGTGGAAGACCCTACCAGTTACGGACTGGTAGAAACCGACAAACAGAACAGGATAGTACGTTTTCTGGAAAAACCGAATCCTGATGAAATCACTACCAATATGATAAATGCCGGCACGTATATACTTGAACCGGAGGTGATTTCTCTTATACCTGAAAATACTAATTGCAGTTTTGAAAGAGACATCTTTCCTATGCTTTTGCGTAAAAAGAAAGATGTTTTTGCCTACCAGGCAGAGAGTTACTGGATTGATATCGGTAAACCGGAGAACTACTTCCAATTGCATTATGACCTGCTTAACGGGAAAAGCAACCAGTATCGTTTTAATAACGGCAAGAAAAAATTTGTAACCGGCACAAATTGCATTATTCATCCGTCCGCCCAGATTTCAGGCCCCGCCGTCATAGGCAACAATTGCACTATAGGTCAGGATGTCAAAATAAACGGTTCGGTTGTCATCGGCTCAAATTGCCAGATTTCAAACTATTCGACTATAGATGATTCCATTTTATGGAACTCCGTGCATATAGAACCACTTGTCCAGATAAAACATACCATCATTGCAAATAACAGCCATATCGGTTCGGGGAGCGTTATCGAACAGGCAGTCATCGGAAATAATACAATTATCGGCTACGGGCAACATCTTAAAGCCGGACGACTCGTTTCTCCGAATACCATAATCAACTGATAAATTACAATGTTGTAATTGTTTAACAGATAATCCGCTAAAAACGCAATGTCGTAAAAAGGCATTGCGTTTGCTGTGTTATAATGTAAAAAAGTCACCTAGAGGGATGAAGATAATAAATGTTAGAACGTCTTGCTAAAATCGAGCAGCAATATATTGAAATCGAAAAACAAATGGCTTCTGATGAGGCTGTATACAATCCCAAAAAAATGCAGGAACTGGCTCAGGAAAGGGCACGGTTGGAAGAACTGGTTAACCTGTACCGTCAATACCAGAAATCGGTAAAAGCGCTTGAAGACACCAGGTCAATTCTTAACGATAGCCTTGATGAAGAAATGTTATCGATGGTTAAACAGGAAATCGATAGTCTTGAAGCCAGGGTAGATAAACAGCTTCAGGATTTAAAAGTGGCTCTGCTCCCGAAAGACCCCAACGATGAAAAAGACATTATAGTGGAGATAAGATCCGGGACCGGCGGCGAGGAAGCCGGGCTTTTCGCCGCCGACCTTTTCAGAATGTATACTCGTTATGCTCAAATCAAAGGCTGGTCTACAGATATTATCGATATCAATGAAATCGGCACCGGCGGTATCCGTGAAGTTATATTTGAAATCCGCGGCAGAGGAGCATTCAGCAGACTAAAGTATGAAAGGGGGGTGCATCGCGTACAGAGGGTACCCACCACCGAGGCTTCAGGACGTATTCATACTTCGACAGCCACTGTAGCCGTTCTACCTGTCGCAGATGAAGTTGAAGTAGATATTAATCAGAATGACCTCAGAATCGATGTTTTTCACAGTGGCGGCGCCGGCGGACAAAATGTAAACAAAGTAGCCACTGCCATTCGTATTACCCACATTCCGACCGGCATTGTTGTCATCTGCCAGGACGAACGTTCACAGCTTAAGAATAAAACCAAGGCCATGTCTGTTTTAAGAGCCAGACTGCTTGACATGGAACAGCGCAAGCAGGAGGGCGACATCGTGGAAGAACGCCGTTCCCAGGTAGGCACCGCCGAACGCGTTGAAAAAATCCGCACCTATAATTTCCCGCAGGACAGGATTACCGACCATCGCGGAGGAATAACGCTTCGCAACCTTCCGAATGTAATGGAAGGAAACCTGGATGATTTACTCGATTCGCTAGCCGCTGATGAACAGGCCAAGCTTTTAGAGTCGCACCTGGAATGATTCTCAGGGATTGTTTTAATCAAACCCGCAGCCTTTTTTCGAATAACAACATCGATGACGCTTCACTGGAAAGCGAACTGCTTATCAGGCATGTGTTAAACTTCACCCGTATACTGTTTTACCAGAATATGGAGCAGGAGTTTCCGTATGATAAAGCAGGTGTCCTGCAGTCGATTATTGACCGCAGGCTGCGCGGCGAACCGACAGCTTATATTACCGGACACAAAGAGTTTTACGGCCTCGATTTCTATGTCGATAATAACGTTCTTATCCCCCGCCCCGAGACCGAACACCTGGTTGAGAAAGCGCTTTCGCTGGCATGCGCATATGAACATCTGCTTATAGCCGATATCGGAACCGGCAGCGGAGCCATTGCCGTCAGCCTTGCGGTAAATCTGCCATCGGCTAAAATTATTGCCATAGACGTATCCTTCGCCGCCTTAAAAACAGCGGATATAAATTGCCACAGGCATAATGTAAATAACAGGATAACCCTGCTTTGCGGGAATTTACTGGAACCGTTACCTCAAAAAGCAGATATTATAGCCGCCAATCTGCCATATGTTAAAAAAGAGGATATACCGGGGAATACCGGCGAGCCGAGACTTGCCCTGGACGGTGGAGACGACGGTCTGGATATTATACGAGTTCTGTGCAATCAGATTGAAGACAAAATAAATGCCGTCGGACACCTGCTGCTTGAAATAGGACTGGGGCAGAAAGATGCCGTAGTTGAACTTCTAAAAGGGATTCCATCCGTAAAAGACGTGGAGGTCATCCCCGATTTAAGAGGCATTGACCGCATAGTCTGCGCCTCCTTCGCATAGACCCGGTTTGAAAGCAAGACGGTCCCTGCAATGCCCTTTAATTACTCCACATGGCATATTGGTAATTTGTCATTCAGAATTCGTACATTAGCTACGCTAAGTATAAATAAGGGACGAATGAAGAATCCGGGGCGGCGGGGAGAAACAGAACAAAGGTAACTACGACAACAGGGACGAATGTCGAAATACAGCTCACCTCCGTATGTTGAGTTCCTGCTTGCCGGAATGAAATCCCAATTTATCAGAACTCTAATAGTATCCGCGCGTCTTAGGCCTGTCGAACACACAGTCCCCTTTAGGATGAGAACGGCGATGGATATCGGATTTGCATTAAGATTCTTCACTATGTTCAGGATGGGCATAATAAAAAAAAGAGAGCTATTCCTCTACTTTGGAAAAGGGAGACCGAGACTGATTTGCTATAAAATTATTATAAAAACAAAACCGGCAGAATGATTGCTCGCTCTGCCGGTCTGTATCAGTTGTTTGAGACTGCTTGTTAAGCTTTACCCTCAGCCATCTTCAGTTTTTCCGCTTCATGTTCGGCAACTATCTTCTGGGTTATATGAGAAGGAACTTCTTCATAGTGGTCGAACTCATAACTGAATGAACCCCTGCCCTGCGTCATCGATTTCAAATCGATAGCATAACGCAAAATCTCCGCCAGCGGCACCTGCGCATCAACAGTGTTATTACTGCCTTCAGGGTTCATGCCCTGTACACGGGCGCGCTTTGTATTCAGGTCGCCGATAATATCTCCGGTATAATCACCGGGGATTTTAATTTTCATATTTACAATCGGTTCCAGTAAAATGGGATTACCATCCAACATTGCTTTCTTGAAAGCGCCCGCTCCGGCAATCTTGAAACAGATTTCCGAAGAATCCACCGGATGAAAACTTCCATCCATTACCAGAGTCCTGATATTGACAATCGGATATCCGGCAATGGCGCCTTCCTTAATAGCCTCATGCACACCCTTTTCAACGGCAGGGATATAGTTCTTGGGGATTGTTCCGCCGACTACCTTGTTTTCAAATTCGTTTTCCCCGCCGCCGGTAATAGGTTCAAGTTCAAGTATTACATGCCCATACTGTCCGTGCCCGCCGGTTTGTTTCTTATGCTTATATTCGCCTTTAGCCGACCTCGTAATCGTTTCCTTATACGGAACCTTGGGAGCCTTTAGTTCAACGGCCACACCGAACTTGCGCTGGATTTTTTCAGCTGCAACTTCAACCTGTGTCTCACCAAGCCCTGATAGAATGGTTTCCCCGGTATCCGGGTCGCGATGAACAATCAGCGTCGGGTCTTCTTCCGCTAACCTGGTAAGAGACGGACCCAGTTTATCGACATCAGCCTTGGTTTTGGGTAATACGGCCACGCTGAAGAGTGTTTTAGGGTAGACAGCCGGAGCAATTTTTACCTGTTTATCCTGCATTCCCAGTGTATCGCCGGTGGCTGTAATACTCAATTTGGCAACTGCGCCCATATCCCCTGCGCTGATTTTAGCTACTGGCTCCTGGGTCTTTCCCCTTATGATAAAAAGCTGCCCGAGCCTTTCGGCGTTGCCCTGATTAACATTCCAAACCTGCGAATTGCTTTCCAGTTCCCCTGAAAATACCTTAAAGTAAGTCAGTTTGCCTACATACGGGTCTGCGCTGGTCTTAAAAACCAGGGCGGCCAGAGGTCCGGCAGAATTTATTTTGATATCCTTTATGGCTGAATCCTCGGTAGTTTGAATCTCGGCATTTTGGGGTGAAGGCAGATATTCGTTTATCATGCTCATCAACCTGTTTATAGCCACGTTTTGCAAGGCCGAACCGGCTAAAATCGGAAATATCTTAACATCGGCTACTGCTTTCTTTAAAGTAGACAACAGTTCTTCCTGACTGAGCTCTTCGCCGTTTAAGTACTTTTCAATTAACTGGTCATCTGTCTCAGCAATAGCCTCTACCATCTTTTCACGCATAGATGACGCTTGCTCTTTTAGTTCGGAAGGGATATCTGCTTCTTCGCCCTTTTCGCCGCTATAGTATTTCATTGTAAGAAGACTTACTACGCCCTTAAAATCAGTATGTGCACCTACCGGCATCTGTACAGGTATGCATTTAGTACCGAATTTTGCCTGAATTTCACCTGTTATTTTACCGAAGTTGGCATTTTCCCGGTCCATCTTATTGATAAAAAACATGCGAGCCAGTTTAGCATCCTCGCAATAAGCCCATGCCTGCTCGGTTCCGACTTCCATTCCGGATGACGCAGCTGCCACAATAACCGCACTTTCACAAACCCTGACAGCGGCATCGACCTCTCCAGCAAAATCGGAATATCCGGGAGTATCCAGAATATTTACTTTAATATCATGCCATTCATATGGCATTAATGTTGTATTTATACTTATTTTTCGTTTTATTTCATCCTGGTCATAGTCCGAAGTGGTAGTACCGGCGTCAACCTTACCTAAACGGTTGATAACCCCGGCATTAAACAACATTGCCTCCGATAACGATGTCTTGCCGGCACCGCTATGCGATAGCAAAACTACATTTTTAATGTTTTCCGGCTGATACTGTTTCATCTGTCCACCTGCTCTCCTTTTTTATTTCCAAGAATATTATAATGCTTTTTAATTCAGCAATTCTTGTCGGATCATTATTTATTCAAAAAGACCTAATACCGGCGGTGTAATAAATGCCTCAATTCCGGCCGCAATAATCAGTAACAAAATTACCACGCCGAGATATTTTATACTTTTTCTTAGATACGGGAATAACTCTTCCCGCCTGTCTTTTGAAAATACTGCCGCAATCGTCATAGCACCCAGGCCTAAAGCAGCCGCCTGTCCAATGATTAAAGCCGGGATTTCAAATATACCGTGCGGCAATATACCCATCAGGTAATATCCGATTGAATATTGATTAATCTCGACAATAAAATATCCCACATTTGATATTATCCAACCGTTAACAATTAGAGATAAAACAGGCATGATGCAAAAAAATGGCGCAAAAACAAAGGATAATATAATTTTAAAGATATTGTTAATCATGTAGAAAATGAAAATGCCGAATGAGGATAAGGATTCTGTGCTACCGGCGATATCTATCAGGTAATCCAGGCTGTTGAATATATCGATACTGGGGTTAATAATTCCAATTAACAGGCCGACAGTAAAAAGAACAGAGGAGATGACAATCCATTTTTTAATACCGATATCAGGAAATTGATTCCAGAAAGAGATAGTAGGGCTTAGCGTTCCTGTGATTTCTTGATTACTCTTCATCCCAGGCGTCTTCCCCAATTAGAGACACAAAGCGGCATCCACCCAAATTGTGGATTTCGCTTTTATGTTCGTGTTTTATGACTTTATATAAGTCCTGTTCATAACGAGAACCCACCGGTATTACCATCCTTCCTCCAACCGCCAGTTGTGCCAGAAGTTTTTCCGGAATAAACGGGGCTGCAGCCGTAACAATGATTGCGTCATACGGCGCTCCGGCCTGCCAGCCAATATCTGGTTCAGCTATCTGAACAATAATATTCTTATATCCAAGTACATTTAGCCTGTCATTTGCCGCCCGGGCTAATTCGGGAATACGTTCAACGGTAACCACCAATTTCGACAGTTCAGCTAAAACAGCTGTTTGATAACCGCTTCCCGTACCTATTTCGAGGACTTTCTCCTCAACTGCAAGCTCCAGTGCCTGCGTCATTAGAGCCACTATATACGGCTGTGAAATAGTCTGCCCCATACCGATGGGCAAAGGCCTGTCTTCATAAGCCAGGTGCTTCTCTTCCGGGGGAACAAATAACTCCCGTGGTACGCGCAATATGGCTTTCAGAACCCGCTCATCATCGATGTCTGCTTTAAAATTATTTACCAGCGCAATTCTCGCTGCCTGATAATCCATGATGAGCAAACCTCAATTTACAGCTTATTTTAGCACAATAAATAAAATAATTAACAATGCGATTATAACGGCTGCTATAATAGCAATACGTTTAACTTCATATGCTAAATCGATTTTGCCGATGTTAATAGGCATTACCGCAGTATTGTTTTTTGCCAGGGTAACACCGTTATCTCTCTTTACAATACCTGTTGTATCATTTGCGTTTTTTCCGCTATCGGAAACAACAGACTGTACAGCAGTCGCCGGCCGCTCCATTTGCTTGCCGGCCTTTTTAGCCTGGTAGGCATATTTCCCTTTACCGTGTTTCTGGTTTGCCGCCATAAAAGACCTCCGAAAACTGCGTAAAATCTAAGATTGCTTGGCTCTTGGATGAGCTTTCTCATAGGTGTTCCTGACATGCTCCGATGTCAGGTGAGTATATATCTGGGTGGTGGATATATTGGCATGACCCAGTAACTCTTGAACCGACCTGAGGTCTGCCCCCCCGCTTAACATGTGCGTGGCAAAACTATGTCTTAAGGTATGCGGAGTAACCTGTTTATCAAGCCCGGCCTCCCTGGCATAATTCTTTAAAATCTGCCAAAGCCCCTGCCTTGTTAAACGCTCACCGCGCTGGTTTAAAAACAAAGCCTTTTCAGTATCCCGATGAGCCCATAAAGGCCTGACTTCCCTTATATATTCATCGACTATTTTGGCAGCCTGCGGATAAATGGGAACCATTCTCTCCTTGCTGCCTTTTCCGAAACAACGCACAAAACAATTACTGATGTCGATATCACCCAGGTTCAATGCTGTAAGTTCGCTCACTCGCATACCGCTGGCATAAAGCAGCTCAAGCATTGACCGGTCGCGTTTGGCATCCGGAGTATTGATTTTGGCAGGTTGTTCAATCAAATGCCTGACCTGGCTGATGGAAAGAGCATCCGGTAACGGCTTGCCCACTTTGGGGGAACTTACGTTCTCTGTCGGGTCTTCCCTGAGCTTTCCTTCGGAAACCATGAAACCGAAAAACGACTTGGCGGCCGCCACTTTACGGGCAACGGTGGTAACGGCATAATTTCGTTCCTTCAGATTCAATACATAGGCTAACATGCTCTGACGGCTGAAATTATCCCAGGCCGGAATGATGCTTTTATTCAGCGTTTCTTTTTCCGCAAATTCCAAAAGCTGTGTTAAATCATTGCGATAGGCCTCGATTGTGTTTCCCGAAAAGCCTTTTTCTACAGTAAGGTAATTTAAAAAGCCTTCTATATCCTCTTTCATGTTTCCTCCTCACTGCTTGAGTTTCCCCTATTTTAACATAACTCAATAAATTATTTAAGTTTTAGTCGGGTTCGTTTGACAAGTATAATTATTTTAATAATACTATTCAATGTCCCTGCAAGTATTTATCTTGAGATAGTTAACAGTTGTCGGCATGGAGGATATATGTCTTTAAATAATGATAAGAATAAAAATGAAAAAGTAACCGATTCCGCTTCAGAAGAGGGAGCTCAATATAAACGCGCCAAAATACTTACCAAGCCTTTACCCCAAATACTTGACGAAATGGATGACAACATAGAAGCAGCAGCAGAAGCCGCAAGACGCGCTGAAGCAGCAGCCAAAGCATCCAATGATGCCGCAGTATCAGCAACCAATGCCTCTGTAGAAGCCAGCAAAGGAGCCGAAGAGGCCAGGCAGGCCGGCGAGCAGGCGGCCGCTCAGGCTACCAAAGCAGCAACCGACGCCGCCAATAAAGCTGAATTGATAGCTAATGGTGCCATCAACGCATCCGAACAGGCAGCACAAAAAGCAGACCAGGCCGATAAAGCGGCCAGGGAGGCTATTGAGGTATTCAAAAAACTATCCGACGAAGCCACCCGAAAAACCGACGAGCTGCGTAAGGCCGGCGAACTGGCTGCTGACAAAGCTGATAAAGCAGCTTCCGAAATTGCAGCGCTGGCGACCTTCTCGGTAAAATCCATAATAGAAGCGGCAGCAACCCTTACCAGGCTTTCGGAACAACTTCTAAATAAAGCCGAAGAGACAACAAAGACTTTAGACGCTTTGAATAATGACTCAAAGTCCTGAGTATTAACGCAAGCTTCAACAATGTTTTTATCCGCTCCTCAGTTTTCAATAATCGGAGTAGCGGGTTGCTAATTTCATTTCCTGTAATCTCCGTAGCAGACTATGATGTTCCTTTTTGATTGTTTGCCCCCCTGCTGCGCTGTGATAAAATACAATTAACACATCAAAGGAAGTAATAATTGAAAGACGCAATTGATAATCAGTTGCTGGAAAAGGTAGCGAGATTGCCGGAAAATCCCGGTGTTTATATTATGCGGGATTCCGATGGTACTATTATATATGTCGGCAAAGCAGTGAATCTGAAAAACCGCGTCAGGTCCTATTTCAATAATTCGCAGGAACAGAGTTTTAAGATTACGCACCTGGTGCCCCGTATAAACGATATCGATTACTTTATAACGGCATCCGAAGAAGAAGCGCTGATTCTCGAGCTTAACCTTATCAAGAGGCACAAACCGTATTATAACATCAGGTTGAAGGATGATAAGACCTTCCCATATCTGAAAATATCCCTCACTGAAGACTATCCGCGCGTTCAGATAACCCGCAAGCTGGAAGATGACGGCGCACGTTATTTCGGTCCTTTTTCAAGCGCCTACTCCATCAAGCAGACACTTAAAACAGTTAAGGAAATATTTCCCTTCCGCTCCTGCTCGAAAGACTTGAGTAAAAAAGTTACCCGCCCCTGCCTGGAATACGATATCCACAAATGCCCCGGCCCCTGTATTAGTGCAATTACCCGTGAAGATTATATGGAATCTATAAACAGATTGATACTGTTTTTGGAAGGCAAACAGGAAAAGGTTGTGCGGCAACTGGAAGATTATATGCAAAAAGCTGTTTCAAAACTGGAATATGAAAAAGCGGCAGTACTCAGAGACCGCATTAAAGCCATAAAAGAAGTTATTAACTGGCAAAAGCTGGCAACTAAAGTAAAGGGTGAACAGGACGTAATTGCCTTTGCCCAGGATAGAGATACGGCTTATGCGCAAATATTTTTTATACGCGGCGGGAAAATTATCGGCAAAGAAGGCTTTACCATTCAGGGGACGCAGTCAGAAGAACCGATGCAGGTAATGACCGATTTCGTAAAGCAGTTTTACTCTTCGGCGGCTTATATTCCGTCTCTTGTTCTCCTTCAATACCCGATACTGGATAAAACCGTCATCGAAGGCTGGCTGGGAAAGAAAAAAGGCAGCTCCGTACGAATACAATCGCCTGTAAGGGGAGATAAAAAGCAATTGGTGGATACAGTAGCCTTAAATGCCAGGCGCGGGCTGCAGGAACTTAAGATAAAACAGATATCCAGCCAGGCCGGTATCAGCACAGCTTTGGAGGAATTGCAAAATGCTCTTAAAATGCCCGCTTTACCGCTAAGGATTGAGGGTTATGATATTTCCAATATACAGGGAAAAGATGCCGTCGGCAGCATGGTAGTCTTTGAAAAAGGCCGCCCCAAAAGCGCCCACTACCGCCGTTTTAAAATCAAAACCATAGAACAGCCCAATGATTTTGCCATGATGCAGGAGGTTATCAAGCGTCGTTTCGGCAGATACAAGAGCAGCAATCAGGAGACTTCCGATACATGGAAAATCATACCCGACCTGATGTTGATAGACGGTGGTAAAGGACAACTCAGTTCGGTAATGGAAATCCTCAAAAGCATCAACGTTGAATCGTTTCAGGTTATCGGGTTGGCAAAAGAAAATGAAGAGATATTCACGCCCGGTGTTTCAGAGCCGATAATCCTGCCGAAAAGCTCTCCTGCGCTGCAACTTTTACAGCGTGTCAGGGATGAGGCACACCGCTTTGCCATCGGATATCATCACAATCTGCATAAAAACAAGACTTTTATTTCTGCCCTCGACGCCGTACCCGGTATCGGCCCCGCACGCAAGAAAGCCCTGCTTAAAAAATTCGGTTCGGTAACTGAGATTAAAGAAGCTTCCATCAAGGAGCTGTCATCAGTCAACGGCATCAATCCGTCACTGGCACAAAAAATCAAACAATATTTATGATAAATGACATTCTGAATTTCATATACATTTATGCATATAATTTATATTTAGTTTAAAATAATCCCAAAAGCCCTTGACAATACAGCATTTAAATACTAAATTAGATGTAAGTAAGTATAAACGTGTTTAAATTATATTAGTCTGGTAGAATTCAGCGGCAACGGGGGATTATGTAATGTTTGGTTCCAACGAAGAAGACTACTACCGCTCCATGGCCGAGGATTTTATTAAGTCACGGGAAAGCGATAATAAGGCTTATCTGGAAGCAAAAGTGATGCAGCGTAAAAGCAGTGTAGAAGCTATGAGACAGCGTTACAGTACAATGCAAAAGGTTGCTACCGATGATAATGCCCTCTTTGTTGCCCGCAAATGCCGCCGCTGTGTGGCAAGCATCGATAATACCATACTGGCAGCTCAATATAAAAAAATGGAACTGATTGATAATGAGCGTTCAGGCAAAATAACTTCCGCCGCTTTTCGTCCGCGCACTCTGGATATAGAATCGCTCAGAAAACGCTATAACCTGGATAATTGATTTCCCGCTTATTCATTAATCATGAAACAAACCCTTATTAGCGACAAGTCGTACGACAGGATAGTTTTTGTTAAAAATCCTTTAAGTAAAGGAGAATACGAAAACTGTAATTTTAATAGCTGCGACTTTTCAGGTACCGACCTCTCCGACATTAAATTTATCGACTGCATTTTTTCCCGTTGCAATTTGAGCCTTGTTAAACTGGTTCAGACAACTCTCAGGGATGTAAAATTTGAATCTAGTAAACTACTGGGCCTTCACTTTGAAGATTGCAATACATTCGGCCTCTCATTCAGTTTTGAAAATTGCATACTGGATAATACTTCCTTTTACAAGTTAGTAATCAGTGACACTATTTTTAATAACTCTCAACTGCATGGGACCGATTTTACCGCCTGCGACCTGTCGGGGGCTGTTTTTACAAATTGTGATATGGCCAACGCCATATTCAGTAACACCATTATAGAGGGAGCTGATTTTCGCACTTCACGCAACTATTCGATTGACCCGCAACTTAACAGGATAAAAAAAGCAAAATTTTCCTTACCGGAAGCAATCGGGCTTTTAGATAAATACGATATAGTCATCGACATCTGAACACTTTAATTGTTCAGATAAACAATTACTGTACTTGAGGACTTCAAAGCAGGTATTTTCCGATAGCCGCCGCTACACCGCCGTTTTCCACGTCAAGTGTTATGTCATCTGCCAGTGCCTTGAGTTCGTCATAGGCGTTCCCCATAGCTACCTTTGTTCCCGCAGCTTCGAAAAGGGGTAAATCATTAAGCCCGTCCCCTATCGCCAGCACTTCATCCTTTTTAATCCCAGAGTATTGAATTAAAAATTGCAGGGCTTGACCTTTAGAAACCGCTGGGTCGACGATGTTCATAAACTCGATATTCGGATGCGCCGGTGAATGTGCCGGGGAAAAACGCAGCATGCCATCGAATTCCTTTTTAAACATCTTTACCTGCGCGTCTTCCTCTTTACTATGTGAAATCAACTCCGCCTTTACAATTTGATGACACTGGCAAATTTTATCAAGGTCATCAATAACAGGGTCAACCCCGAAATAGTTGCGATGTACCGTATCCGACCAGTTTGCCCGTTCGGCATAAAACTTTTCGGTGGTATAAAGCTCTAAATATATCTTATTGACGCGGGTAAATTCCACCGCCCGTCTTACCACATCTTCATCAATCGTTTTCATATAAATGATATCGTCTTTAAGCGGGTCGCTGATAACAGCGCCGTCAAAGAAAATATGATGCCCTGTTAAAGACAGTTCCTCGATGATATGGCGGCAGGCGCGTATCACCCTGCCGGTAGAGAGCGAAACCTGTATACCTGCCAACTGCGCTTTGGCAATTGCCTGCCCATCGAAAGCCGAAATCTTCCCGTCTTTATCGACCAGCGTACCGTCTACATCCACTACAAGTAATTTGTATTTCATTTTCAGTCCTGTATAAAAGCTGCCTATAATTCTATCATAAAAGGCCTTTTTTATTCCTGTGCATATCGATACCCCATAGTCTCCTCCAACTGTTCGATAATATATTCGTACCACTTTTATTTATCCGCCGATTCAAGTAGAATATGACCATCATGAAGGATAATCCGACACCC